>OMVU01000170.1 GCA_900314565.1 uncultured Eubacteriales bacterium
GGTTTTGACGGAAAAGGAATAATTCGTCCTTGGGGTAATGAAAATAGCGGCAATGACCTTCAAACTGTATGCACCATGGGTGCACAGCCTGAAGGAAAAGAGAATGATTGTAAAGAGCCTCATAGCAAAGCTGCAGAACAGATTCCATGTATCTGTAGCAGAGATCGATGAACAGGATACACACCAAATCATCGTGATTGGTGTGGCTGCTATCGTGCCGCATAACGCGATGGCGGAAAGCCTGATGGATGAGATCTCAGTGTTTGTTGAGGAGAATTGTGAGGCTGAAATCCTGGATGAAGACCGGGAAATACGGTAAAAAACGTTAAAAAAACGCCACAAAAATCCGGTTTGAATACGATATTTCGACGACCTGTCAGAGATTTCTGACAGGTCATTTTAATTTTCTTCTGAACTTCTGATGAGGGTTAGCACTCAATCGTAAGCGTCAAACCCTGCGCCTGTGATTTAAGCCATCTTGATGCCATACTTGAAAAAATCAATAAACTTGAAGTTTTTTCAAGCGAGGTGCGGCAATGGATAAGCCTGTTCACGAAGTCAGACTCAGCAACTGGATTAAAATCGTCAGCGCATGTCAGTCAAGGCCAAAGGGCGTCACACAAAAACAATGGATCTCAGAAAACGGCATGACCCGGAACCAGTATTACTACTGGCAGCGGAAAGTCCGGAATGCAGCTTATCTTGAGCAGCACTCTGATCTTCCGCAGTCTGTGACCAGCAATACACCCCCTGTTGCCTTTGTGGAGTTTCCATCGGATGCAGAGAATCTCAAGGGGCCCACACCTGTACCCGCATCATCCGGATTCCATGCGGATGCTGTCATCCGGACTGGCCGGAGCGAGATCGGAATCGCTAACTCCATCTCGCCGGAACTGTTTCACCGGATTATGGAGGAGATCCGCCATGCTGAGTGAAGCATACAACGTCCGCAAGATCGTGATCGCAACAGGCTACACCGATCTTCGGAAAGGAATCGAGGGCCTGTCTGAGCTGGTACTTTCGAATTATCACCTGAATCCCGCGGAAAAGGATGTCCTCTTTCTTTTCTGCGGCAGGAGGAGCGACCGCATCAAAGGGCTCCTCTGGGAAGGCGACGGCTTTCTTCTCCTCTATAAGCGCCTTGAAGCCGGGAGCTTCTCCTGGCCAAGGAGCCGGCAGGAAGCGGCAGAACTCACGAGAGAACAGTACCATCTCCTGATGATGGGATTCGATCCTGTTACTCCGAAGATCCGGGAGGTAACGCCGCACCGGATATCCTGAATTCTTTTGTATTGTGCAAAACAGAGAAATTTCAGTCCCTGTTTATCATGATAAATACGGCATCTGCGCCCTGCGTGGAATGCCCGCAGGTCCTGCACCGGAAAGCCTGCATCCCCCTCGCGGAGGAAAAGCGAAACTTGAAAAGTCCATATTTCCTGTCCCTGCATCAGTCTCTCCGAAGGAAGAATCCATAGGCAGAATGACGAAGGCGGAAAGCCCGCAAAGTGGCTCTGCCAGTGGCTTTTCGGTATAATACCCTTATCGGAAAGGACCGGATTCATGCCAAAAGAGACCTACCAAAAGGAAGAACTGAACAGGCTTACTTCGGATGAGAAGGACACGCTCATCCTCGGAATGCAGGACGAGATTCTCTCATTGAAGAAGAACTATGAGCAGCTCATGGAGCAGTTCCGTGTCTTCGAGCAGCAGCGATTCGGGCGCCACACAGAGAAACTCGACCAGATTGCAGGACAGATGTGCCTTTTCGATGAAACGGAAGTCCTTGCCAATCCTTCTATTCCGGAGCCTCCGGCAGAAGAGATCCTTCCGGCAAAAACGAAAAGGAAGAAGCAGCCAGGCAGCCGGGCAGAGAATCTGAAGGATCTCGAGCATGAGGCCATCCCGCCGCACGACGTGTCCCGGGAAGAACTGGACCGTTACTTCGGAGAAGGAAACTGGCGGTACTTCAAGGATGAGACCTACATGCGGATGCGCTATGTTCCTTCCCAGAAGATTGTCGAAGACCACGTGGTAAAGGTCTACGTCGGAACCGGCGGACTGCATCAGGATGAATTCCTCCGCGGTGACCGTCCGGCGGACCCGATCGAAAACAGCATTGCGACGCCGTCGCTGATCGGAGCCGTCATCAACGGAAAGTATGCCCTTGGCCTTCCTTATGAAAGGATCGCGGCACAGCTCCAGGCGGATGGAATCCAGATCTCCAAACAGAATCTCGCGAACTGGGTCATCCGGGCTTATGAGGACTATTTCCGGCCCTTCTGCGGACGCCTGAAGAAAGAGCTCTTCACGTATCACGTGAACCAGTCGGATGAAACGCCGGTACAGGTTCTCCATTAT
>OMVU01000165.1 GCA_900314565.1 uncultured Eubacteriales bacterium
TTGAACAAAATCGCTGCGCGATGGCCTGCCCAAGTTTCGCATCCATCTTAAAAATCGATAAAAGCAGTAGTAAATAAGCCCTGGATAAGGTATTGTTGATTCACCACAAAAAAACAGACCTTATAAAACACAGGATCGTTATCACTACTGCTATGAGCAGAATCATATCATTTATCAGGCTTTCGGACAAGAGCTTTTACTATGCTCATGCACCTCCATAATGATTGAACTGTCACTTTAGACAAAACTCAATTATTATGGAGGAAAATCATGAATGAAGTATATCTGCAGAGACTTAAGGAAGACCTGCGGCTCAAAAATTATGCAAAGAATACTTGTGAAGATTATTACCGCTTTGTTGTAAGGTTCCTGAACTTCACCGGAAAAGATGCCATGTCTGTCACATACGCGGACATACGGAAGTTCGTCTTCCACATGATGGACAATGAATCAAAGAAGGCATCTACAATTAACGCCTATACAGCGGCAATCCGGTTCTTTTTTGAATATACCCTCGGCTACGTCTGGGATCCTAAAAAGCTCCCAAAAATGAAGAGGGACCGCTATCTCCCTGTCGTCCTTACCAGGGAACAGGTCGGAATGCTGATCGATTCCATGGATAATTATAAGCATAAGGCCATTACCGCGACGATGTATTCATCCGGCCTGAGGGTGAGCGAAGTATGCCGCCTGCGTTATGAAGACATCAGCAGGTCAAAAAAGATGATTCATGTGCCGGTTTCGAAGAACAGGCAGGACCGCTATACGATACTCAGCGACCGCAACCTGGAGATCCTTACGGAATACTGGTACCGGTACGGCCGCCCAAGGGGATGGCTCTTTCCGAGCACAGTCCGGGACGAGCCGCTCACGACCAGCGCCGTCGAACTGTTTGTCAAAACGCATGCCCGGGCGTTAGGCCTTCCTGAAGGCGTGACCCCGCATACACTCCGCCACAGTTTTGCATGCCATGCTCTGGAAGACGGCGTCAGCCACACCTTTATCCAGCAGCTCCTTGGACACCGCAGTCCGGGATCTACGGATGTATATCTCCAGATGACATCCAAAGCGCTCATGGGGATCAGGAGTCCATTCGACACATTCACTCCTTCAGAGGCGGAGGGCGTGTGCAATGGGTGACAGACCGACCATGCAGGATGTGTTGCAGAGATTCTACCCGGGATATCTTGATTCCTATGTGCCGAACACGCAGCAGGAAAAAGTGGTCCGCCACATCTTGAACTGTAAGACAGGGGCTTATGGGGTAAATGTTTCCAGATGCAGCAGCTGCGGACATGTACAGTTCCACAACAATTCCTGCCGGGACAGGTCCTGCCCGATGTGCCAGGCCCTGTCGAACGAGCTCTGGATTGATGCCCAGAATGAGCACGTGCTGGATATTGATTACTATCATATCGTTTTCACATGCCCTTCCGAACTGAACCCATTGATCTACAGTAACCAGAAGGAGCTTTATTCCCTGTTCTTCCATACGGTCGCGGAAACCGTCATGGAACTTTCCGGAAATCCTGCGCATTTGGGAGGGACGCCGGGTTTTATCAGTGTCATGCATACATGGTCTTCCAATCTCTCTTACCATCCGCACATACATGTGTTATGCACAGGCGGAGGACTGGATGCAGACGGGAACTGGAACCAGAAAAGGGAAGGCTTCTTTCTGCCCGGAAAGGTAATTGCCAAAGTTTTCAAAGGAAAATTCCTTTCCGGTTTAAAAGAGCTGCATAAGGAAGGGAAACTTTGCTATGCCGGAGAAGCCGAGAAGTATCGGAACCATTATGAATACCGGGATCTGATGGACCTGTGTTACCAGAAGGACTGGGTAACCGACATCAGGGAGTCATTTGCCGGTGCTGAAAGTGTTATGCATTATCTCGGGCGTTATACACACCGTATAGCTATCAGCAACAGCCGGATACTTCGCATGGATGAGAAGGGCGTAACGTTCCGGGTAAAGGACTATAGAAATGGCGGGGTATGGAAAGAACTTACTCTGGACGGGGTGGAATTCGTACGCAGGTTCCTGATGCATGTCCCGCCCAGAAGATTTGTCAGGATACGCCACTACGGTCTGCTCAGCAATCAAAAGAAGCGCAGGCTGATCCCGCTATGCAGGAATCTTATCGGCTGCCGGGAGTTTCTGAGACGTTTCCGGAAAGACGATAAGGTGCGGGCAATCCGGATACTGTACAAGATAGATGTTACAAAATGTCCTAATTGTGGAGATACCATGTCCTATGAGCCCGGCCAGCGGTGTGGATATCAGAACAATAGTGCCTGATTACAATAATTAGCCTATATAGAATAGACACAGTTCATTTGGGGGAAAGGGGGCAGTATGTCCTGAATAAAATAAAAATCAGAAATAAGACGGGTCGGAAACGATTACATACACACCAGTTGACGGAAGATAGAAAGATTAAATCTCCATACTGACCGCGATATTGTTCAATTCGGAAAAACCAAAAGTAGTTTGAATAAAGGGGCAATAAATGTGCCCCCTTATTCAAACCACCTTCGGTTCTTTCCTTAGTAATTAT
>OMVU01000070.1 GCA_900314565.1 uncultured Eubacteriales bacterium
ATTATACCAAAAAAGGGAGGTCAATGCTCTTTTTATTTGAATCTCCCGTAAAATCAAGGTTTTTGAAATATAAAACAGGTAGTAGATTTGACACTACCGACAGTGTAAAAGGAGAAAAGATATGAAGAAAATATTGATTGCTTCTGATATCCACGGCTCTGCGCATTACTGCAGAGAGCTCTTTACCCGCATTGAGGAGGAATGTCCGGACAGGATCATCCTTCTCGGGGATTTTCTCTATCACGGCCCGAGGAACGATCTTCCGGCAGAGTACGACCCGAAGCAGGTCATCTCGATGCTGAATGCCCGCAGGGACGAATATATCTGTGTCCGCGGGAACTGTGATACGGAGGTGGATCAGATGGTGCTGGATTTCCCGATCC
Source organism: uncultured Eubacteriales bacterium (assembly GCA_900314565.1). Taxonomy (GTDB): domain Bacteria; phylum Bacillota; class Clostridia; order Lachnospirales; family Lachnospiraceae; genus Chordicoccus. The sequence goes on from OMVU01000070.1 coordinate 384, forward strand.
ATGCGGAATACGGCATGCTTCTCCTCGGGGATGAGACCGTCTTTATGACCCACGGGCACCACCACGGGGAGAAGAATCCGCCGCCCATGAAATCGGGAGATATCCTTCTGTGCGGGCATACACATGTCCCTGCGTGCACAAGACATGAGGGGTTCTGGTACATGAATCCCGGCTCGGTCGCGATTCCGAAGCAGGGGTCGAGACACAGCTACATGATCTGGGAGAACGGCGAATTTTACTGGAAGGACGTGACAAGCGGCGAGGTCTGGCATTGCAGGCAGGATGGAGAGATAAAGCTCTGACATTGCAGAGAAAGGACTAAAGGACTGCCGGGCACAAAAAAAGGCTTCATAAGGAACGCAGAAGCGCTCCGGATGAAGCAGATCAGGCAGTATGAAAAAGCTCTTCCGGCGGCCGTGCTATTTTAGCTTTGTCCTCTTAATATTCGCACTAAATGCCGGCCATACCCCGGCAGATGCCGGGATACTCTTTCGGAACCGGAAGCGGTATCTACAGTATACACCGGAATGGGTTCCATGAGAAGACAGGCTGTGAAAAAACGGCAGTCAGCATTGACTGCTGTTTTTGTCCGCCGGAAAATTCGCACAAATCCTGGAAGGGGAGAGACATGAGATTTTTAGTACAGAGAGTGAGTGAAGCGAGCGTTACGATCGACGGGGAGGTCGCGGGCGCCATCGACCGGGGATTCTGCGTGCTGATTGGCGTTTCAGAAGAAGATACAAAGGAGACTGCGGATCTCATGGTCCGGAAGATGCTGGGGCTCCGCATTTTTCAGGATGAAAATGAAAAGACCAATCTGAGCCTTGCGGACGTCGGAGGGAGTCTGCTTCTCATTTCCCAGTTCACCCTCTACGCGGACTGCCGCAAGGGGAACCGGCCTTCGTTCGTGAAGGCGGGATCGCCGGATAAAGCCAATGAGCTCTATGAATATATTATTGAAAAGTGCAGGGAATCAGGAAGACCGGTCGAACGGGGCGTTTTCGGGGCTTACATGAAGATCTCGCTCGTCAATGACGGACCGTTCACCGTCATGCTTGACTCGGAGGATCTGAAACGTCCGAAGGCCGGGGCTGGCGGAAGATGACCTGAACCGCCGAAAGTCAGGACGGGCGGCAGCTGATCCGGAGCGCCCGAAGCGGGGCGGCGGAAGATGAGCTGAGACGCCTGGAAGCGGCCGGAAGTAAAGAAATGGATCGGTCAACGCACACGGTATAACAGCCGATATGTTTTACAAGTGAGTACTTGTAAAATGTTTATAAAAGTTTTATAATCAGCTGGTCAGAAGCCGTAAAAGCTTCATGCATTTGAGAAAGGAGATAGACATGAGCAAAGGGTTTATCGGCGAATTTAAAGAATTCGTAATGCGCGGCAATGTCATGGATATGGCAGTCGGTGTCATCATCGGTGGTGCATTCGGAACGATCATTACCTCTCTCGTAAATGATGTCATTATGCCGGTCATCACACTGATCACCGGAGGAATCAATTTCGAGAACTGGTTCATCTCTCTGAATGGCGAGAAGTATTCTACGCTGGCAGCTGCACAGGAGGCAGGTGCTTCCACACTGAATTATGGTGTATTCCTTACACAGGTCATTAATTTCCTGATCGTCGCATTCTGCATCTTCCTCATGGTCAAGGCTGTCAACAAGCTCAGCAATCTGACAAAGAAGGAGAAAGAGGAAGCTGCTCCGACGACCAAGAAGTGCCCGTATTGCCAGAACGAGATTCCGATCGAAGCTACACGCTGCGGTTTCTGCACATCTGAGCTGAAATAAAAAAGGGATAATAAAGAAAAGGCCATGAGCGATCATACTCATGACCTTTTTTTCATCCCTGACACGGATTTTCACATGACTTGGACCATGCTGTAACTGACGCGGAATTTACATGTCTTGATCCGTAAGGTGAATGTACAAAGTGAACTTGTTTCTGACATGGGAGTTTCGTGACGCAAGATCATGATATAGGAGAAGAAATGAACGATTTTCAGAAGGCAGACCTTACAGAAGAATTTATGCCGCTCGCAATGCAGATCGCCGCGGAGCTGGACAACGGGACCGTTCCTCTCGAGGATCTCACGCAGGAGGCTTTTCTGGGCCTTGTCGCGGGTCTCAATCTCGTGGCGGAGAGCGATGAGAGGGGAGAGGGGCTTCCGCTTGACAGGACTGTCGAGCAGGCCATCCGGGAGCAGGTCCTCCTCGCACTTGCGGAGCAGGAGGATTATATGAAGCGGGACGACCGGCTGGTCGCCGAGGTCGAGCTTTTAAATGAGAGTATCAACCGGCTTACCGGTGAGCTCGGGACGAAGCCGACGATCGACGAGGTCGCGAATGATATGGGAATTCCCCAGTCGAAGGTGCTGGAAATCCTGAAGCTCATGGGGGAGACGCTTCCGGAAGGAGAAGAGTATAAGGCGGCCAGAGAGCTCTGGGAAGACAACCCGATGCTCAGAAAGTTTTTATAGTGGAAATATTTATTCCGGGAGCTTCACGGTCCGGGACTAAGCCGCGGGAAGATTAACAGGTGAAAGAAAGCGCAGGAAAGGGCTCAGCCCTTCCTGCGCAGTTTGTTTCCAAGGAGAATGAAATTCTGCTTTATTACCTGTGCGAAATTCAGAGAGCGAACGATTTTCTCTGCCGGAAAATGGTTCCTGCAGGCTCGAAGAAAAGCCCGAGGCTGTCTCACCGAGAACGGAAAATCACCGTTGTAGTTCGTTCGGATCGCTATACGCGGTATATAGCGTCCTCCGAAGTAGACCGCGGCGATGATCAGCGCGACCTCCTCCCATGGAATCTGGATATAATCCTGCAGTGTGCGCTCGTTATAGTACTCGATTCCCTTCTCTCCGACCATGATGTAGCCGTAGGTGTCAAGTCCGTGGAATGCGGTCGCCTTGTTGGAGAACTCGATATTCTGGTTGAGGCGTTCCACGAGCATATCTTCGGGATTCTTTCCGAAACGTTTTGATTTTTTGACTTTTGCCATAGTATCTCCTAAAAAACCTGTGCTTCAAAGAAAAGGGCCCGGATGATTCCGGGCCCTTTTGAAAATCGTAAAATCGGGTCTCTTGGATTACAGAAGACCGATCACGTGTCCGAGGATACCAACCAGGAACAGGCAAAGGATGATAACGATCGGGGAAATGTTCTTCTTCAACAGTCTCATGCAGAGGAGCGTGAGAAGAAGAGGAACGAAGCCCGGAATCAGGGAATTCAGGTTGTCCTGAAGAGTGGTAACTCTTGTGGGTTCAAGGAAATATCCACCTGCGAACTGGGAAATAGCTGTGTGGATTCCTTCTGCACCGGCGGGAAGTGCATTCCAGTCGATGTAGGATCCTTCTGCGTTCGTGATGACCGATACCGGGAGCACAAAGTTAATGCTGACCCAGCGCTCGACCAGCGCACCCAGGATGAACATACCGAGGATGGAAGCGACCTTTGTGACTTTGCCGAGCAGACCGCCGGAAAGGTCCTTGGTGATCTCCATACCTACTTTGTAGCCGAATTCCTGTGTATACCACATGAATGCCATACGGAAAATATTCCAGAGGACGAAGAAGAGGATCGGTCCAATGATATTTCCGGAAATTGCGAGAGAAGCGCCGAGAGCTGCGAGGATCGGGCGAAGCGTGAACCAGAATACCGGATCACCGACACCGGCCAGAGGACCCATCATACCGACTTTAACGCCCTGGATCGCCTGATCTTCGACAGGCGCGCCGTTCGCGCGGTCTTCCTCAAGAGCAAGGGTAACACCCATGACCGGGGAAGCGACATACGGCTGTGTGTTAAAGAATTCGAGATGTCTCTTCAGAGCGGCAGCCTGTTCTTCTTTTGTCGTATAAAGTCTCTTGATGGCCGGGATGATTGCATAGCACCAGCCACCGTTCTGCATACGTTCATAGTTCCAGGAGCCCTGAAGGAAGGTAGAACGAAGCATGACCGATCTACGGTCGGCAACAGTTAATTCAACTTTTTTGTTCTCTGCCATTTTTTCGTACCTCCTTCTTTATTATTCGTAATCATCCAAGATATCGCCGAGCGGATCGCCTGTACCTGCAGCTGCTCCGGCAACACCTGTGTTCTCCGACAGTTTCAGATAGATCAGGGCGATGCAGATACCGATCGCGCCGAGAGCGATCAGAGTGAGGTCGCCGATGGCTGCAAGGCAGAAGCCGATGATAAGGAACGGCCAGACTTCCGGTGTAGCCATCATGTTGATGACCATCGCGTAACCTACTGCAACGACCATGCCGCCGCCGATGGACATACCGTCTGTCAGCCATGCCGGCATGGACTGTAAGAAGCCCTGAACAACGTTAGCCGGGATGAAGCAAAGCGCCATCGCCGGGATCGCAATACGAAGACCCTGAAGGGCAATCGCGATGAGCTGCCAAACTTCGATCATTCTGAAGTTTGCGGTCTCAGCGGCTCTGTCCATCTGGTGTACGACCGCGACGGAAATTGTACGGACGACCATTGTAAGGAAAAGACCTGCAACAGCCAGCGGTACTGCGACCGCGATCGCTGTATCAACGCCCTTGGTACCCTGTCCGCCGAGGACGAGGATGATTGCGGAAGCGACTGCCGCGAGAGCAGCGTCCGGAGAAACAGCAGCACCGATATTTGCCCAGCCGAGAGCGATCATCTGGAGAGATCCGCCCAGGATGAGGCATTCCGGAAGATGTCCGGTAACAAGCCCGATCAGTGTGCAGGCAACCAGCGGCTGATGAAATTCAAACTCATCGAGGATACCTTCAACACCGGCCAGGAATGCCACGATAAATACTAAGATAATAGAAATGCCTGACATTTCAATTCCTCCTGTTTGTGTAATTTATTCAATTGTTACTTGATGCCAAGTCCATCCTTAGCTGCCTGGATGAGCTTGTCCATATTTTCCGGAGCGTCAGCCGGAACCTTGCGGACATCGAACTTTACGCCGAGCTTCTTCAGCTCTTCGAAGCACTCGACATCCTTTGCGTCAAGAGAGAGGACCTTGTTGACAGCGACCTTGCCCTGGCTGTGCGCCATGGAGCCGATGTTCAGGCTCTTGATGTCAACGCCGCCCTTGATCGCCTCGAGAGCATCCTGCGGAGTCTCGAACAGAAGGAATGCGGTCGTGTCGCCGAAGCGGACGTCCTTGACGACCTCAAGCATCTTCTTCATCGGAACAACATGCGCCTTGATTCCGGGAGGCGCCGCTTCGATGATCAGCTGCTTGCGCAGAGCGTCATGGGATACATTGTCAGATACAACGATGATGCGGTCCGGAGCGATTGCCTTGGACCAGTTCGTAGCGACCTGTCCGTGAAGAAGACGGGTGTCTACACGTGCGTGCTTGATCTTGATGTGGCCATCCCCCAGAACGGTTCCGGGCGGGATTGCTCCAACAGGACCAGCCGCAGGAGCTGCAGCAGCCTTTGTTGTGTCAGCGGGCTCGAGTTCCTTCGGGTAAATCTTAATACCGTCGCGGGAATCCTCGAGGATGCTTGCTGCCAATTCATGTGCCGATTCGCAGTCGTCACGGTTGGCGTAGGCTGTAATGAGCATCGGAGCGTTGAGTCCCGCTACGATCGCCCACTTGTCCTCATGGCCATTGATGATGAAGTTGGCCTGATTGAACGGTGTGCCGCCCCAGAGGTCGACGAGAATCAGGACTTCATCCTTGTTCTCGAATCCGTCGATCGCCTGGAGCATTTTCGCCCTCAAATCATCAGGACCTTCGCTTGGCTGCAGTGTGACAGCAGCGACGTTTTCCTGCTCACCGAAGAGCATGCTTCCGGTCATGAAAATGCCTTCCGCAAAATCCCCGTGAGTAGCGAGAAGAATACTTACCATCTACTCTTCCTCCCTTTCTTTATTGATAGTGTCATTTGGTGCTATTGCACAAAATATCCCTGAAATCAAACGCTATTACAGGGAATCTATCTGAATTATACATGCTTCTCTTCATGATTTCAACTAAAAGAATTGATATTTACTTTATAAAGTTCATCAAATTTTAATTTTTTCGTATAAGGGCAGAAGACCTGCCGGAAACTGCCGGCTGACGCTCATAAGCATTGGAATGGTGTGCTGATACCGTGGCAGGAACGCCGGGGCGTTCCTGAAGTTTCCCGATCGGTCTGCCTGTTATTCAGGGTGCTGCCCTTCAGAAATGTATCCCGGCGATCCCCGGCAAGATGCATATGAGATCGGACAGGAGAGAGTTTCCGCTTGTTTGCCGTCTTTCAGAATGCTATACTGACAGCATGGAAGAACGGAATGCGATAGAGGTGAAGCTTGCCGCGAGTCTGAAGTCACTCGCGGTCAGGCACCCCTTTGAAAAGATCACAATAAAACAGATAACAGACGGCGCAGGGGTCATCAGGGTCACGTTCTATAATCATTTTCAGGACAAGTATGACCTGCTCGAGTGGATCATGCGGACTGAGATCCTCGAACCGGTCCGGATCCTGCTTGCAAACTCGATGTTCCGGGAAGCGGTCGTCCTCATATTTAGAAATATGCAGAAGGATAAGGATTTCTATATGCATATCGTCAATATGGAGGGACAGAACTCATTCTCGGAGATGGCGGAGCGGGGCATCGAGGATATTCTCCGGTATGCGATCGGCGAGACGGGCTTATCAGGGAAAGGACCGAAGATCTGGCTCTCGCCGGAATTTATATCGAAGTATTACGCGAAGGCGATGACGTTCGTCGTCGTGGAGTGGATCCGGACAGGTATGAAAATCTCGCCGGACGAGATGGCCGAGGGGTATGAATATATAGCGACGAGGTCTCTCGAGGAGATGGTCGAAGAGCTGAGGAAAATGTGAAGGGGGTCTTCCCCACTGAGTTCAAGAACGCCTCAGCGTTCTTGCCGCGCCGCGCATGGTGCGAAGCACCTTCCACTTTGCGCGGCTGCGATCCGCCGGAGGCGTTTATCTCAGTGGGCTGAGATAAACAATTGAATGTAAGTGAAAGAGGCAGGTATACATTTTCGCAAAAATGTAAAACCTGCCTTTACATGTTCCGGGGGTTGAATATTACGATATTCAGCCCCTTTTCATTATTATATGAATGGACTTCAGAGGAGCGGCTGCTGTACAGAGTCATGAAATGTCTGATTACAGGGCCTGCTCTGAAAGGGTCGAAAAGAGATTGATCCGCGCTGACAGGCAGACCGCCGGTCCTCGGCGCTGGAAATGAGCGCCGCTTTGTGCGCGAACTGACATGGAGGTCTTTATGAAATATTTCGGAAAAGCAGTCGTGAGATCCCGCTTCCTGATACTCATCATAGCGGCACTTCTCCTCGTTCCGTCGGTGATCGGCTATCTTAACACAAGGATCAACTATGATGTGCTGACATATCTGCCGAAGGACATTGAGACAATGAAGGGGCAGGACATCCTGCTCGATGAGTTCGGCCAGGGCGCGATCTCTATGATGGTCGTCGAAGGCATGGATTTTAAGGATGTATCAAAGCTGAAAGCAGAGATCGGGGAAGTCCCCCATGTGCATGACGTGGTCTGGTATGACAGCTTCGCATCTCTCAATATGCCGGTCGAGATGCTCCCGCAGGATGTGCGGGATGCGTTCATCCGCGGAGACGCGACGCTCATGGCGATCACGTATGACACCGGGACATCGGCGGATGAGACGATGGAAGCGATCACGACGATCAGGAAGATCGCGGGAAAGAATTGTTTCCTCGCCGGCATCTCCGGCATTGTCACGGATACCCGGGATCTGGCCAACGCAGAGGAACCGATTTACGTTCTTCTGGCAGTTCTTCTGGCTGTCGTTGTCCTCGGTCTTGCGATGGACACATTCCTCGCACCGCTCTTCTTTCTTCTGTCGATCGGAATGTGCATCATCTACAATCTCGGATCGAATGTGTTTTTCGGGGAGATCTCTTATATCACGAAGGCGCTGGCAGCGGTCCTGCAGCTCGGCGTGACGATGGATTACTCGATCTTTCTGTGGCATAGTTTCCAGGAAAATATAAAGCGCTATCCGGATGACCACAAAACGGCGATGGCTGAGGCAATCAATCAGACGCTGCAGTCCGTCATCGGATCGTCCATCACGACAATCGCCGGCTTTATTGCCCTCTGCTTCATGAGCTTTACGCTGGGACTCGATATCGGTGCCGTCATGGCGAAGGGTGTTCTGTTCGGCGTGATCGGCTGTGTAACGATCCTCCCGTCCATGATCCTGACAGCTGAGAAGCTGATCGAAAAGACAAGGCATAAGCCGCTGCTGCCGAAATTCAAAAAACTTCCGGATTTTGTACAGAAGCATTACAAAGCTATTCTGGCCGTCTACATCATTGCATGGATCCCGGCAATCTGGGGTTACATGCACTATGATGTCTACTATCAGCTGGATCAGACACTTCCGCCGGATCTGCCGTCCGTCTCGGCGAATGCTGAGCTCTCCGGGAAGTTCGATATGGGCGCGACGCATATGCTTCTCGTTGACGCGGATACGGACAGCACGGAAACGGAGAAGATGTGCAATGAAATGAAGAAAGTGGACGGCGTCAAGACAGTCCTCGGCATCGATTCGCTGGTCGGCTCAGGCCTTCCGCATGAGATGCTGCCGGATAAAATTCTCGATGCTCTTGAGTCTGACAATTATAAGCTGATCCTTATCACCAGCGAGTATGCTACCGCGACCGATGAGGTCAACGCGCAGGTGGAGGAGCTCAATACGATCCTCAAGAAGTACGATCCGACCGGAATGCTGATTGGAGAGGCACCGTGCACAGCGGATCTGATCAGGATCACGAATCACGACTTTAATGTCGTCAACTGGGTCTCGATCGGACTGGTCTTCCTGATTATTTTCTTCGTATTCAGGTCGATCAGCCTTCCGTTCCTGCTGATTTTCGCCATCGAGTTCGCGATTTTCGTGAACATGGCGATACCGGGATATACCGGAACGGCCCTTGCTTTTATCACACCGATCGTTATCGGAACAATTCAGTTGGGTTCGACCGTTGACTATGCTATTCTTATGACAAGCCGCTATCAGACGGAACGGGCCGGCGGGAAGAGCAGAGAGGAGGCTGTCCGGATCGCCCATACAACGTCGATCCAGAGCGTCATCGTGTCTGCATTTTCCTTCTTTGCGGCTACCTTTGGCGTCGGCATTTACTCGAATATCAGCATGATCTCGTCGCTGTGCGTCATGATGGCCCGCGGGGCGCTGATCTCGATGTGCACGGTCCTTCTTGTGCTGCCGGCCATCCTCATGGCCTTTGATCCTCTGATCATACGGACGAGCATGGGCTTTATGCCGGAGCGGAAGGGATTTTTCGCCGGGGTGAAGAAGCACAGGAAAAGAACGTCCCAGCCTCAGGGACTGTGATCTTCGGCGCAGAATTCACCTGATGCAGGTCAGTGATGAATGCCTGAAGAGAACGCTTCATGATACCGGGAGTACGTGAAGAGAGTCCTGATCAGCGGACAAAGAGAGTCATTAATGAAAACAGGAAATATACTGAGTGTAAAAAGATCGGAAATGAAAAGAGGATAAGACAATGAAGAGTAAGATGGTGAAGAAGCTGCTCGCCGGCACACTGACAGTTGTTCTGGTCGCAGGGACGGCCGCCTGTGGAAACAGTGCCGGAACTCCTGTAAACAGTACTGCCGGGACCGAGTCCCGGGTGGAAGAATCCGAGGCGGCCGCGGGCAATGAGGGATCGGAAGAAAAACTCGCGTCGATCATGGCGGAAGCGGTCGGCGCCGGAAATAATAAAGGCGTGGAGAAATCCGAGACCGTTTATGTCTTCACAGACGCGAACGGAAAGACGAAGGATGTCACGGTCAGTGCGTGGCTGAAGAATCCCGATCAGAATAAAGCGATCAACGACGAGACGTCCCTGACAGACCTGAAGGTCACGGAAGGGGATGCCGTATATAGCAGCGACGGCAAGGAAGTCACCTGGACCTCGAACGGGGAAGATGTGTATTACCAGGGAAAGACGGATGCAAAACTTCCTGTCAACGCAGAGATCACTTATTATCTGAACGAAAAGGAAGTATCTCCGGAAGAGATCGCCGGGAAGTCCGGAGAGGTCAGGATCCATATCGCCTATACGAATAATGAAAAGCGGGGCGATGTCTATGTTCCGTTCACTGCCGTCACGGGTCTTATGTTCTCGAACGATGACGTGAGCAATGTCAAGGTGGATAATGGCACGGTCGTTTCAGAAGGCAAAAATACGATCGTCGTCGGAATGGGCTTCCCCGGACTTCGTGAGAGCCTTGCGACTACAAAGGAAAAGGCCTCTGAGAAGGCCGGAGAGATCGGCGGAGAGAGCGGACAGAAAGCGAAGGAAAAGATCATGGATCTCGATATCCCGAGCGAAGTCGATGTCACCATGGATGCGTCCGAATTCAATCTCGATATGTGCATGACGATGGTCTTTTCAAATCTTCTCGAAGGAGAGGATACAGACTCCGATGAGGATTCGGACAGCGTGTTCGAAGAACTGGATAAAGTCGTCGACGAACTGAGCGGGGATGGAAATCTTCTTGCGGACGGCGCGACGAAGCTTTCAGACGGGATCAAGACAGCGGATGACGCGATGCCGGAACTTTCAGACGGGACGAGTCAGCTTGCTTCCGGTGTGAAGGAATATACGGATGGAGTAAGTCAGGTGAACGACGGCGCCATGCAGCTTACTTCCGGCGCTGCATCGGCAAGAGATGGCTCAGCTGAGCTTGCATCCGGCGTTGTAACGTATACAGAAGGTGTCGCTGCAGCAGCAGTCGGCGCTTCCCAGCTTGCAGAAGCTGGAAAGACGGCCGGGACCGGCGCTTCCCAGATCGCTGAAGGCGTTAATGCCTACACAGCGGGTGTTTCCCAGGTGAACAAGGGTGTCTCCGAGCTTGCGAAGGGTATCTTCTCCATGGACTCGACCGTAAAGGGATTTCCGACGGATACCGAAAAGCTTCTGATCATCAGCTCTCAGGCAGCAAAGCAGGCGAAAGAAGCTGCAGAAGCCACTGCCGCTTCCCAGCTTGAAGAAAAGAAGGAACAGGCCGGGGATGCTGCAGAGGCGGCAGCGAAGGCTTCAATCGATGAAACAGCCAAAGCAGCAGTCTCTCAGGTCTCGGACACGCTTGACGCACAGATGGATCTGATGAAAAAGGCTGTCGGTATGGCGGCAAAAGCCCAGGCGGAGAGGGGACTTGATAAGCAGCAGAAGGCAATTGCGTCTGCAGCCTCCGCCAAGGTCAACGAGACGATCGAGGAGGATGCGGCGAAAGCCGGCGAAGCCGCAGCAGCTAAGGTGAGCGCTGCTTCTGAGGAAAATGCAAAGAGCGCAGCCGCAAAAGCGCGTGCAGCTGCGGAAGAAGGACTTGATGAGAAGGCGCAGGCGGCGGCAGCCCAGGCGGCAGCGGCAGCCCAGGCTTCGCTTGCAGAGACTGCTGCAAGTGCAGGGTCTCAGGCAGCGGCAGCTGCAGCGCAGAGTGTCGAAGAGTCGGCGCAGGCCGCGGGAACAGCGGCAAGGACACAGGCTGAAACAGCGGCTGCCGGGGCGGATTACAGCCAGGGAGCGTCCGCAGTGGCGCAGGGTCTCGGGGCTGCGATCGCAGGTGCGCTCTCTGCGAATGTCGCTGCACCGGAAGTCGGATCGATCGAAGTCGGGATCGATGTCAGCGGTACGGACGCATCCGGGATCGTTAACGCGATCGCTGCCGGACTGGTGGCTCAGGGTATGTCTTCCGAGGAAGCTGCATCGACTGCTCAGGCCATGATGGATTCCTATAACAGCGCGGCAAATGCCTCTGCCTCTAAGCAGGCTTCCGATGCGGCCACACAGGCAGCGCAGAGCGCGGCAAATCAGACTGCAGAAGGAATTAAGGGTGCGATCTCAGCCGACACGATCACATCGGCCATCAACACAAGCGGCGCTGTCGAAGCAGCTATGAAGCAGGCAGCCGTGACAGCAGCAGGCAGCGCGGCGGAGAGTGCAGCGGCCTCTGCAGTCAGACAGACAGCCCCTGCGGCAGCGAAGAGCGCAGCGGAGCAGGTCGTTACAGGGTACGGTGCGCAGATCGCAGGCCAGGTCGCAGAGAGTGTCGTGAAGGAGACTGTACCGGAAGCTGCTTCGCAGACAGCATATGAGACGGTGAAGAGCAGTGCCGGAACCATTGCGGCGCAGGTCGCGTCGAGCGTATATAAGGAAGCTGTTCCGCAGGCAGTGGAGCAGACCGCGGCATCCGTTGCGGGAGAGGTCATTCCGGCAACAGCGCAGCAGACCGCAGAATCGATCTACGAATCTACTGCTAAAGAGGTCGCAAAACAGACGGCTGACAGCGTGATCCGGCAGGCAGTTCCGCAGACTGCGAAACAGACTGCAGAGAGCGTAGTGGAGCAGTCGTTAGTGGAGACAGCGGGAACCGTGGCTTCTGAGACGGCAAGCCAGGTCGCTGCACAGACAGCGCTCTCAGTTGTCGGAAGCTTCAGTGACGGGACAACGCAGCTCTCCAGGGGCGTGAGCATGATCCTTGAGGGAACGGACACGCTCGATTCGAAGTCAGCGGAGCTGACAGCCGGGGCCGGATCCCTTGCGGAAGGCCTGCAGGCTCTGTCTGCCGGCATGGATCAGCTTGAGCAGGGCACAGCGACGCTCAATGAGAATTCCGCAGCACTTACAGGCGGAGCAAATACTCTTGCGCAGGGACTTACCGAACTTGCAGCGGGTACGGAGACGCTTTCTGCCGGCACTTCCACACTGAACAGCAACTCTGCGGCCCTCACGGGCGGAGCAGATCAGCTCGCGTCGGGAGTCGTTACGCTCACAGAAGGTATGGACGCGATCCTTTCCGGATCTCTTGAGCTCAAGGATGGATGTGTGCAGTTCAACGACGAAGGAATTCAGAAGATCGCTGAGTTCTATAAGGAAGATGTCAAGGAACTCGATTCCAGGATCCGTGAGCTTAAGGATGCTGCAAGAGAGTATACATCATTCTCCGGAGCTGCTTCCGATATGAACAGCACAGTCAAGTTCATTATTAAGGCGGATACGATCGCCTGAGAGGAGGGCGTATGCAGACGGTATTGGTTATTCTGATCGTTCTGTCAATGGCGCTCGGGCATTATGAGGCAATAGTGAAGCGGGGCGCTATGATCGTGAAACTTGACAGGAAGATCCTGATCATTGCAGCCCTCTGCGGACTCTTTAATCTGTGCGTTGCCGCCGGGGGCTATGCCCTCGGGCGGTTCGCACTGAGCAGGGATCTCGGAGAGAGAGAGTTTTTCTGGATAAATATTGTGGCCGGTATTCTTCTTCTGGCTTCAGGGCTCAGTATGCTGATCCGCGCTTACAGGTCCAGGCGTCTTCTGGAGCACAGAATGGACAGCATTGATCTTGTCCACGACACGATCCTTGAGCTTCGGCTCTGTCTGTATTCATTTGTCGGAGGAACCGTCTGCGGGCTGTTATCCTTCAGAATGCTCTTTGTGGTGATCGCGTTTGCGCTGGGGACGGCGGTCTTCTCGGCTGCCGGGTATATCAGCGGGAGATCCTTCGGAATGGAAAACGGCAGACCCGCCCTTGCCATCGGAGGAGGAACTCTCTGTGCGATCGGTATTGCTATACAGTTCCTGTAAAGTCTGCTGATCGGACTCTTTGCACGGAAGCAGGCGATAAAAGTGCAGATGGCCGCTGAAAAACTTAATGTTGCTTTTCTTGTTATAAGGCAGTAGACTTAAAGCTTAATGAAGCTTTTTTCGCTGCCTTATATTTTTGTCAGTGAAAGAATCATTTATGCTTCTTCGCGCAATACTCGTGACCTGAGTCGTAAGATACGCGCGCAAAATGAAACCCGTTTTCATCGTGAGTACAACCTCGCGATAAAGAACAGAAGCCTCCGGCGGATCGCAGCCGCGCAAAGATGAAGGTGCTTCGCACGTAAGCACGGCGCTGCAGGAACGCAGAGGCGTTCTTGAATTCGAAGACCCGCCGGAGAATTTGCTTTCCGGCTTTTTCAAGGAGGATCTGATGAAGATTGTTGTGCTGTGCGGAGGCACTTCCACAGAGCGTGAGATTTCAATTATTTCCGGTACGGGTGTCTGCAAGGCGCTCAGGCAGAACGGACATATGGCGATCCTTGTCGACGCTTTTTTCGGCTGCGAAGATTCCGACCTGATGGATGCTTTTCCGGATTATTACGATGTCGATGAGGCGGCAGCATATATCCGGTCTTTTGACAGCAAGGTCGAAAGCGCGAAAGCGAACCCCACCCGAAGCTTTTTCGGCCCGAATGTCCTGAAACTCTGCCGCATGAGCGACCTTGTCTTCCTCACGCTTCACGGCGCGAACGGTGAGGATGGAAAAGTCCAGGCCGCATTTGACCTGCGGAAGATCCGGTATACCGGAACGGGGTACGCCAGCTCTGCGCTTTCCATGGACAAGGGACTGACCAAGATCATGCTGGGGGCAAAGGGGATCCCTGTCCCGAAGGGGACGACGCTCCAGAAAGGCCTGGATTCTGTTGATCTCCATGACATGGGTCTTTCATTTCCGCTGGTCGTAAAGGTCGCATGCGGAGGATCATCCGTGGGCGTCTATATCGTGAATGATTATGAGGAATACCTGCATTCTCTCGATCTGGCCTTTGAGCTTGAGGATGAGGTCCTGGTAGAGGAGTTCATCCGCGGACGCGAATTTTCCGTCGGAGTGATCGACGGTCAGGCGCTTCCGGTCATTGAGATCCGGCCGAAGTCCGGATTTTACGATTACAAGAGCAAATACACGGCGGGAATGACCGATGAGATCTGTCCGGCGGAAATTTCCGAGCCGCTCACGAGGAAAATGCAGCACTATGCCGAAGCCTGCTACCACGCGCTCTTTATGGAGGCATATGCCCGCTTTGACTTTATCATGAGGGAGGATGGGGAAATGTACTGTCTGGAGGCCAATACGCTTCCGGGCATGACACCGATGTCCCTGATGCCGCAGGAGGCGGCAGCCATCGGTATGGACTATCCTGCTTTCTGCGAGAAGATCATCGAGGTCTCGCTCGCAAAATATAAGAAGAAATGAAGGAGACTTTTTATGAAAAATATGACACCGCGCAATATCGCCGCTGCATGCGGCGGAAAGCCGGTCAACTGCGGATCGATCCTGGACACGGAGGTCTCAGCTGTCACAACGGACAGCCGGACTGTTACGCCCGGATGTCTTTATATTCCGATAAAAGGGGAGACTTTTGACGGACATGATTTTATCGGTAAGGCAAGAGAAGCCGGTGCGCTGCTGGTCCTCACGGAGAAACAGGACGCGGCGGGGGACGGGCCTTCTGTCAGGGTCACGGATACCCGGATCGCGATCCAGCGGATCGCGGAATTCTACCGGAAAGAAATGAATATCCCTGTCGTCGGAATCACCGGCTCTGTCGGAAAGACGAGCACGAAGGAGATGATCGCTTCTGTCCTCGCCGAAAAGTACAGGACGCTCAAGACGCTCGGGAATTTCAATAACAATCTCGGACTTCCGCTGACGATATTCAGGCTGACTCCGGAAGATGAGATCGCGGTGCTCGAGATGGGGATCAGCCATTTCGGGGAGATGACAGATCTCGCCAGAACGGCCAGACCGGATAC
Organism: uncultured Eubacteriales bacterium; assembly: GCA_900314565.1. Taxonomy (GTDB): domain Bacteria; phylum Bacillota; class Clostridia; order Lachnospirales; family Lachnospiraceae; genus Chordicoccus. The sequence continues at coordinate 16,022 of OMVU01000070.1, forward strand.
GATGGTCATCACCAACATAGGAACCTGCCATCTGGAGTTCCTTGGGGACCGGGACGGGGTCTTTGAGGCGAAGACAGAGTGCTTTGAGTATGTGCGCTATGACGGGACTGTCGTGCTGAACGGAGAGGATGACAAGCTCTCCCGCGTAGACCAGGTGCATGGACGGGCTCCGATCATGTACGGACTGGATCCGGGAAAGCGGGTCTACGCCGACAATATCCGCCCGCTGGGATTTAAGGGGACTGCCTGCACGATCAATATGGATGACCGTTCCTTTGACGTGACGATTCCCGTGCCGGGCACACACATGGTCCTGATCGCCCTTGCCGCTGCCACAGTCGGTGCTCTTTACGGCCTGACGGATGAGGAGATCAGGGCAGGTATTGAAAAAGTCGGATCGCTCGACGGCCGTTTTCATGTGATCGAGACCGGAAAGATCACGGTCATTGATGACTGCTATAACGCGAACCCGATGTCCATGAAGGCTTCCTGCAGTATTCTTGATACGGTCGATACCGGGTCGGTCGCGATCCTCGGGGATATGGGCGAGCTCGGCGGGGACGAAGAAGCGCTTCACCGCGAAGTCGGCGTCTTTGTCGGCGGATGCAGGATCGGCCGGTTCGTGACGGTCGGACCGCTTTCCCGCAACATCGATGCCGGGATCCTTGAGACACGGGCGGATGCGGACGTGAGACACTTTGACTCAGTCGACGAGCTCCTTCCGGAGCTTCCTTCGCTCATAGCCGAAGGGGATGCGGTCCTTGTCAAGGCATCGCATTTTATGAAGTTCAGCCGGATCGTCGAGGAACTGAAAAATAATTTTTAAGCATAAAAAAGCTGCCGCATTCTGACATGCGGCAGTCTTTTTTATGCTTCCGATCTCCTTTGGTCACCGGCCGGACGCCTGTCCTGCGGTGCTTTCACAGTGCAGCCTGTGCTTATACAAGCTCCTTATTTTTTACGACCATCTCCGTGAGAATTTCTCTGTAGTGTTCGCCCACGCGTTTTTTCTCTTCCTTCGTGAGCTCATCCCAGAAGACCGGTTTTCCGTATTCGATGACAACGTGCTGTGGCTTTATCTTCGGCAGATGCTGCTCGAAGACTGCAGCGGTATTGTTGAAGGAGACGGGGATGATCGGGACTTTGCCCCTCTGCGCGACTTTGAAGCTGCCGTCGTGGAAGGGAGCCAGCTCGGATTCTTCACCCTTGTTGCGCGTTCCTTCCGGGAAAATGAAGATCGAGATCCCTTCCTCCCTCGCCATTTCCGCAGCGGTCATGATCGTTTTCACGCCCTGACGCATATTCTCGCGGTCAAGGAAAAGGCAGTGCAGGAACATCATATTCCAGGAGAGGAGCGGCCATTTTTGGAAAGATTTTTTCGCTATGTAGGCTGTCTGACGCTTCATCTGACTGTAGCTTATGATGACATCGAAGAAGCTCTGATGGTTCCCGACGAAAAGGACAGCCTGGTCATCCGGGATGTTGTCAAGACCGAGGGTCGTCAGCTTCACTCCCGCCATGTGCCAGACTATGCTGAGCGCACACTGTACGATCCGCTGCATGATGATGTCAGCCTTCTTCGCGTTGATCTTTCGGACGAGAAGAAGGATCAGCATGATCGGACAGGAGAGAATAAGATAGAGGACGAGGAACAGCGCTATAAAAATAAATCGTATCATTCTGTCTCCTTGCTGGAGTAATCTGTTTGCCGGCACAGCTTGGCAGATCTTCGGTAAAATATGTGTCTGCCTGTGCCCGATTATCCTGTTTTCTGAATATCTGAACGGGTGCTGCCAGATGCCTGCGGGATCTTTCGATCCCCGTATGTACAGGCTGATACAGAGAAAGGAAGCAGCTGCCTGCTTCCTTCTGCTAACATGGTCATTTTTAGGGCTGTGCAATGCACGCTATGTATAGTATACATAAAAAAACGGAAAATACAAGCTCGTTTTCGCTGTATCATTTTTCCGGTACGAAAACGGAAAAAGTGCATCGGCAAGAAAGCCTTGCAGATAAGAAAAAGCGCGATATAATATTTTGTATACAAAAGACTTGTTCTCTGACGCAGAAATCTTGTGGCGGGAGCCGTGAGAGGAATACACAAAGCGGACCTTTTCTCTGACGCAGATATTACGTGACGAAAGAGCCGTCGGATGCATGTAAACAGTGAAGCTCAGAGGAGCCGGCGGCAGAGAGTAATGATCAGGTGCGGAGCAGAGTGTTTTCACTCTGCGGGAGGGGGCCGGCACTTTGTGCCGTGTATAAGACGGAGCAGATATGGATCTCAGGGGTTTTGCAAAAATCAATCTCGGACTTGATGTCCAAAGAAAACGGCCGGACGGCTATCATGATCTTCGGATGATCATGCAGATGACCGGCATGTATGACCGAATTTCACTTCGGGGCATCCCGAACGGGCACGGAATAAAACTGTGGTCGAATCTCCCGTATATCCCTGCCGATCAGAGAAATCTGGCATACAGGGCAGCCGCTCTACTGATGGAGGAATTCGGAGTGTCGGACGGACTGTCCATACGTCTGGAAAAATTCATTCCGGTGGCGGCGGGACTGGCCGGAGGAAGTACGGACGCGGCCGCTGTTCTTAAAGGTGTGAATGAGATCTTTAAGCTCGGACTCTCTGAGAAAGAGCTCATGGATCGGGGTGTTAAGATCGGGGCGGACGTTCCGTACTGCATTTTGCAGGGGACCGCACTGGCGGAAGGGATCGGAGAGGTCCTGACACCGCTTCCGGACATGCCTGCCTGCAGTATCCTTCTTGCAAAGCCTCCCATCAGCGTCTCAACAAAGGAAGTTTACGGGGCGCTCAGGGCAGACGAAATCAGGGAGCATCCGGATATTGACGGCATGATCCTTGCGATCCGCGAGGGTGATCTTCGTGGCATCGCCCGCCGTGCGAAAAATGTGCTGGAGGACGTGACGGCTCCTAATCATCCGGTCATAAGAGAATATGAATCAGAAATGGAAGAGGCAGGCGCGCTTGTATCGATCATGAGCGGAAGCGGGCCGACCGTTTTCGGACTTTTCGATGATAACAATGCAGCTCTGAAATGCCGTGATGAGATGCGGAGAAAGTATCCGGGGGCGAGAGTCTTCCTGACGAGACCACAGAAGAAAGGGGATGACAGCAATGGGCTCAGACAGTGAGATCAATGAATTTCTCCCGCTTCGGGAAGTGGTTTTTCTTACACTGAGAAAAGCGATCTTAAAAGGAGAACTGCAGCCGGGGGAACGGCTCATGGAGATCGCGCTTGCCAACAGGCTGGGAGTATCAAGGACTCCGGTGCGCGAAGCGATCCGCATGCTTGAGCATGAGGGCCTCGTTGTCATGAAGCCTCGACGCGGGGCGCAGGTCGCCAAGATCACAGAGCAGGAGCTGAACGATGTTCTTGAGGTCCGGAAAAGTCTTGAGATGCTCGCCGCGAATAAGGCCTGCGAGCGCATGACGGAGGAGGACATGAAGGCGATGCGGGATGCCGGGGCAGAGTTCAGAAAACTTGCCTTAAATCCGAACTGTGATCTGACGGCGCTGACGGAGGCAGATGTCGCTTTTCACGATACGATCTACAGAGGAACGCGGAACAGGCGGCTGAACCAGATCCTCGCGAACCTGAGAGAGCAGATGTACAGATTCCGATTGGAATATCTCAAAGACGCAAGCATAAGGGAATCTCTTGTTTCGGAGCATGAAGAGATCATGAAGGCGGTTGCCGGCAGGGATGGCGAGCTTGCCGCAGACCTGATCGGAGAGCATATTGACAACCAGCAGAAGGTGATCCATGCGAGCATCGCTTCAATGGAAGGAGAGAGCTGATGGAAAAGGCAGGCAATATGCCGATCGGGGTTTTCGACTCCGGTCTTGGCGGGCTCACTGTTGCAAGGGAAATTATGAGAAATCTCCCCAATGAACGGATCGTGTATTTTGGAGATACGGCCCGGGTGCCGTACGGAAGCAAATCAAAGAATACGATCGTGCGGTATTCCCGCCAGATCGTACGCTTTCTGAAAACACAGGATATCAAGGCGATCGTGATTGCCTGCAATACCGCGACCGCGCTCGCGATCGATGAGGTCAGTGAGGAAGCCGGCATGCCGGTAATCGGTGTGGTCGAGCCGGGAGCGAGAATGGCAGCCGAGTCGACCCGGAACGGGAAGGTCGGTGTCATTGCCACGAGAGCTACGATACATACCCATGCGTATCCCAATGCGATCCGCCGGATCAATCCGGATATTCGGGTATTCAGCCAGGCGGGGGCGCTGCTTGTTCCGCTCGTCGAGGAGGGATGGGTGCATGACCGCGTGACGGACGAGATCATCATGCGTTACCTTGACGATCTGCTGGAACACGGGATCGATACGCTGATCCTGGGGTGTACGCATTATCCTCTTCTCCGGAGTACGATCCGCAAGCTGGTCGGGGACGAGATCACGCTCATCAATCCGGCTTATGAGACAGCCAAGGAGCTTGGGCGGATGCTTGCATGCCGGGGACTGGAGAGTACAGGAACCATTGAGGCGGGCGAGCCGTATCCGTACAAATTTTTTGTAAGTGACGATCCGGATAAATTTACGAGCTTTGCGAACTCGATCCTGCCGGTCGATGTGAAGATGGCAAAGATCGTGCCGATCGAGGAATATTGATGTGAACATTGTTAAAGGAGGCAGATGAAGCGGGAAGTTCTGATCAAAGTGAAGGGCATTCAGTCCATGGAAGGACGCGATGACGCGGAAGAGCCGGTCGAGCTCGTAATACCGGGTATTTATGAAAGGGATGAAGAGGTCTCCAGACTTTTTTATGAGGAGAGGATGGATGAGCTTGACGAGACGCCGACAATGAATGTCGTTGAATTTACCGGGCAGTCCCTTACGGTCCACAAGACCGGTCTGGTAAATGTCGATATGGTCTTTGAACCCGGGAAAATGAACATCGCTTTTTACGAGACCCCCTACGGGATCCTGGATATGGGCATATCCACGGTGGGACTCTATGTGAAAAATGAAGAGGATCTTATTGAGATCCGGGCAGATTATTCCCTGTCAATGAACGGCGAGTTCGTGGCTGACTGCATGATCGGGATCACTGCAGAGCCGAGAAATTCGCAGGGCAGCGGAAGTGAAAAATGAGTAAAAAAAGACATCCTCGGGTGGCGGGGCGTCATAAAACAGTAACTGTTTAAGAATTGAAAAAAGATGAGAAGGCGTGGCTTGGGTCACGCCTTTTCACTTGCTAAAAGCTTATTCAGAGGGATGAATCCCAGTCCATCGTACTGGATGTGGATATGCTGTCTGCGCTTGCCGCTGGTCTTATCCGGCGCATCCACATAGATGGCCTTTACATAAAGGACATACGGGGTAAGCTCCTCAATGCCGACATACTGGCCTGCTTTCTGAATAAACTTCTCAATGTTTTGAATCTGTGTTTCCTGTACTTCAATTTCTTTCTGCAGACGGGTGACTTCAGCTTCCAGTTCTTTCTGTTCAGCCTCATAGGTCTGGCTCATCATATCAAAGCGCTCATCACTCAGCTTGCCGCTTGCGTTATCCTCGTAGATTTTGATGAACAAGCGCTTCAGCTCCGAGATACGCTTCTCACTTCGTTCCAGTGCCTTACGGTTCGCTGCGATCTGTTTTGCGCTTTCTGCATGGAGCTGCTGCTCCATTACCTGACGGAAATGAGCCTCATGGCGGTAGATGTACCCAGTGACCATCTGGATGTGCTGAAGAACCAGCTGCTGCAGTACCTTCTCTCGAATGTAATGGGTACCGCATTTGTCCTTATGCTTCCAATGAAGGGAGCAGTCAAAGAAGGCCCCCTCTGTGCGATAATTATTGGTCGCACCATAGTAAAGCTTCTCACCGCAGTCAGAACAATACACAAGTCCGGAGAACATGCTGCTTCTTCCGGATTTTGTTTTTCTGTGCCTCTGCTGACGGATCTGCTGAACCTTCTCAAAGACTTCATCTTCAATGATACGCTCATGAGAGTCGGGGAAGATGGCCTGATTCTCAACCGGGTTATCCCTCTGCTTCTTATCCCAAATCGAGTTAGTGTAGGTCTTAAAGTTGACGATACATCCGGTGTACTCGCGTCTTTCTAGAATGTGTACGATGGTACTGCTGTTCCAACCATAAGGGTTTTCCGGCTCAGCATTCGGTGTGTTTCGTCCCTGCCTTTTCTGATAAGCAGTTGGTGTAAATACCTTATTCTCTTTCAGCTGTCTGGCGATCTGGCTCGGTCCGCGTCCTTCCATACACATATCAAAGATACGCTTAACTACCGTTGCGGCTTCCGGATCAATAACCCAGTGCTTCGGATCATCCGGATCCTTCACATACCCGTAAGGTACATTGGTTGTCAGCGGAAGTCCTTTTTCTCCCTTTGCCTTCTGAACAGCTCTGATCTTGCGGCTGGTATCTCTGGCATAGAATTCATTAAACCAGTTTTTGATACCGGCAAAGTCATTGTTGATGCTGTTCGGGTCATTGGAATCAAAGTTATCATTGATGGCGATATACCTGACCCCATATTTTGGGAAGGTCATACTGGCATAAAGCCCGACAAGGGATGAGTTTCTTCCAAGGCGGGAGAGGTCTTTGGTGATACATACCTTTACATGACCAGCTTCCATTTCTGCCAGCATCTGCTGGAAGCCCGGACGGTCAAAGTTGGTGCCGGAATAACCGTCATCCACAAAGAACACCGGATTGGTAAAATGCTGTTCCCTTGCGTACTGCAGAAGAATGGACTTCTGATTCTCAATGGACAAGGACTCGCCGGAACGCTCGTCTTCCTGCGAAAGTCTGCAATATAATGCCGTGATCTGTTTTGTTGCTCCTGTCATATCTGTAACCTCCTTGATTGGAGCAACTGTCGATACAGGATTGGCTGGCATCATTGTATCAAAATTATTCGATACTGTCATTGGCATCCTCCTCTGTATTTGTAAACTTTTTTGCTGAGATGCGCTCCAGCTTGCGGAGCATACATTCTTCACCGTCAAAACTGCCGGTTACGGTATAAACTGTGCCCCCGATTTCCCTCTCGATAGATAAGTCCGGGATCCACCATGCAGAAGGGTTCTTTGCATGCAGATGCCCCTCCTCATCAAACCAGACATTATGATGCTGTCTGTCGGGAGATACCGGCTGAAGTTTGAAATACGGATCCGGATCAGTAAAACGGTATTCCGGGGGCAGTGTATCTTCCTCGATATAAGTCCCGAGATTCTCATCCAGTTCACACCACTCGGCAAGGTCGATCAGTTCATCAAGGTTTTCAGGCAACTCCATCATTTCTTCCTCCATATTATCGATTTCCATAGGTTTCAATTCTTTCATAATGATTTCCTTTCCTGCGCGTTCATCTTGCGCAAATATCATGTTTTTAGTCGGACAAATGTACCGGCGCGGGTTACTTACTAAAACTTCCCATAGCAAAAATGGGCTTCGCACCTTGAAAACTCAATAATACAGGCAATCAAATAGGCTGATTAGGCCACCAATGCCGCCTTGGT
>OMVU01000001.1 GCA_900314565.1 uncultured Eubacteriales bacterium
GCGTATCCGCAGGTGCCGGAGTCCGGCCGCCTAAAGCGGCCCTGAGGCGTAAGCCTCAGATAGGAAGCACGTGAATTTATTCATGTGAGCTTCACTATACTCACAGGTAGGCAGCGCAGTTAGGCCTGTACTTTAGGGACGGGGATCTTATTGATCCCGAACACATGAAGTATCTTAGCAGTAATTTCAGCAGCGGGGAGAATGACATGGATAGATTCGATTATGAAAATTTTAATTTCGACGACGCTTTTGAGAGCGTACAGAGCGAGATAAAAAAGCCAAATATCCTGATCTGCGGCGCGACAGGCGTGGGGAAAAGTACGCTGATCCGGGACTTGTTCCGGATGGGTGAGGCAGAAGGACCTGAGATCGGGAAGCAGGGGAGATCCAAGACGGCCGGTATCCACGCGTACAGCCCTGAAGGCGCCGGCATCACTCTGTATGACAGCCAGGGGTATAATATCGGAGCCGACGAAAACAAATTTATGAAAGACATATTAGGGGTCATCGAAAAGAAAGTCAGGGAAAACCCGGAGGATATGTCCGGCCATATTCATGAAGTCTGGTATTGTGTTTCAGCGGCGAATAACCGGTTCTTCGATGCGGACAAAAAGATGATTCTCGAAATTCAGAAGAAATATTCGATTCCCGTCATGGTCATACTGACAAAAGTGGACTGCGCAGATGAAGAAGGAATCAGCTGTCTGAAAGAAGCAATTTTGGATAAGATACCGGGGATCCCGATCTTCACTTATGCGTGTGATGAAAAGACTGCCGACTGGGATGAGGAAATAAAAAAACGATACGTGCAGAAAGAAGAGATCACGGAGTGGGCACTTATGCATCTGGATGAATCTCTGAGAGCGGGATTTATTCCTTCCATCAAAAAGTCACTGCAGATGAAGCGGAAGTTCATTTCAGGAAAAGTCATACCCAAGTATGCGGCGCTCGCGGCAGGTACGGTGGTGGCAACATCCTTTATCAGTGTTCCGTTCACAGATTCCGTTCCGCTCATGGCTATGCAGGTGAAGATGTCCTATGAAATCATAAACGGATATGGGATCCGTACTGAAAAGCAGCAGATGGTAGCGAATCTGCTGGGAACATCGGCGGTCTCCGCTCTTGGCAGAACACTCGCGACCAGTCTTGTGAAAGTGATTCCGGTCGCGGGAAATGTTATCAATGCGACTGTGAACTCGACCGTTGCTGCCAGCATCACAGCTACTCTGGGATTTGCAATCGCGATCGTATGTGAACAGTACCTGGCAGCATGTGTAGATAATAACGGAGCGGAGAATCTTCCGTTTGCCGAATATATGGACAGCGATCGATTGAAAGAAGTCTTTAAATATGTAAATACGCACAGGAATGAATTCAATATCATGGAGATTACGAAGATCGCTGTTAAGAACAGCAGGAAACCGGAGGCGTGATTTATTTGAGCGAAAGAATAAATAAAGACAGTACGAATGTATTGATCATCGGGAAGTCCGGGGTCGGTAAGAGCTCGCTTCTGAATTATATATTTGGAAGGGAGCTGCAGAAGGTCGGAGTCGGCGCACCGGTCACGAAAATGGAAATCAAAAAGTTCACATATAAATATGACGATCACTTCGAGATGCATATATATGATACGTGGGGACTGGAGCCGAGTGTGCAGAAGGCAGAGGACTGGAAGAATACTATTTTTAAGGAGATCGGGCGTCACGATGAAGAGAAGATCAGTGAATGGTTCAACACGATCATCTTCTGCCTGAATGCCAAATCTGCGCGCGTCGAAGACTTTGAAATTGACATCATGGAAGAACTGCTCCGCGAAAAGAATCATGTGACGATTGCGCTGACACACTGCAATTCCAAATCCGATCCGGATGGTATTGTTCTCAGAGAGTCTGTAAAAGAAGAGCTCACAAAGCGGGGGATCGAGGCGCCGGATGACAGGAACTTTGTATTTGTAAGCAATGTCAGGAAAAAACTGCTGGGCGGAACTGTCGAACAGTTCGGAAAGGAAGAGATCTTCATTTCCATCATCAGGAATGTCTGGGCTTCTTTGAAAAGCAAAGTCCCGTATCAGACCAGAAGGAAATTTGAGAATTCATTTGCATTGAAAAAAGCAGAGCTCTTAAAGAAGCCCGACAGCCTGAAATGGATCGTCCCGTTCATGAGAAAGAACCGGATAAAAGGGCTGGAACAGGAAATAAACAGAAACTGCAATGCATTTGTCAGCGAGCTGGTCTCGGAAATCAATGAGATGTACAGCGATGCGGTCGAGTATTATACCGCTCTTTCAAAGAAATATGCCATGATCGGATTTAAAATGGACGCGGATGAGTATAAGACGCAGGCTTCGATCCATTTTGACGCGATGCACACGATCAGGCAGCAGGTCAACGCCGATCTGGAACTGCTCACGAAGAGGATCCTTTTTTTTGACGATGCTTTTAATAACACCGAATTGAAGGCAAAACTGAGGGACAGCATAATTAACTTCAGGATCCTCATGAGAGACGGGAAAAAGGTCCGGGAAGATTTGAGGAGCGAACTCTTACGGTATATGGATGCTGTATACCGTTATCTGGATGAACATCTGAAGAGGATTGAAAACAATCTGGAACTGCTGGAAATAGATGACTTATATGTGTTTCAGACAACCTGATTTATCTCAGTGGGGAAGCTCCCCGCTTCTGTAAGCGGGGGATAGATCAATATCCTGCTCGTTTCAGTGGTGGGTTACAATCCCCCACTGAGATAAATGCTCAGCTCCGCAATGCTCCACAGGAGCATTGTTACGCATGCATAGGCACGCGAGGATGCGCTTTAGATTCGGTTTGGAAGATGTCAGCTTACGCTGACCCGAATCCCGCGCCAATTCTCGCGAGCGAAAATTGATCGATCCGTGAAATTGTCCGATACGGAAATTATTCCGAAATTGCCGGAAATATATGATCTTTATGTGTCTCAGACGCTGACGTTTCCAGGGAAATTCCAGGGAGCTTGATGCCTCGAAGTTTTACTTTATTAACTCAAGTATATGTGGTATTTTAAGTATACCTGAAAGGCGGTAATGATGGATCATATCTTTAATGAATTATTGGCACTGACAAGAGCAGGGCTTATGGATGTTCCTTTAGAGACAGACATAAGCCCTGAAGATTGGTATGCAATCATAAAAATCGCGGAAGAGCAGAATCTGATCAGCATTCTTTACCGGGCTGTCAGGATCTCAGGTCTTAAAGTTCCGGACGAAATCCTTACCCGCATAAAGGCGGGATTTTTTCAGGATATACGTCTTGACCGTCTGCAGAATTCTGAACTGGAACAGCTCTTCCTGGCCTTTGAAGATCAGGGCGTCGACTATTTTCCCATCAAGGGAGCGGTAATGAAAAAATATTATCCCGGCTCTGTTTACCGATGGATGTCAGACGCTGATATTTTTATCAGGGAGGATCAATATGGCATCATTTCCGGTATAATGAAAAATGCGGGCTATTCTTTTCTTGATGAATCCGAGCATGAGTTCCGATGGAAGAAATCGGGATTTCTTATAGAATTTCATAAACAGGCCATGTCTTACTATTATGCAGACGTGGTGGATTATTTTGGCGATGGTTTTTCTAGAGCACATCGTATCGGGAACTCGCACAGATATCAGTTCGATGCGACCGACGAGCTGATTTTTGTAGCGGTACATTTTGTCAAGCATTACTTTACCGGGGCAGCTAAGATCCGAAATATTACAGATTTGTATTATCTTTGGGTGCGCGGCGGTGAAAATGAAAAGAAGCTTGAAGAAGTACTCGAGAGCATGAACCTGCTTTCTTTTTACAGGATTCTGAAAAAAAATGTGATGGCCTGGCTTAGAGGTGTTTCTCTTGACGAGTCGGGGGAATTGATTTTCCGAACGGTCCTTACCGGTTCCAATGAAGAGAAGAGATTACGAAAATATATTAATTGGGAGGTCCGAAGTAATCGCGGTAAAACAAGAACGACAAGCAGTGCAAAAGTCAGGACGGTGCTTAAAAGGTTATTCATTCCGGGCAAAAAGATACGTACACGGTTCAGGATATTCAGAGAGCATCCGCTTCTTCTGCCGATTTACTGGATCTGGCGGGGGTTTTATCTAATTATTTTCCGTAAAGAACGACTGAAAGAATATGTAATTGTGCAGTTCAAAGACAGCGAAGAGTATCTTAAAAAGTATGTAGAGTATATGAAGGAAATGAGAACTCTGGGCCTGGAACAGGCTGTTGTGGGAGGAAAGTCCGGCAGCTTCAGAAAGCAGAAGAGACAAAGCTCTTTCAAACAGAACGTTTCAGGGCAGAATAATGGACGGAGGGAGGGGGTAAGACATGGAAACAATCTTCTTGCTCCGAGAGAACGTGTCCTTGTCAAAGCACTCTCGGGCGATCTGTCATTTGCAGACTCAGCACATCTTCTCACGGATAATATGGACGCCGACAGGGAGAGTTCCCTTTACCTGCTGTCCCTTGGCATCGTAGGTTTTCGACAGGGATGGACGTATTTTCCGTCCGGAATCATCCCGCGGATCAGGGGAATCCACCGGTATTATCAGGTCGCTGACAGCGCTGCCGCACCATGGCTCAGAGAAAAGCTGGCTGTCCTTGAACAGGCGGGCATTCCGTTCGTCCTCACCGGAGGAACAGCTATGAGGGCGCACTATGCGTCCGATACGCCTCGCATGATGAACGGGTATGATATTACGGTCAGATCAAAGGATCATGAAGCTGCGTCCTCGCTTCTGCGAAGCGCCGTTCAAACTGCTGATCCGAAAAATCCTTTTGAGCGTACGATCAGCGGCCGCACCATTCTGCGGCTGCATAAGGGCGTGCCGGATGGGAGGCTGTTCTCCGAAAGAGCTTTCTGGGCGAATGCAGAGTCTTCTGTTTATCTGGATCATAAAGTGCTGATCCCATCCTCAGAGGATATGCTCCTGCATCTTCTGTGCACACCGTTTGCCCCTTATATATGTGACGAAGATCACACTGACCGGGCCCGGCGTCTGGCGGAAAGCTGCATCGTGATCAGATCCGGAATCTCGTACGAGGTCCTCGCGAAAACCGCAGAGAGGGCCGGACTTACCGATGTCGTGAGGTTTTATCTGGTCCTCCTTACGGATCTCGTTCCGAATATTATTGACAGGAAGGACTGGGAGCCGTTCTTCCCGGACCGCTTTTCCTACAGACTCTTCGTCAGAGAGCTTGACTGGCTTGCACGCATACGTCCCGGGAAAAAGCCGCGCGATCCATTCCTTCGGTTCGTGCGAAGAGTCGTGCGAAAGCATATCGTATTCAGGAGAATCAGAAAATGAGCAAAATGAGAGTGGCCGACTTCTTTCAGGCGGTAGACCGCAGGTTCGATAAGCTCGGACCGGAAGAAGGTGCTTCTTTTCAGACAATCGTACAGGGAAAAGTCATCGAGCAGCGATTTCTCACGAAGGAAAATGCCGACGGCGTTGCAAAATATCTGATCACGCCGATCTTAACAGAATACCGGCAGCCTGATGCGGTCTTTTATTACTGGACGGAAGACTGTTCTGTGTACAGGCCATCCGGTACAGAAGGCGCGGAAGGAGTCTGGATCAGCAGCGACGATACCGGTTATCTGCGCGTCACAACAGATCGGGAAATGCTTGGGACGGATTTTGTTCGAAGTCGCTATTATCACTGCCGAAAGCCGATCTCCGGAACGGACTATATGATCCATGGCCATTCTATGGCTTCGATTTTCGGAAAATGGGCTGTCAGAAATGATCTGCTTCTTCTGCACAGTGCCTGCGTGGGCACAGAAGGAAAAGGAGTAATGATCGCTGCAAGAGCCGGCGGCGGAAAATCCACGCTGGCGATTTCCTGTCTTCTGGGTGATTTTGATTTTGTTTCCGACGATTATATACTCGTCACTCAGACAGGTACGCTGAAGGCTATGCCTTTATATAAAGTGATCGGGATCAATCAGGATATGGCAGCGATCTTAAAGCCGGATCTGCCTGTGATGAGGATCGAACCCAAACGTGAGAACAAGCTGTATCTGGATGCTTCGAAATTCACATTCAGGGAGGAGCTTCCTGTCAACGCCATTCTTTATCCGAACGCATGCGGCGCGGAGACGCCTGTGATCAGGAAGACAGCGAAAGGTCCGGTGCTTGCGAAACTGATCGACTCCTCGGCAAAAAATATTCAGACGTTCCGTGATCCGGAGATGTATCGGATCATGGCAGAGCGTCTCATGAACATTCCGGTCTATGAGTTCTTACTGAGCCGTGACCTGTTCCGGAACAGAGCGGTCCTGAAAGAATTCATCCAATCTCAGATCTAAGGGTCTCTTAATCAGGCAGTAAAGGAGTTTTTATTATTATGTACAAACTGAACGACGAAAAAATGTTTTTTGACATCGCTGACGGACAGGCTGTAGTTATTAATTTCACTACCGGAATGTATTACGGAACAAGCACACTGGGTTCCGCCATACTTGAAAATCTGGTGAAGGGTGCCTCCGAAAAAAGCATCGCTGACATTTTAAGATCCGCAGAAGGCTGCCCGGATAATATCGAAGATCAGCTGAAAGATTTTATCAGTGCACTCATAGAAAAAGAGATCCTTCTTCCGGAAGCAGGAGAGGGAAGGGCTGCCGAACTGTCCCCGGAGGCTTTTTCTGAAGGCTTTGATTTTACGGTCGATGAATTCGCGGAAGTCCAGGATCTTCTTATGGCAGATCCTATCCATGAGGTGGATGTGGAGCAGGGATGGCCGATCCTGAGGGATGACGAATAATGCCGCGCGTATCTGTCCTGATGCCTGTGTTCAACTGCGAGCCTTATATCGGAAAGGCAATCGAAAGTGTGCTGGATCAGACATTTCAGGATTTCGAACTCATTGTGGTGAACGACGGGTCTTCTGATAAAAGCGGCGAAATAGCGTCTTCCTATCCGCAGGTCCGCTGTTTCGACCGCCCGCATAAAGGAATCCCCGAGACTCGTAACTTCGCCGTCTCCAAAGCGGAAGGTGAACTGATCACCTTTCTGGATGCGGACGATCTCTGGGCCCCGGAGAAGCTTGAACATCAGGTGAAATACCTTGATGAACATCCTGACTGTGATATCATTTTCTGTCGTTACAGAAATTTTACGGATATTCCCGAAGAGGAGATGACGGAGAAGCAGAGGAAGCTCCTCGGAAGGGAAATCGATAAATGTCTCACCGCAGCCTGTATGAAGAAATCTCTTTTTGACCGCATCGGAGGATTCAGTCTTACCTGTCCTTACGGGGAAGATACCGAATGGTCGGCAAGGCTTGTCCTTGCAGGCATAGATATCTCAAAACGTCTTGAGGAGTTCCTGTATCTGCGCCGGATCCACAATGATAATATTACGCTGGCGCACAACGAGACGGACAATCAGGCTTTCTATGTGAGCCTTGCAGACAGTATCCGCATGAAACTTCGAAAGGGAGGCATAAGAAAATGAGCCCTCTGGTCTCCGTGCTGATTCCCCTGTATAACAGCCGGAAATTTATCGATGAAGCCGTAAGGAGTGTTCTGGCTCAGACATACCGCAATTTTGAGATCATAGTGGTCGATGACGGGTCGACGGACGGGGGAGATCAGGCTGCAGCAGGGTATCCGGAGGTCCGCCTGTTCAGGAAGGAGCACAGCGGCATCTCAAAAACACGGAACTTTGCGCTGGCAAGGGCCGAGGGCGAGCTGATCACCTTTCTGGATGCGGACGATCTCTGGGCACCGGAGAAGCTGTCTCTTCAGGTGAAGTATATGACAGGGCATCCTGATTGCGGCATTGTGTTCTGCAGGTTCAGGAACTTCACGGACATACCGGGTGAATTGCGGACAGACCGGCAGAAGGAACTGCTCAGAGCAGAGTTTTCCACCTATCTTCCGGGCGCGTGCATAAGAAAAGAGCTCTTTGACAGGTTCGGTGTATTTAGCGAAAGCTGTGCCTTTGGGGAAGATACCGAATGGGAAGCGCGGCTTCGGCTTGCCAGGATCGATCTTACGCATTGTATCGATAAGGAACTGTATTTCAGGCGGGTCCACGAACAGAACATTACACTCACGCATCCTGATATGGATGAATCTGCCAGGTATGCGATCATGGCACAAGCCATTCGGAAAAAATGGAGGAATAAGAAAAATGCCGATCAGTAGGCCCGGTATCTCTGTTATTATCCCGGCATACAATGCCGAGCGCTATCTGGAGGAGACTGTGCAGTCTGTAAGAGAGCAGCAGTGGGAAGGACCTTTGGAAATCATTGTTGTCAATGACGGGTCAGCTGACAGCACTGAGGCACTTGCGAAGTCCCTGGGATGCAGAGTGGTCTCCATCCCTCAAAGCGGACCGGCTGCCGCGCGCAATGAAGGAATTAAAAATGCTTCTAACGATCTGATCTTTTTCCTCGACGCAGATGATGTGCTCGCGGAAGGGAGTTTTGAGGTACTGTACGCTCCTATGGCGCAGGATCCTGCAGTCAGTGCAGTGTTCGGAAGGGCGAAGGATTTCATATCACCGGACGTTCCTCCTGACGAAGCGAAAAAGATCAGGTATAACGTTGACGGTTACGAAGGAAGGCTGACCGGCTGTTCATTTCTCAAAAAAGATGTCCTTGAACAGGTCGGCCCGTTCGATGAATCGCTTAAAAGCGGCGAGACAGTAGACTGGATGGTCAGGCTGCGGGCATCCTCTGTACGGATCGCCAGGATCCCGGATATTGTACTGCTTCGCCGTATTCATCTGTCCAATATGGGGCGATTGGACCCGCGCGGAGAGATGATGAACTATGCGGCGATCCTCCGGAAAAGGATGAAGAAGAAATGAACCCTCTGGTCTCTCTGATCACACCGGTCTATAATGCAATGCCATATCTGAAAGACTATCTGGATTCTGTGAAGGCCCAGACCTGGCGTCCTCTGGAACTGATCCTTTCTGATGACGGCTCGACGGACGATTCGCTTTCCTTTATAAAAAATCAGATAAGAGAGCTTGAAGGATCCGGAATCTCAGTAAAAGTGCTTGGTCTGCCCCATGTCTCTCAGGCAGCTGCGGTCAATGCGGCGCTAAAGGAAGTCACCGGCGAGTTTATCACCTGGTGTGATGCAGATGATGTCATGCTCCCGCAGTGTGTGGAAAAAAAGGCGGAGTTTCTGCTTCTTCATCCTGAGATCGGTATGGTCCGAAACGACGGAATTATGATCGAAGGCGGGGATATTGCCTCGGCGACAAGGGATACGCTTGAGAGCGACCGGTATACTCAGGATATTTTTCATAAGCTGTTCACTCAGTCGACCTACTGCTATGCGGGATGCTATATGATCCGTACGGATCTTTTTGACAATTGCTATCCAGAGAGGGAAATCCCGGTCTCACCCGAAGGTCAGAACCTTCAGCTGCTGATCCCGCCTGCCAGCCGTTCACTTTGCGGATTCGTTCCGGAGATACTGCACCATTATTACCGGCGTTCGACCGGACATTCCGCATCGAAGAAAAGCTATACACGGAGAAGGAGCAGGATCCTCAACTTTTCTCTTTTGCTGGAGGAGCTGCTTCCGTACTGTACCTGCGATAAAGAGTTTTACCGCGCAGAGATACGCAGAATTGAAAGAGAACAGCTCGGTCTGCTGATGCGGTCCGCTGCTGACCGCGCGAGAGAGGAAATGAAAAAAAGATGAAAGCCGCGATCCTCACTTTTCATCTGGCAGATAATTACGGTGCAGTTCTGCAGGCCTATGCGCTCCAGAAGACGCTCCTTAAGCTCGGTGTGGACAATGAAATTCTCACGACAGACTTCTCAGACAATGTGAAGGACAGTGGGAAGTCTTATTCCGGAGCGGCGGCAGTTCTGAGGAACCGAATACTAAAGGAGAATGAAAAAAGGCACGAACTCTTTGAAGAGTTTCGAAGCACTTATCTCCGCTGTTCTGTCAAATACAGCGACCCGGAGCTTGGCAGTGCGAATAGAATCTATGATTATTTTATCACAGGCAGCGATCAGGTCTGGAACCTTCGGATCCCCGGCACATCAGGCAGATATTTCCTGCCGTTTGCGGATGCCAAAAAGCGCGTTTCCTATGCGGCAAGTTTCGGTTCCGAAGATCTGCCGGAGAAATCCCGTGACTGGTGTGCGGATCAGCTTCGTGATTTTGCACGCCTGTCGGTCCGCGAAAAATCCGGACAGGAGCTGATTTCCAAGATGACCGGCCGTGAATCTTCTGTAACGCTGGATCCTGTGCTCCTGCCTGGGAGAAGCGAATGGGATGCACTCATTTCGGCTGAAGATGACGACCCGTACTATCTGCTCTATATGATATCTTATGACGGGGAGCTCGCTGCGAAGGCAAAACAGGCTGCGTTGCGCGACGGCGTGGAGCTTAAGACTGTGTGCGGTACATTTGCTCCGCAATGCGGGTTTGATTCGTGGAGCGGGGTGGGCGTGAATGACTGGCTTCGGCTGATCGCAGGCTCTCAGGGTGTTTTTACAAACTCATTTCACGGGACTGCCTTCTCTCTCATATATGAACATAAGGTAATGATCTCCGGTCTGAAAGGGGCGCTCTTCGGACGGAACGGGCGCATTAGGGAACTTATCGAGACAGTGGGATTTGATCATTTTTCCGAAGACACATTTTATTTTTTGCCGCCAGGCGTGTTTGAAAAAAGAATCTTGCCTGCGAAAGAGAGGTCTCTTCAATATCTCAGAGAGGTGAAGGACTATGCGGAACATCTGTAAAAAGGCCGCTGACTGTTTTGGCTGCGGAGTCTGTGCATCCGTATGTACTTCCGGAGCGGTCTCTATGGAACCGGACCGGGAGGGCTTTTTATATCCGGTCATAGATGAAGCCCTTTGTACCGATTGCGGCCGATGTACTTTGGTGTGTCCTTCCGGACACAGACCTGCCGTGATGTCGGAGGTGTCTTATTATGCCTTCAGATGCAAAGATGAGACAATTCTGTCAGACAGCACTTCGGGCGGAGCCTTCTCACTGATTGCACTGAAAATTCTCGAAAAGGGCGGACTGGTATGCGGTGCTGTTTTTGATGATTCCTTTGAGGTCGTGCACGTTCTGTCTGATGAGATCTCCTCCATGCGGAAAGCAAAATACGTGCAGAGCAGGACAGCTGACTGTTTCGGAAAGATCAAAGAAGCTCTCACATCCGGCATTCCGGTGCTTTTTTCAGGAACACCATGCCAGTGTATGGCCGTAAGGTTGTTCTTTCCGGATTCGGAAAGTCTTTATACTGCGTCGCTTGTCTGCCGGGGAGTTATGTCTCCGAAGCTCTGGGACGAATACAGGTCCTTCCTTGAGAGAAAGGGGACCCTCAATGCTTTTTGTTTCAGAGATAAAAGAAAGCCTGACGACGCACATACCGTTGCGTTCAGGATAGACGATACAGAGTATGCAGGTGACTTTATAAAGAATCCGCTTTGCCGGATCTACGCCAGAGAGCTGCCTCTGCGGCCAAGCTGCTATTCCTGTCCTTTTACTTTTGCCGAAAAAGATTTCGACTTCACTCTCGGAGATTTCTGGGGAGTAGAAAATGCTTTCCCGGACCTTGCGGATGGAAAAGGCACTTCACTTGTGATCACCTGCGGCAATAAGGCTGACGGTCTTTTCACGGAACTCTCGGAAAGCGCAGACATACGAGAGACTGAAAAAGAAAGGATACTGCAGCCCGCACTTGTCTCACCGGCCAGGGCTACGATGCTCAGGAAATTTCTGTTCAGGGATCTTTGCACAACAGGGCCGGATGGTCATTGCGATATGAAACTGATCCTTCGAAAATACGGTTCATAAAAGAGGCATCTGTATGATGCAGGGCAGAACAGTCGGCTCATGAGCAGACAGCGAAGCAGACAGCAAATTTCCGCTTCACATGGATCCATTCGGAGAAAATATCATTGAATAAACAAAAGATCAACATATCTACAATCAAATGGCTCGTCCGGATTGCAGCCACTGCGAAAAGAAGCCTTTTCTTTTTGTTTTTGATAAAGATCCTGCAGGGAATCGTGGGAATTGTATTTGCCTTTTTCCTGCGAACGGTCATCGACGCCGCTGTGAGCGGCAATGCACATGATTTTTATCTTTATCTTGCACTGGGGAGCGGAATCATTGTTGCCGAAGTCGTTCTGTACTGGCTTGCGACCTACCACAAAGAGAAGCCTGCTGCGGTCCTGGCCAGAAATATCAGACATGCGACCTTTGAGCAGCTTCTCAAAAGGTCATATCCGGATATCTCGAAAGTGCATACCGGTGAATGGATGACAAGGATCAACTCGGATGGCGTTATTATTGCCAATGCCATCACGTCTTTGATTCCGGGCACAGCCGGTCTCATTGTTCAGATGGTATGTGCATTGGCAGCCATGTTCCTGCTTCTTCCGCGCATGGCATGGATACTGATCCCACTCGGGGCAGGAATGATCATGATTTCCCTGTTCATGCGCATAAGGCTGAAGAACTATCACAAAAATGTTCAGAGAAATGAGGGAATATCGTATTCATATCTGCAGGAATCCTTAGGGAGCATGTCGATCATACGCACATACGTGAGAGAAGAGCAGACAGGGCTGGAAGCTTATCAAAAGCTTGACGGAGTAGTAAAGGCGAAGCTGCGCAGAGCGCGTTTTATCTCCTGCTGCTCATCAGCCGTATATGCCCTGATCAGGGTCAGCTATTTCCTCGGCGTCGCTGTCTGCAGTTTCAGGCTTTTAAAGAACGTGATGACATACGGTATGATGGCTGCTGTTCTGCAGCTGATCCGGCAGGCTGACCTGCCGCTCGCCGAAGTCACATCTGCCGTACCGAAGTTCTTTAACATGATCGCCAGTGCAGAGCGCCTTATAGAAATTGAAAAGCTGGATCTTGATTATACTGATGAGCCTGTCGCACCGGATGAAGCAAGGCGCTTTTATGAAGAAGAGCTCTGCGAGATCGGCTTTAACAAGGTGCATTTTTCCTATAATCATGATGCCGCCTCAAGTGAAGTGCTCTCCGAAATGTCCATGGCTATTCATAAAGGTGATTATGTGGCTTTTACAGGAGAATCAGGATGTGGAAAAAGTACGACGATGAATCTGCTTATGGGGCTCTACCGTCCTGACAGCGGAGATATTTTCTTAAGGACTGAGAACGGCTCTGAGCAGACTCTGGATGCCAGGTGGAGAACTCTGTACGCCTACGTTCCGCAGGAAAATCTTCTTATGAGCGGAAAAATCAGAGAAGTCGTCACTTTCGCAGACTCCGAAGCCGGGAACCGGGATGAGAAGATCTGGCAGGCTCTTCGGATCGCCTGTGCAGAGGAATTCGTGAAAGCTCTTCCCGACGGGCTTGATACACTGCTCGGTGAACACGGTGCCGGATTATCCGAAGGCCAGATGCAGCGTATAGCAATAGCGCGCGCCATTTTCAGCCGCAGGCCGATCCTTTTGCTGGATGAATCAACAAGCGCACTCGACGAGCTGACAGAGAAAAAGCTTCTTGATAATCTGAAAAGTATGACAGACCGGACCGTAGTTATTATTACACACAGACCGGCAGCACTTTCTATCTGTACGAGACGTATTCACTTTGCGAACGAATCACGGGGCGGAGACATTATAGAGTGAGGGAAAGAGGGAGCCGGCTGGCACCTGTGAATGTGAAACATGAGTGGCTGCGGAATCGGCATCCGAACGGATTCAATCGGACAATAACTGTAATTAGCAGAGGAGAAGATGGACTCATATATCCATATCGGAAAATCATATCTGGAACATCTGCCCGCGGATGATACACAGGAGGCTCAGACAAGACTGTGCTCACGCATACGCATCGGAAACCATGAGACAGTTTTGTGGTTCGGTGTAGGTGCCGAACAGGAAACGGCTTTGAGCATCGGCAGAGCTGACGCGTTCGTCATGGCCCTTCTGCCGGCAGCCATGCGCCAAAGTCTGGATATCGTCTGTGATGACCCCATGTCACTGCGGCTTCATCATCAGCTGATGCATGATCTGGTACCTGCAATCACTTACAATGGTGATATGTTCCATATGATCCGGATCAATGCAGAGGTAAGTTCTGAAAAAATTTCATCGACAGGCGTCACCGCGACCGGTTTTTCCGGAGGAGTGGATTCACTCTATTCAGTCTGCATGCACGGGAGTGACAGTCTGTTTCCTGTCACACATCTTGCGGTCTTTAATTCAGGTGTTTTTGAAGGGAAAAAATATCGCCTGGAATTCCTGAAAGCCTGCAAAAACTGCGGCAGGTTTGCCGATGAAAATGGTCTTGAGACCATATACGTCGATTCGAACCTTTATGAGCTGCTCGATGAGAATTATATTCAGGTAGCCACATACCGGTTACTGGCCTGCGCACTGTCCGTGCAGGGGATGGTGTCCGTGTATCTGCTTTCATCCGCCTTTTATATAACAGATTTTGCTCTCACTCAGGATCACGCCGCCTGTTATGATCCGCTGACAGTTAGCAGTGCCTGTACGGAAACGCTGCAGTTCTACCTGTCCGGCGTCCATGTAAACAGGATTGAGAAATTAAAAGCGCTGACGCATTGGCCGCCGGCTCACAGATGGCTGCATCCCTGTGCCTACGGAGAGAGCGGCGCGGTCAACTGCGGAAGATGTAAAAAATGCATGTGGGATCTGGCGGCACTTTATGCTTTCGGAGAGCTCGACCAGTTTCGAGCTGTCTTTAATATTGACGATTATCTGAAAAATTTGCCGCAGCGGCTGGGCTTTGTTCTTTCGTATGATCAGGATCCGTTCTGCAGAGATGTAGTGAGGCTTCTCAGAGATAAGGGAACGGAAATACCACCGGCAGCTTATAAATGTGCCGAGATGTTCCGAAAAGCCAGACATTTGCAGGAAAGCAAGTCGTAAACAGCGTGAAACAGGAGAGTGATCGTATGACCGCAGCTGACAACAGAAAGAAGGTATTGCAGATAAAGGCCCCCCGCACAGTGAATACTGAAAACGGAGTCAGTCTCTGTGCGGATATAGTCATCGGCGGCCGAACCGAGACAGTCTGGTTCGAGGTAAATTGTAAATACGCTCCGTTCCTGACCGATGACAGACTGGATGCGTTTGTCGCTGCCTGCCTGTACAGAGCTATGATGATGGGAGCAGATATTGAGTGTGAAGCTCCCGTGTCCCGGCGTCTCTTGTACCAGCTGAATAATTATCTGCTTCCGGTGCTGGCGGATAATATTCCGGAATTTCACCGTATTCATGTCGTCGCGGACCCAGCGGATCTTGTTTTTTCAGAACGGAACGCTGTCGCAACGGGATGGACCGGCGGTGCAGACAGTATGTATACGTTCATGCAGATGTCAGGGGACGGGGCTTCCGACATAAAACTGACGCACCTGCTGATCGCCAACAACGGTGCGTTGGAGAGTGATAACAACGAAGAGCTTCTGCGCAGCATGGTGGCCAATACAGAGAACGGCATAGCCCGTGAGACAGGTCTCAGTGTGATCGGCGTCAATTCCAATCTGGACAGGGTCTTTTCTGATGAAACATATCTTGCAGTTGCGGGTTTCCGTCTTCCTGCGGCAGTCCTTGCACTTCAAAAAATGTTCTCTGTTTTCTTTAACTCTGCGGGATACGAGTTCTCCCGTTTTTCCTTTGTGCCAAATAACAGTGCATATTACGAAATGTTCATCATGCCGAATCTTTCCACCGAGAATACCGTATTTTATTCTTCCGGCGGTGCGGCATCCCGTATCCGGAAGCTCAAGGAGCTTTCCGAATATCCTCCGGCGCACAGATATCTTCATCCTTGTATTTATACATCAGAGACGAACTGTGGAATGTGCGGCAAATGTGTTCGAACAGAAGCTGCATTATATGCTCTCGGAACACTTGACCGGTTCGGTGAGGTGTTCGACCTGAATGCATTTGAAAAAAATAAAGACCGCATCCTTGCAGAGATCATTTCAAAAAGGAAGAGCCAGCATTACGGGGAAGCTTATACATTGCTAAGGAAGGAAGGGCTGCTTACAGGGCGGGCTGAACAGATAGCCGCATCCATGAATGCCGCCAAAACGGTCGTAAGCAGGAACAGAGAGAGGATTGAAGAGTTGCTTTCTTCTGTTCGTGAATCTGATAGTTTGACGAGGAAATTATGAAACAGAGCTGCAATAAATATATAAGTCCGCTTATCATACTTATCGTTTTCGAGTCTGTCGCCGTGACCCTGTGGCTGACGAAAAAGAATCTTTTTTATCTGTTCAATTTCAGCTATATCGGACTGTCTGTATCTCTTGGGATTCTTCTGTTTATAAAGAAATACAAACATGCCAGACGTGTTGTACAGCTGCTTGTGGGTTTATACATGCTTGTCTATCTCGGATTGATCTGCAATGAAAACATGCAGATCGAGGGATTCTGGTACTATCTCTTTACCGGAGTATTTGAGGCGGCGACGATTCATTATGCGGTCGCAAAAATCTTCGGACCTTTGATCTTCGGGCGCGGATGGTGCGGATATGCGTGCTGGACGGCAATGGTGCTTGACTTTCTTCCGTATAAGGTCCCGCTGCAGCCGAGGAAGAAGATCGGATGGATCAGATACATC
Source organism: uncultured Eubacteriales bacterium (assembly GCA_900314565.1). Lineage (GTDB taxonomy): Bacteria > Bacillota > Clostridia > Lachnospirales > Lachnospiraceae > Chordicoccus. Next base: position 16,600 of record OMVU01000001.1, read on the forward strand.
ACATTTGCCGCGTCGCTTGTCTTTGTATCGGCGCTGTTCCTTGCAAAAGTCGGGAATATAGAGCGGATCATGTTCTGGGCGTTCATTGTCGGGAACATTGCTTATTACGGAATCGGAATAGCGCTTGCATTTCTCTTCAAAGATAACCGTGCATTCTGCAAGTATGTGTGCCCGATCACAGTGTTTTTAAAACCCATGAGCTATTTTTCGCTGATGCGTGTGAAATGTAAAAAGGATCTGTGTGTCAACTGCGGAAAGTGTAAACGCGTATGTCCCATGGATGTGGATGTGACCGACAACTCAAGGAAAAGGAAAAACGGCACAGAGTGTATCCTCTGCATGGAGTGTGTGAAGAATTGTCCAAAAAACGCACTCTGACACTGAACGATTTTCATTTGACCCGAATTTTTGACCTGTTATCAGGAATCACAGATGGCTGAAAGCCATGAGGAGGTCTGTATGTTTGAACTGAAGTACTGCCCCCAGTGCGGGACACTCCTTACAGAAAAGTATCTTGAAAATGAAGGGAATATTCCCTACTGCGAGAAATGCGGGGATTACCGGTTCCCGATTTTTTCCACAGCAGTCAGCATGATCTGCATGAACGAGGAGAGGGATAAGGTCCTTCTGATCCGCCAGTACGGGAGACCGTCCTACATTCTTGTCGCCGGATATGTGACAAAGGGAGAGGATGCGGAGGATACCTGCCAAAGAGAGCTGATGGAAGAACTGTCCCTCACGGCAGAAGAAATTCATTTTAACAGGAGCCATTATTTCGCGCCGTCCAACACCCTCATGCTGAACTTCACTGTCATCGTGAAGGAGAGTGAGCCGAAGCCGAACAGCGAGATCGATGAGTACCATTGGTTCACGGTCGGGGAAGCCAGGAAGAATATCAGGCCGAATTCACTGGCACAAAAGTTCCTTGAAGGGTACTTTACGAAAAAATATGACTTCTGACAGCGTGATGCGAAAGCGGAAAGCGAACAGCACCGTCGGATAAACATGCACTAATAAAGGAGAAACGGGTCATGACATCTGACTGGAACAGGAATATAGAGGAATCTCTGGATGCATTCTATGCCGCGCATGAAGTCCTGAAGAAGGAGATAAAGGAGGGTCCGGCTTTTGTCAGGGAAATCTATGAAACTCTTCAGAGAATGGGTTATCTCCGGCTCGAAGCACGTGCGCTGATGCTCGACGTGCGGAACGAGATACTGGATCAGAACAGCGGAGTGCTGGATCCGGAGGAATATGAGAGAGAGCTTCACCTTCTCACCAAAAAGCCCTATGATCTGTATGACGTGCCGCTCGTCTGCGATGCGGAACTGGAGCAGCTCGGTGACAGGATCAGAGATTTTTACGAGAAAACAGAGGAAGAGGAAGCGGGAGCGGACGAACTTGCTCTGGAAATCCTTCCGGAGCTTGAGGCCTGTGTGCGGAACAGCTTCTATCGTCTGACAGGATCGGGGATCGAAAAGCCTGATTTTTCACGCGTGGCTGAGGCTTCGGACAGTGAGATTTCTGCGGAGGAGTTCATTCTGGAAGCGGGTTCTCTACTCATGGAATGCATGCGTTTTGAGGAGTGTCTTGACTTTGACCGCCGGATCCTTGAGCTTTTTGCCTGCGACAATGAAAATGCGTATCTTATCATGGGCGATGTCGGAGAGTGCCTTGAAAACCTTGACAGGACGGAAGAGTGCGACAGATGGTTTGAGGAGCTGAACGAGCGATACCCGGACGACCCGAACCTGGCGGCCGCGTATGGAATGATCCTCACAAGGAGAGACGATCTTGAGAAGGCGAGGAAAGTGATCGAAAGCGCGCTGCCGGAATCTTCCCCTCTGCTCATGGATTATTATCTTCTCTATGACCGGGCTGCTTTCCTTTACGAGCAGATGAACGATTTGGAGAAAGCTTCGTTTTATGCAGATCTCCTCGAAGAAATTGACGGCAATTTCGAGGAGGAGGGGGATCTTTCGGAGGAAGATCTCCTGGCAGAAGAGGAACCGAATCCGTTCCCGGAAGAGACGAATTCGAAGGAGGACGCTCCCGAAGATTTCTCGAATGAGATCGATTATGATGAAGAGGAGTTCTCGGAGTTCCTGTCTGATTTATATGATGAGGATGATGAATCGGAGGACTGAATAACACGAGACATACCTGTGATTCCGAAATCCGGACCGCACAGGCACCGCACACGTCGCGGAAAGAACGCCGAGGTATTCCTGATTGACAGATTCGTGCGTTTTTTCTGATATGGCTGCACAAAAATGTTAATAATAGATGCCAATTGTTGCCTGCCTTCATATGAAATTGTTGATTATCACAATAAAAATACTACCAATAGGTATTTGTTTGTGATAAAATCTCTAATAGCGAAATGTGTTTTAAGATGTGCCCGGAGAGTATGATTGATTCATTTCAAAGGGCGCCAGTTTGGTCCGGCTGAAGGAGCGGCAGAACGGATCCTCAACAAGGTGCGTTGCGACCTATTTATCGCGCTCCAGAAGGAGAAAAAGTTGAAAACATTTAATTATGAAGTGACGAATGCTCTTGGTATCCATGCACGCCCGGCAGCTCTTCTTGCACAGTGCTGTGTAGGCCTCAATTCTCAGGTTACGATCAAGTGCGGTGATAAGACAGCAAACGGCAACAATGTTCTTCAGATTCTTGGTCTCCACGCTACCAAAGGCGCAGTTCTCGAGATTTCCGTTGAGGGCGGCGATGAAGATGCAGCCGTTGCGGCTATTTCCAAAGTCCTTGAGGATGAATTCAAGGAGAAGAAGAAAGTGGAAGTCTTAAAGATCGCTTTCTTCGGAACAAAGGATTATGACCGTATCTTCTTCAGCGAACTTGCTAAAGATAAGGGCGAAGGAACTTATAACTGCGATATCAAGTATTTCTCTACCCGCCTTACACCTGAAACAGCAAATCTCGCAAAGGGATATGACGCTGTCTGCATCTTCGTAAATGACGAAGCTCCGAGAGCTGCTATTGAGACCCTCAAAGAATGCGGCGTTAAACTGATCCTTCTGCGCTGCGCAGGCTTCAACAACGTCGATCTTCAGGCTGCAAAAGAGTGCGGCATCACTGTCATCCGTGTTCCGGCTTATTCTCCGTATGCGGTCGCTGAGCATGCTATGTCGATCATCACAACAGCTAACAGAAGACTGCACAAGGCATATAATAAAGTTAAAGACAACAACTTCGCGCTCAGCGGACTGCTCGGTGTCGACCTTCATAATAAGGTCGCCGGCATCGTCGGCACAGGCAAGATCGGTCAGTGCATGGCAAGGATCTGCAAGGGCTACGGAATGACAGTCATCGCATGGGATGCTTTCCCGAATCAGGGTCTGGTCGATGAAGGCCTCCTCACATATGTTGAGAAGGATGAACTCTTTGAGAAGTCTGACCTGATTTCCCTGCATGCTCCGCTGATCATGGGCGAGGGCGGAACCTATCATCTGATCGACGCGAAGGCGATCGCAAAGATGAAAGATACTGCGATGCTCGTCAACACAGCCCGCGGCGGACTGATCGATACAGAGGCTCTGATCGAAGCGCTGAAGCGCGGAAAGTTCCACGCAGTCGCACTCGACGTTTATGAAGGCGAAGACGAGAACGTTTACACAGACCATTCGGATGACTATCTGCAGCATTCCATCACAGGAAGACTGCTGATGTTCCCGAACCTTGTTCTGACATCTCATCAGGCATTCTTCACACGTGAGGCTCTGCAGGCAATCGCGGCTGTCACACTTGAAAATGCACGCAACTTCAACGAGGGCAACCCGCTCGGCATGGGTGAGTGCAAAGCCTGATCATTTGATCCGGACGGCATAACGCACAGAGTAAATGCGGATATAAATTCGCTGGGATGAAAGACAGACCGCTGATTCTTCCGGAATCAGCGGTCTTTTTCTGTCCGGATGATCAGGAGCGGCTCGACGTTCCTGCCGTGCCGTAAATGAGCAGTAAGGGAGTGCCTCTGCGTTCTGCCTCGCCGGAAACAAGCGGTAAGGGAGTGCGTGCTCCATTGCGGGGCGTGCGTTTTTGTGTTACCCTTTTTACAGCGTCGATCAAGATGGAACGGGTACCGCGGCGTATAAAAAGGCAGACCCCTGACAGTATGAGGAGGACAGTAATGATCTGTGAAAGAATAGAGCTCTACAGAGAAAATGAATATGATTATCCGATGGCCTTCGGTTTCAGGCCGTTTTTCATGGCATACCTTCACGAGGATCGTGAGATCCATCCGGCGGTCCTGATCATTCCCGGGGGAGGGTATGAGTTCGTCTCCTCCAGAGAAGGGGAAATCGTTGCAAAGCGATTCTTCTCCAAAGGCTACAATACCTTTGTCCTGGTCTACACGATCGACCTTTTGGATCTCGCTCCGCTGAAAATGCAGGCGCTCGGTGATGCCGGCCGCGCCATAAGACTGCTCCGTGCCGGTGCAGAAAGATTTGGGATCGAACCTGAAAAAATAGCAGTCCTCGGTTTCTCAGCTGGCGGTCATCTTGCTGCATCCCTTGCAGTCCACCATAAAGACGCGCCGGAAAAAGATCAGGATCTGGCCGTGCTCTCCGCAAGACCGGACGTTTCTGTTCTCTGCTATCCGGTGATCTCGACGACGGATACACATAACGGGACGATCAAAGCCCTTCTGGGGATCAACAGAGAGGAAGCACTTCTGGAAGGGAAAATGGAAGAGGCACCCGCCGGTCCCTATCCTATGCCCGGATGCGTCACCATATCGGATGAGCTTCATTATGCCTCTCTGGAGACGCAGGTCACAGAGGATGTACCGCCGACTTTTCTCTGGCACACGGCGACGGATGCCAGCGTTCCGGTGAGCAACAGCTATCGCTACGCGGAGGCACTTAAGAAACATGGCATAAGACACTCCCTGCACATTTTCTCCAGAGGGAAGCATGGACTTTCGCTTGCAAATGAAGAATGGGCGGATTACAGGAACAGTCCTGATTATACGTATGAGCAGTGCCGGGAGATTACACAGGCAGCGGTGCGCGGAGATCTGGGAGTCGATGAGGAGACGGTTCGTCTTCTTCAGGAAAATGACCATTTTGGGAGCGGAATAAGAACACGGGATGACGTTCCTGTCTTTGAAGTCACGGTGTGGCCGGAGATGGTGCACGCATTTATCGCCGATGTTCTCGGATTCGCGGAACGTATTTGAAATGCCCTTGAAGTACAAAAGATGGGGTTCACCCGGTTATACCCGGGTGATTAGAATTCTGCGTCACAGGCAGACTTTGTCAGAGAACAAAGCGTTACAGGATTACATTATGGAGGGAAAACGGTATGCACGTATCGGATGACAGAATAGCAAGGCTCAGAAAATTCATGGCGGATAATGGGATAGACTGTTTTCTTATTCCGTCAACGGACTTCCATTCCTCGGAATATGTCGGTGATTTTTTCAAGGTAACGGAATATTTCTCAGGCTGTACGAGCGATAATGTTGATCTGGTCATCGGGATGGAGACAGCAGAGCTCTGGACGGACGGAAGATATTTTATTTCGGCGGCTGCGGAACTTTCCGGAAGCGCCATTCATCTCATGAGATCCGGGACACCGGGCGTTCCCACCGTGGAGGCATATCTTGCGGAATCTCTCTGTTCCGGGATGGTCCTTGCGTTTGACGGGCGATGCATGAATCTGACGAAGGGCAGGAGATATGAACGGCTTGCGGAGAGAGTCGGAGCATCCGTACGCATCGATCTTGACCCGGCTCGGGCGGTCTGGACGGACAGACCTGCTCTTCCTTCACATCCGGTCTACACGATCTCAGAAGACCTGGCAGGAAAGACAGCGGAGGAAAAAATCCGGGAGATCCGCAGTGCATTTTCGAAGAAAGGATGTGACTGGCTCTTTCTCTCGAAGCTTGACGACATCTGCTGGACGCTCAATATGCGCGGGGATGATATCCAATGTAACCCTGTCGCGCTCTGCCATGCGCTGATCGGGAAGGAAAGCTTTCATCTCTTTATTCAGAGCTCTGAGACAGACGCCGGATTCCGCTCCTATGCGGAAAAGATCGGAGTCACTCTCTGCGAATACAGTGAGGTATTCGGCTTTCTTGAAAAGGCATCCGTCAAGGGAAAAATCCTGGTCGACCCGAAGCATATCAGCGTGCGCGTCGCGGATATTCTGAAGGAGAAGGCGGAGCTCGTCTGCGCCGCAAATCCGACAGAGCTCATGAAGGCGGTGAAGAACCCGGTCGAGATGCAGAATATCTATCAAACCTATCTCCTTGATTCGGTGGAGCTTTGCAGATTTCTCTTCCGATTCAGTGAGAAGATCGGAAAGGAAACGATGACGGAAATGACAGCCGCCGGGGAGCTCGATGCGCTTCGTGCACAGATCCCCGGTTTCATAGGCCTTTCATTTCCTACGATTTCCGCATACGGCTCTAACGCGGCGATGGCGCACTACTCGGCGACAGAGGACAACTGTGCGGAGATCAGACCGGAGGGCTTTTACCTTGTGGATTCCGGCGGACAGTATCTCGGCGGGACGACGGATGTGACCCGGACGATCGTATGCGGACCGCTGACTGACAGACAGAAGAGGGATTTCACGCTGGTCGTGATCGCAAACCTGAATCTTCTGAACGCAAGGTTCCTTCACGGAACGACAGGGATCCTGCTGGATGCCTGCGCAAGAATGCCGCTCTGGGAGCATGCGGTCAATTATGATCACGGAACCGGACACGGGATCGGCTACATCCTGAATGTCCACGAGGGACCGCAGAGCATCCGCTGGAAATCTGTACCGGGACAGGCTGACGCGGTCTTTGAGGCAGGCATGATCGTATCGGATGAGCCGGGGATCTATATAGAGAATGAATACGGAATCCGAACGGAGACGATCCTCATGACCGTACCGTACACAGAGAATGAATACGGGCGTTTTCTGCGCTTTGAGCCGCTTACCTGGGTGCCGATCGATCTTCGGGGTATCGATCCGTCCGTCATGCAGCCAAGAGATATCGAGCGGCTGGATGCGTATCATGCCGGTGTCTACGAGAAGATATCGCCCTTTTTCTCCGGAGCAGAGCTTGCATGGCTGCGGAAGGTGACTCTGCCTTATCGGGAGTACTGTTCATGCTGATCCGCATTTTCGCGCTTTCGGTATGCGGGAGGAGCTTGAAGAACGACTTCTCAGACGGGTGAAATATGAAGAACGACTTCTCTTACGAGCGGAGCCTGAAGAACCATCTCTCTTCTTGACATTCCCTTGGAAAAGACCTATACTTCAATAGGTAAAAGCGTTAAATCGCGAAAATAACACATAAGGAAGTAGAAAAATGCCCATAACACAATTGCTAGAACAGAACTGCAAGCTGTATCCGGAAGACATCGCTCTCGTAGAGCTTAATCCTGCGAAAAATGAAGACAGAAGGATGACCTGGAGAGAGTTTGAACTGGTACACTCCACGCAGGATGCCCCTTACAGAAGAGAAATTACATGGCGCGTTTTCAACGAGAAGGCCAACCGTTTCGCGAATCTCCTTCTCGAGCGGGGAATCAAGAAGGATGACAAGGTCGGGATCCTGCTCATGAACTGTCTCGAGTGGCTTCCGATTTATTTTGGCGTCTTAAAGACCGGCGCTCTGGCCGTACCGCTGAATTTCCGCTATACGTCGGAGGAGATAGAATACTGTGTGAAACTTGCCGAGTGTGATGTGCTGCTCTTCGGCCAGGAGTTCATCGGCCGTGTGGAAGAGATCGCGGACCGCATTTCCAGGAACAGACTGCTGTTCTTCTATGGAGATGCCTGCCCTTCTTTCGCAGAGGACTATACAAAACTTACGGCGAACTGCTCAAGCCGCGATCCGAGGATCCTGATTACGGATGAGGACTATGCAGCGATTTATTTCTCATCCGGAACGACAGGATTCCCGAAGGCGATCCTTCACAAGCATGAGTCTCTGATGCACAGTGCGAAGGTAGAGCAGAAGCATCACGGGCAGACAAAGGACGATGTGTTCCTCTGCATCCCGCCGCTGTATCACACGGGCGCGAAGATGCACTGGTTCGGAAGCCTGATCTCAGGCGGGAAAGCGGTCCTTCTCAAGGGGACAAAGCCGAAGGACGTTCTGGAGGCAGTCTCAAGGGAGCGCTGCAGTATCGTCTGGCTGCTGGTCCCGTGGGCGCAGGATATTCTGGACGCGCTTGATTCCGGTGCCCTTAAACTTGAGGATTACAATCTGAAGAAATGGCGTCTCATGCATATCGGGGCCCAGCCGGTTCCGCCGAGCATGATCAGACATTGGAAGGAGTACTTCCCGAAGCATCAGTATGACACGAACTATGGTCTGTCCGAGTCGATCGGTCCTGGCTGTGTGCACCTTGGCGTGGAGAATATCCACAAGGTCGGCGCGATCGGCGTTCCGGGATTCGGATGGCAGGTAAAAATCGTCGATGAAAATCGAAATGAGATCACAGAGCCCGAGAAAGTGGGAGAGCTCGCTGTGTTCGGCCCCGGCGTCATGACATGCTATTACAATGACCCGAAGGCGACCGAAGAGGTCAAGGACGAAGAGGGCTGGCTCTACACCGGCGATATGGCGATGCGGGATAAGGATGGCTTCTATTTCCTGGTCGACCGCAAGAAAGATGTCATTATCTCAGGCGGTGAGAATATTTATCCGGTCCAGATAGAGGACTTCCTGCACGGCTATGAGCCGGTGAAGGATGTCGCGGTCATCGGACTTGCGGATAAGAGACTCGGAGAGAAGACTGCCGCGATCATTGAGATCAAAGAGGGTTATACCTGCACGAAGGATGATATCGAAGAATTCTGCATGAAGCTTCCGAAGTACAAGAGACCGAGGGAGATCATCTTCGCGCATGTTCCGAGAAATGCCACCGGAAAGATCGAAAAGCCGCGTCTCCGCAGAGAGTATGGGGCGGAGGACCTGGTCGCGGCTGAGAATCAGATCAAACTGTGAGAAGCGCATTCTTCTTCATCGCGTTATACGCGTGATCTGAGTCGTGACATACGCGCGCAAAGTGATACTCTTTTTCATCGCGCAATACTCGTGACCTGGCGACAGCGGAATGCGAATGGCACCGCTTCAAAATTATCGATATGGACAGAAAAAATATTTTTACAGAAGGTTTCAGAGACGGAATACCCATAGGGATCGGCTACTTTGCCGTATCCTTCGCATTTGGAATTCAGGCGGCAGATATCAATCTGTCGCCTTTTCAGGCTGGTCTTATATCCCTCATGAATGTGACGAGCGCAGGTCAGTTCGCGGGACTGGCAGTCATTGCACAGGCAGGCACGTACATTGAGATGGCTGTTCTGCAGTTCATCGTCAATCTGCGCTATCTCCTCATGTCGGCGGCTCTCTCACAGAAGCTCTCTCCCGACACGAAAACGATCCACAGGCTGGGAATCGCCTATGGCGTGACGGATGAGATCTTTGGTATCAGTATTGCGAGAAAAGGTCTTCTCGACCCACGCTACAGCTACGGTGCGATCCTTGCAGCGGTCTCCGGGTGGGTCGGAGGCACGGTGCTCGGCGCTTCTGCCGGTGCGATCCTGCCGGAAAAGGTGGTCAGCGCTCTTGGAGTCGCGCTCTACGGTATGTTCCTGGCTATCATCATTCCACCGGCAAGGGAGGAGAGACCGGTATTCATCGCGGTGGCTTCCGGAATGGCACTTGCGACAGTCTTCTGGTACATGCCGGGGCTTCGCTCTCTTTCCCAGGGCATGAGGATCATTCTGGTGACGGTGATCGTCGCCGGGATCTGCGCAGCCCTGTGGCCGGTCGATGATGAGAAGACGGGGTGAGACGGACTTCCTGTCTGCAGCACAACAGTAAGAGATGGAGATGACGTTCATGAGAGGCTCTGTATATATCTATATTCTGGTAATGGCGCTCGTTACATACCTGATCCGCGCCCTGCCGCTCACATTGATCCGGAACAAAATAGAGAATCGATTCATTCGATCCTTTTTATATTATGTACCGTATGCGACGCTCGCTGCCATGACTTTTCCGGCGATCCTCTTTTCGACAGGGGAGATGGCCGCATCCGTCGCAGGATTTGCGGCAGCACTCATTCTGGCTTTTCAGAGAAAAAGCCTGATCGCAGTGGCAAGTATTGCTTCCCTGGCTGCGCTTCTTGCCGAACTTTTGATCGGATTCCTGTGAGGCGCGGGAATCTGCCCGCAATCCGGATATTTTACGAAAAAATATGGAAATAATCCGAATGTAATTCCGAGATAAAGGATAGAAAAGTATAACGAAAACGGGGATTTTTATAACGAAAACGGCGAATTTCCTTCGTATTCTTGGAAATATTTTTCACTTTTGATATATTAACGCTGTCTTAGTTATCGGGGGTGAAAATTGAGTAAGTATAACATTCTTGTGATCACGGATGATGACGATTTCTGCAGGGAAATCAGCAGCGGCTTCGAGGGGAGATCAAAGGACGCAAGAATTATCAAAGTGGATTCGTTTTCTGAAGCGCTGTCCAATTATGGTGACACCGGCCGGAATATACTGGTTGCAGATACCGGAACATTGCTTTCCGGAATACCGGAAGGCAGACCTGTATTTGAACACCGCAGGGGGAATGCGAAATACGAAGTCCTGAGGCTCAAACAATATATTCGATGCCATTATTCTGAAAACCTTTCCATGGAAACGCTCTCCGGAGTAGCGCATCTGTCGGCGAACTATCTTGGAAGCCTGTTCAAGCAGGAGGAAGGAATCTCTGTCAGCAGATTTATTGAGAAAGTCCGTGTTGACGCTGCTGCGGTCCTTCTCCTTTCATCGAACAGGAAAGCAGGAGATATTGCGAAAGCCTGCGGATTCAGAAATACGTCATATTTCGGAAAGTGCTTTCGAGGCATTTACGGGATGTCCCCCACGGTGTTCAGAGAAAACTATCAATCTTCTGGCATAAAAAGAATACTGGGGGAAAATGGCGATGTCGATGATGGAAATTGAAATGGTGTACAGGTTTATCAGAAAGCATGCAAGGGAGGAGCTCACCTGGGAAAAAATATCAGAGTATGTGAGTCTGTCGCCCGATTATCTCAGAAAAGGATTCAGTGAGTGTTACGGAATGACACTGTCGCGCTGTGTTCGGGAGTTCCGTATGGAAGAGGCGGCAAAGATGCTTACTACGACCAGTGAGAGGATCGGAATGATTGCAGATACGGTCGGCATAAGGAATCAGGCCTACTTTTCGAAGTGTTTCCGGGAGTGGAGCGGAATGTCTCCCCGTGCGTTTCGTGAGAAATACTACTGTCTTGATGACGAAGAACTGATTATCTGAGGGGACGGTCCTGGCAGACAGTGACAGATTCCTGTTTTTATGGTATTATTATTCACGGAAAGAAAAGGAGCTGCTTAAGATATGAGTACATATGTAATGTCGGACTTTCACGGAAGGCATGACTTGTTCCTCAGGATGCTCGAGAAGATTTCTTTTTGTGAAGAAGACACGCTTTATATCCTGGGAGACGTCGCTGACCGCGGACCTGACGGAATCAAGACGTTTTTATATATTATGGATAAGCGGAACATTATCTACCTGATCGGGAATCACGATATGTTCCTGCTTGACTGTGCGCGGAAGGCGCTTGTAAAGGGAGACGGCAGACGGCTCTATAATACCCAGGAATTTCTGCTCTGGATGTATAACGGCGGAGAGCCCACCTGGAATCAGTACTGCGAGCTGGGCCGGATAGATCAGCGGAAGATCCTTACTTATCTGGCGAACAGCTATGTCATCATCCCGAATCTGAAGGTTGGAGACAGAAACTTTTATCTCTGCCATGCCACCCATGCGGATTTTCCATATCAGGAGCCGATAAAGTTCAAGGATGCTGATCCGGATATGAGAAATCATGTGGTATGGGACCGTGTTTATCCGCGATATACACGCATGTCGATGGAGTTCGATCATATATCCTATGCCGAACTCTACAATAAATATCCGAGGAATACCAAGATGATCTTCGGTCATACACCGACGCTCCTCTTCAGAGGACCGGAACGTGACGGGCGCGGAAGGATCTGGCACGGGGGACATGGGCACCTCATCGATATAGACTGCGGATGTGCGGCGCGGAATAAAGAGAATGTGATGCTGGGCTGCCTGAGGCTGGATGATCTGGCTGAGTTCTATACGCACTATTGATGATGGGGTCCATTTTGAGATAAACAGAAGGCACATAAAAAGCCGTCGGGTCAGATTTGATCCGACGGCTTTTTGCGCCTGTAATAATGCTTAAAATTACGTATAAGTACGCACCGGATCTTTACGCAGAGCGTGAGCCGGAAAGAATATCGTGCTTTTGCACTGAAGGAATGCCCGTAAAGGCCTGAATCACTTCGGTGCAGAGAAGGCAACGTATAAAAATCCTTCAGGTTCATACTTCTCCACCATCTCGGCGAGATAATCCGCGATCGTTCTGTAGAAATTGATCAGGATATACATATGCTCATATAATCCCCGGAGGATCACGTCGTCAGACTGTCCTTCATACTTTTCGCTGTAGATTTTTGCAGGGATCAGAAGCTTCAGATCGAATTCATCCCGAACAATGTCAAGCCTGGGGTCATCAAGCTTTCCTTCCTTCAAAAGTCTGATACATGCCCGGAGCTCTTTTTCCAGCATGCGGACGTTTTTCATGGGGATCATATTGAGTTCATTTTTCCAGCGGATCTTGCCGGGGTAATACTGTCTGAAGAACGGATCGACGAGCCTGTGCATACACTTGTTGTCGCAGGAGAGTTCATCCTCCTCGATGAGATCAGCATCTCCGTCCAGGATTTCCTGGCTCAGAGGATCAAGCCAGTAGCAGAGCTTGTCACTGTGACCGCGCCTGATTTTAATTTTGTATCTTTTTTCTTCCATAACAAAGCTCCCAGAATACACTTTTACATTTCTATACATCTTATCAACTGTCAACGTTTTTATCAAGTGCGGGGATTGACTTTTCTCGGGGGATATGTTTTAGTTAGTTACCAAATGTACCAAAAATGTTGTATTCAGGCACTTGCGAAACTCTGTGCAAAATGGAATTGTATGAACAATTCAAACAATCTGCACAAGCCTTAGAACTTCTTCATGAACGAAGGATGTGGAATGAGCAAAAACCGTTCTGTCTGAGCGCAGCGAGTTAACGATTTTTGCGAATGCTTTTCCACATCTTGAGTGAATGTTAGAAGTTCTTGGCGCGGAAGCCGTTTGAATGTTCATGCCGCGGGAGGAAGACCCGGGCGTTCCGAATCAGATTGCATAAGGAGGAAATCACTTGGAATCAAGCGATATGAAGGAAGAAAAAACAGCGATAAATGAAAATCCGGGACAGACTGCTGCCCCTGAAAACACCTCAGACGAAACGGCTGTCAGTGCAGCGGAGCCTTTTGCAGAGGAGATACCGGTATTTGAGCGGCTCGGTCTCGGAAAAAAGCTCCTTCGAGCCATCTCCGACATGGGGTTCGACGCGCCTTCGCCGATTCAGGAGAAGTCGATTCCGATCCAGCTTGCCGGCAGGGACCTGATCGGGCAGGCACAGACCGGGACGGGAAAGACAGCTGCTTTCGGGCTTCCGCTCCTTATGAAAGTTGATCCGAAGATCAAAAAGCTGCAGGCTGTCATCCTCTGTCCGACAAGGGAGCTTGCGATCCAGGTCTCGGATGAACTTCACCGTTACGCAAAGTATCTGCATAATGTAAAGATCCTCCCGGTCTATGGGGGTCAGGACATCGTAAAACAGATCCGAGGTCTCAAGGATGGGACCCAGATCATGGTCGGCACACCGGGACGGGTGATGGATCACATGCGGCGCGGGACAGTGAAAATGGATCATGTGCACACAGTTATACTCGACGAGGCGGACGAGATGATGGACATGGGCTTCATCGACGATATGCGGACGATCCTCAGTGAACTTCCCGAAGAACGCCAGACCGTCATGTTCTCTGCTACGATGCCTCGGGAGATCGTTGAACTTGCCCGGGAATTCCTTACGGATCCGGAAAGGGTGACGATCGCAAAAAAAGAATTAACAGTTCCCGAGATCACACAGTATTATTATGATGTGCGTCCGAATAAAAAAACGGAGGTCCTCACAAGGCTCATTGATCTCTATGAACCGAAGCTTTCCGTCGTCTTCTGCAATACGAAAAAGAAGGTCGACGAGCTCGTGGACGAGCTCAAAGGCAGAGGATATTACGCTGAGGGTCTGCACGGGGATATGTCACAGGCGCAGAGGGACCGCGTCATGAAGGGATTCCGCAGGGGGCTTACGGATATTCTGGTCGCGACCGACGTCATGGCCCGGGGAATCGACGTGGAGGATATCGAGGCTGTCTTTAATTATGACATTCCGCAGGACGATGAGTATTATGTACACAGGATCGGACGGACCGGGCGTGCCGGCCGAAAGGGTACTGCCTATTCGCTGGTCGTCGGACGGGAAGCATATAAGATGAGGGACATTCAGCGATACTGCAAGACGAAGATCATTCCCCAGGCGATTCCCTCGCTCGGAGATATCAATGATATCAGGGCAGAAAAGATCCTCGACTCTGCGGTGGATTACCTCGACAAAAATGAAGGGCAGATGAACAAACTCTTTGATATCCTGGATAAGCGGATCTTCGAGGATGAGGTCTCCTCGATGGATCTTGCGGCAGCTCTCCTCGCGCTCCTTATGGGTGAGGGGGCAGCCCGGGAGGATGATCTCTCTGATAAGAAAGTGCCGTGCGCTCTGGACGACCTGGAAGGAAGACGCGGAGAGAGACGGGATCACGGAGAGAGAGTTTCCGGAAGAGGCCGTTTCGACGGGAAAAAGCTGAAGGTCAGAAAAAGGGGCGGAAAGGAACATCCGGATGATGATATGGTCCGTCTTTTCATCAATATCGGGAAAAAGCAGCATGTAAAGCCGGGGGATATTCTTGGAGCGATTGCGGGCGAGGCCGGCATTTCCGGAAGACTTGTCGGAGCGATCGACCTGGGCGAGAGCTTTTCATTTGTGGATGTCGACAGGAAAAACGCAGACAAGGTCATGCGGGCGATGAAAAATGTAAAGATCCGCGGCCTGAATGTCCACATGGAGAAGGCGAACGGGGAGAAGTGACGGAAAACGGAATCCCCGGGAAGTTTCCGTGTACATCGGATCAAATTGTGCTATACTTTATGGAAGCGTCTGCGCGTAACTACGAGCAGCACCGCCAGTTCAAGAACGCCTTGGCGTTCTTGCCGCGACGTGCGCGGCGCGTAAGCGCCTTCCACTGCGCACGTCTGCGATCCGCCGGAGGCTTTTATTCTTCATCGCGAGATTGTACTCACGATGAAGCCAGATTTCACTTTGCGCGCGTATCTCATGATTAAATAAACTTGCTATTATAGAGGGGGAGAGTATGCGAGAATTTACCAAATCTTCCAAGCTTGACAATGTTCTCTATGATGTCCGCGGACCCGTCGTTGAGGAAGCGGACCGCATGATCTCGAAAGGACTTGAAGTCCTGAAACTGAATATCGGAAATCCTGCCCCGTTCGGATTCAGGGCTCCTGAGGAGGTCATCAGTGATATGTCCATGAATCTGCGCGAGAGCGAGGGCTATTCCAATTCGAAGGGGATCTGGGCAGCCAGAAAAGCCATTATGCAGTATGCGCAGAACCTTCATATCCCGAACCTCTCCATGGACGATATCTATACGGGAAACGGTGCGTCGGAGCTGATCAACCTCTGTATGTCAGCACTTCTCGATGACGGCGATGAGATCCTGATCCCGGCACCGGATTATCCTCTCTGGACTGCCTGCGCAACGCTTGCCGGCGGAAAAGTAGTTCACTATATCTGCGACGAGCAGAGTGAGTGGTATCCTGATCTTCTTGACATGGAGAGCAAGATCACGGACAAGACGAAGGCAATCGTCATCATCAACCCGAATAATCCGACCGGCGCAGTCTACCCGCGCGAGATCCTTGAAGGGATCGTTAAGATTGCCAGAGAGCATCAGCTCATCCTGTTTTCCGATGAGATTTATGACAGGCTCCTGATGGATGGGTATACGCACACGTCGATCGCTTCCCTTGCACCGGATCTTTTCTGTGTGACCTTCTCAGGGCTCTCGAAATCCCACATGATTGCGGGCTTCCGGATTGGCTGGATGATCCTCTCCGGCAATAAGGAGATTGCGAAGGATTATATTGAAGGGATCAAGATGCTTTCCTCGATGCGGCTCTGTTCCAATGTTCCTGCACAGTCTATTGTCCAGACAGCGCTCGGCGGGACGCAGTCTGTCAAGGGGTATGTCAACGAGACAGGACGCGTGACAAAGCAGAGAGACTTTATTTATGAGCGGGTCAACTCGATCCCGGGCCTTTCGGTCGTCAAGCCGAAGGCAGCCTTTTACTGCTTCCCGAAGCTGGATGTCGAAAGATTCAACATCCATGACGATATGCAGTTCGCGTATGATCTGTTAAAGAGGGAGAGGGTCCTTCTTGTACAGGGGACGGGCTTTAACTGGACTGCCCCTGACCATTTCAGGATCGTTTACCTGCCGAGAATTCCGGTCCTTGTGGAGGCGATGGATAAGATCGAGCACTTCCTTTCGACCTACAGGCAGGCGTGAGGCATGTGCTTTTGCCCGCGAAAGCGTGCATGTGCAGCTGCAGACTGATCTCTGACGCAGAATTCCCGTGACTTGAGACCGTTTGATGAATGCAGTGCGTAAAATGAAACCTGAGGCGTTCCTGACAGTCCGAAGCAAATGGAGATACAACCCATGCGTAAGCTTAAGTTCTTCGTTCCCTATATGACGATCCTTATCATTTTCTGTGCCGCTCTGTCCGGCTGCGGAAGGAAAGTCACATCGATCGAGTACAGAAAAATCGTCGGAATGGCCCTTCCGGGTTCAGATGACGACTCTGCCGTAACACAGATGGCCAGGATCCTTGAGACGAAGATCTCCAAGGATGATGTCTGGGTGGATTTTGAACTTGCCGGGGAGGTCAGTGAGGCGCAGATCTTTCAGCTTCGGAATATGATCGCCAACAATACCGATATCATCGTCATATCTTACGTTGACGGCGTGCAGGAGGATGATGTGACCGTCTCACTTCGCGCGGCAAATATTCCCGTTGTGCTGATCGATGTGGCTGCTGCGGAGAAGGATCCGGAGCAGGAGGCGGAGAGACTTGCACAGGAAGTCAGCAGACTTCTTCTGGAGATGAAGTAAAAAGAATAAGACCTGCCGCATTATGACGAATGAAAGTTCGCGGATGCGGCAGGTTTTCTTATCCGGTCAGGTCAATCCTGAAACGCCTGGGAGAAACGTCCTGTGAGTGATGTCCGAAGGTGTCTGATGATGTATGAGGGTGTCTGAGGGTGGAACGCCTGAAAAAAAGATTTAAAAAATTAAAGGAAAAACGATCTGAATACGGAAAACTATTTATGTACGGCTAATTTACCTGCATCGGTTAAGGTTCGGAGGTCCGCATGCTCATACGCCAGGAACTTGAGGAGAGAGAGGACAGGATGCTCAGCCCGTTCGCTGCGCGCTCGGCGAAAAGCCGCGGCCGCGAACGCGCAGAGGAGGAGTGCGATATCCGCACGGCCTATATGAGAGACCGGGACCGCATTGTCCACTGCAAAGCCTTCAGGAGACTCAAGGATAAGACCCAGGTTTTTCTGTCTCCTCAGGGGGATCATTACAGGACCCGGATGATGCACACGCTGGAGGTATCCCAGACCGCGAGGACTGTAGCCAGATGTCTTCGGCTCAACGAGGATCTGGTCGAGGCAATTGCGCTCGGACATGATCTCGGACACACCCCTTTCGGTCATGCCGGGGAGCGTGCCCTGAATGAGATCTGTCCTTCCGGCTTCAAGCATAACAGGCAGAGTCTTCGGATCGTGTCCCGTCTTGAGAAAAACGGACAGGGCCTGAATCTCACATGGGAAGTCCGCGACGGGATCCTGAATCACGGTACCCGGGATATGCCGTCGACCCTCGAAGGACAGATCGTCCGGCTCTGTGATAAGATCTCCTACATTCATCATGACATGGATGACGGTGAACGGGCGGGACTTCTCCGGGAGGAGGACATCCCGGAACATCTGAGAGCGCTTCTCGGAAATTCGACCAGGGAACGTCTCAATACGTTTATCCATGATATCGTACAGAATTCCGAGGGCAGGGATTCTATCTGCATGTCGGATGAAATCGGCGGAGCCATGTTCGAGCTGCGGGACTTTATGTTCAAGAATCTCTATACCAATGAGATCGCGAAGAGCGAAGAGTCAAAGGCAAGACTCATGATCCTGCAGCTTTACCGGTACTACGCGGAGAATATTGAGCGTCTGCCGGAAGATTATTACCGGATGATTTCCGAGGACGGAGAGGCTCCGGAAATCGTAGTCTGCGATTATATTGCAGGGATGACGGACCAGTACTCGCGTCATATATTCAGTGACCTGTACATCCCGGCATCCTGGAGCAAACTTTAAGGAAATGAAATGCGCTATTCGGATGAACTGATTGAAGAGGTGCGCTCTCGTAATGATATCGTCGAAGTGATCGGAGGATATGTGCGGCTCAAGCGCGCCGGGAGCAATTATACCGGCCTGTGTCCGTTCCACAACGAGAAGACACCGTCCTTCTCGGTGAGCAGGCCGAAGCAGATGTTCTATTGCTTCGGATGTCATGAGGGAGGGAATGTCCTGACCTTCATGATGAAGTACAACAACATGTCCTTCGTTGAGGCCATGCAGGCCCTTGCGGACCGCGCCGGCATCAGTCTGCCTCAGCCCGAGTACAGCGGGGAGGCAAGGGAGCAGGCGGACCGCAAAGCGATGCTTCTTGAGATCAATAAAAAGGCTGCGTCCTATTATTATTACATATTGCGGTCCGATGCAGGCAAAACCGGACTCGACTATCTGAGGGCGAGAGGTCTGTCCGATGAGACGATAAAGAAATTCGGCCTCGGTTTTACCGGAAGGAGCGGCGGTCTTTACGGGTATCTCAAAGAGAAAGGATATTCCGATGAGATCCTCAGAGATTCGGGCCTTTTCACGTTTGATGAGAAGCGTGGAGCTTCCGATAAGTTCTGGAACCGGGTCATGTTTCCGATCATGGATGCGCGTGGCCGCGTCATCGGGTTTGGAGGCCGGGTGATGGGGGATGCGAAACCGAAATATCTGAACTCTCCCGAGACACCTGTTTTTAATAAGCGCAGGAACCTCTTCGGGCTCAATAATGCCCGGGCTTCAAGGCGGAAGTATATGATCCTCTGTGAGGGATATATGGACGTCATATCGATGCATCAGGCAGGATTTGATTCTGCGGTGGCGTCTCTGGGGACGGCGCTCACGCCCGAACAGGCATCTCTTCTGCATCGCTATACAGAGCAGGTCCTTCTTCTTTATGACTCGGACGGAGCCGGAAGAATGGCTGCTGTGCGGGCGATCCCGATCCTGAAGGACGCGGGGATCGAATCCAGGGTCGTTGACCTGACGCCGTATAAGGATCCCGATGAGTTCATCATGGCGCTGGGGGCGGACGAGATGGAGAGAAGACTTTCCGGTGCAAAGGATGCCTTCGTTTTCCGGGTGAGAGATATGGCAAAAGAGTACCGTATGGATGATCCGCAGCAGCGGACGGCCTTCCTGCACGCGCTCGGGAAGATGTTCCTCGAGTTCCCGGAGGAGCTTGAGCGCAATACGTATATTGATGCCCTTGCGAGAGAATATCATTTCAGCGCAGACTCCATGCGCAGGCTTGTCAGCCAGTATGCGCTCCGCGGAGTCGCTCCTGACAGAGAGCGGACGGCGCCCTACGTGGAGAAGAAGAGCGCACCGAAAAAAGCAGACGGGCAGGTACAGTCTGAGAAGCTCATGCTGACTTATCTGGCAAATTACCCGGAAGCCTATGATCAGACGAGAAAGTTCATCGGGCCGGATGACTTTAAGGATCCTCTGTGCCATGAGATCGCGACGAGGCTGTACCGTCAGCTCGCGGAGGGCAGTGTCAGTGAGGCGGTGCTTGTCAATACGTTCACGGACGCGGACGCTCAGAGCGAGGTCGCGGAGCTCTTTAACACCGTGATCCGGGTAGAGGATGGGCAGGGACTGGACCGGGCCTTTTCGGACACGGTCGTCAGACTCCTGTCAGGCAGTCTTGCCTCCGTGAAAAGTGATTATTCCACAGATCCGAATGCCGTTATGGAGTATATCCGTAGAAAGAAGCAGCTCGAGGAGTTCAGGAACGGGACAAGAAAGCTGCACCTGACGTATACGGAGCAGACGTGAATATGAGAACCGCTTTGCGGATCTTATATATACGGGCTTGCCCTGCAGGCCCTTTACCGAAAGCCGGTTCAGAACTTTCGGTAAGAAATATGATGGGGATCCACCTCATTATAGAGAGCAGTGTTTAAGAAGAGGAGATTAAGATGACAGAGAATGAAGTGCGTTTTGCCGAAAAACTTACAGAACTTCTGCTGAAAGCAAAGGAAAAGAAGAATGTTCTGAACTATAAGGAGATCGGGGATGCTTTTCAGGGAATGCCTTACACGGCAGAAGATGCGGAAAAGACGCTCGACTTCCTTGAGGCCAACGGAGTGGATATCCTTCGAATGGAAGAGAACCCGCACGATGACGAAGTCCTCATGATGAGTGACGACGACGAAGTGGGTGTTGAGGAAGAGGACGATGCTGACATCGATGTGGAGAACATCGACCTTTCGATTCCGGAGGGAGTGTCCATCGAGGATCCGGTTCGTATGTATCTGAAAGAGATCGGTAAGGTCCCGCTTCTGACCGCGGAGGATGAGATCGAGCTGTCCAAACAGATGGAGATGGGCGGTGAGATCGGTAAGAAAGCACAGCAGAGACTTGCTGAGGCGAATCTCAGACTCGTCGTCTCGATCGCCAAGAGATATGTGGGGCGCGGAATGCTGTTCCTTGATCTGATCCAGGAAGGCAATCTCGGACTGATCAAGGCTGTAGAGAAGTATGATTACCGCAAGGGATTCAAATTTTCGACCTATGCGACATGGTGGATCCGCCAGGCGATCACGAGAGCAATCGCGGATCAGGCGAGGACGATCCGTATTCCGGTCCATATGGTCGAGACGATCAACAAACTGATCCGTGTGTCCAGACAGCTCCTTCAGGAACTCGGCCGCGAGCCAACCCCGGAGGAAATCGCGAAAGAGATGAATATGTCCGTAGAGCGTGTCCGTGAGATCCTGAAGATCTCGCAGGAGCCGGTCTCCCTCGAGACGCCGATCGGTGAGGAGGAGGACAGCCATCTCGGAGACTTTATTCAGGATGACAACGTTCCGGTCCCGGCGGATGCCGCAGCCTTCACACTTCTGAAGGAGCAGCTCGTCGAGGTGCTGGGAACGCTGACGGAGAGAGAGCAGAAGGTCCTCCGCCTGCGGTTCGGTCTGGATGACGGCCGTGCACGCACACTTGAGGAAGTCGGCAAGGAATTCAATGTCACGCGTGAGCGTATCCGCCAGATCGAGGCGAAGGCGCTCAGGAAGCTCCGTCATCCTTCAAGGAGCAGGAAACTCAAGGATTATCTTGACTGATGATCTGTCCTGTTCGGATGGTGCGATAATCGAAGAGGAAGGGCACGCGCGCAGATGCTGTCATCAGACGCGGTACCTTCCTTTTCAGGACATTTTTTACGGAGAGAGTATGATCAGACTTTCTAAAAGACTTGAGTGCGTGATCGACCTGGTCCCTGCCGGACGCCCTGTCCTCGATGTGGGATGTGATCACGCGTTTACGTCGATCGCGCTTGTCGAGAGAGGAATATGTCCGTACTGCGTGGCCTCGGATGTTCGTCCGGGGCCCCTTTTGGCTGCGGAGAAAAACATTCGGCAGGCATTCCTTGCTGAGAGAATAAGAACGGTGCTCGCAGATGGCATTCCGAAAAATATCGGCGGAATCTTCCATGAGCTTATGAGCGGTAAGAACGGATCATCTGATGGAACAGGCGGGACCGGCTCTGCGGGCTGCCTGAAAGATGAGTCGGAAGAAAATCAGGCTCCGGGTGCATCTGCTGTCATCACAGGCATGGGAGGCAGCCTGATCGTCAGAATTCTTGAGGATGCCGGCCCGTGTCTTGAATATTTTGATGCCCTGGTCCTGTCCCCTCAGTCCGAACCTGATAAGGTGCGGAGGTGTCTTCCGGCACTTCATTTTACAATTACCGATGAGCGGATGGTGAAGGAGGACGGTAAGTATTACACAATGATCCTGTGTGAAAGAGGAGAGGGGAAAACGCTGTCAAAGAAGGAGGCGTTTTACGGACCGATCCTTACAGGGAACCGGGATCCCGTCCTTCACGAATATCTATTAAAACAGAGAGAAGTTCTTTCCGGAATAAGGGAGGAACTCGGGAAGCATGGCAAGGACGGCAGTCCGAGATATGCCGAAGTCAGTGAACTTCTGGAGGAGACAGATGAAGCTTTGCAGGATTATTGAAAAACTGGATACGGATTTTCCGCGCGAACTTGCCTGCGACTGGGATAACTGCGGACTTCTGGTCGGCGATACGGATGCGGAGATCGATACGGTCCTCGTAAGCCTTGACGTGACGGATGCCTGCATAGAGCGGGCGGTGAGGGAGCAGGCGCAGCTGATCCTGACGCATCATCCCCTGATCTTCCGGCCGCTCGGACAGATCTGCGAGCAGGATTTTATCGCGCGCAGGGTCAGGAAAATGATAAAAAATGATATCAACTATTTTGCGATGCATACGAATTTCGATATAGCAAAGATGGCGGATCTGAACGCGGAAGATCTTGAACTGAAATCCGCGGAGCTGCTCTGGCCAGAGGGGACGGATGAAAACGGAAGGCCCTGCGGCTTCGGCCGGATCGGCCGGGTCGAGGGAGCACTGACTCTCGCAGAGTTCGCCGGGAAGGTGAAGAAGGCAATGAGGCTCCCTTATGTGCGGATCTACGGGGATCACGACAGAGTGATCAGCGTCGGGGCGGTCTCCTCAGGAGCCGGAAAGGGCGCGGTCGCCGATGCGCTGAAGAAAGGTGCGGACGTTCTTGTGACAGGTGACCTTGATTATCACACCGCGATCGATGCAGTTGCGCAGGGACTCACTCTCATCGATGCAGGCCATTACGGGACAGAATTCACCTATATCCGGTACATGGAGAAGTACATGAGGGAGAATTTTAAGGAGCTTACCTGCCACGCGATGGAAATCCGTCAGCCCTATGAGGTAGTATGAGCTGACAGAAAAGTGAGCTGCCGGGAGAGCAGCCGAAAGGATGATTTTTATGAAGATCACTGTCAATGAAAGTACATACACGGTCCCGGAAGAGACCACGCTCTTTGAACTGGCAGAGACTGTTCAGGAGGAGTACGCGTATCCGATCGTACTTGCCGAGGTGGACGGACGGCTTCGCGAGCTCACGAATACACCGTGTGATGAAAGTCAGGTCCGGTTCTTCACGACGGGCGATCCGCTCGGTATACAGATCCTCAGAAGAAGCTGCTCGATGCTGTTCTTCAGGGCGGTCTACGGGCTTCTCGGCGACGAACTTCGCCGGGCGGTCCTTCATTTTTCCGTGGGAAAAGGATATTATTACACACTGGATACGGACATTCCGGTCGATGAGGATCTGATCGCCTCCATCGAAAATGAAATGCACCGTCTCACGGATCTCGCCATTCCATTCAGGAAAAGGACCGTACGGACGGCTGAGGCCTGTGAGATCTTCCGTAAAGCCGGAATGCTCGACAAGGAAAAACTCTTTCGAACGAGGCTTGTGTCAAGGACCAACATCTACGACCTGGATGGCTATACGGACTATAATTACGGCTTTATGGTTCCCGATACGGGGTATATAAAAGATTACAGGCTGCTCCCCTATGAAGGCGGGATCGTCCTCATGATGCCGGATGTCTCCGAACCTTCAACGGTTCCGGAGTTTGCGACCTCCAATAAACTGTTCAATACCCAGGTGATGGGAGAGGCGTGGGCAGAGAAGATCGGAATCGGCTGTGTCGGCGACCTCAATGATCTCGTGATCAACGGCGACACGCGCCAGATGATCCTTATATCCGAAGCCCTTCAGGAAGCAAGGATCTCCCGGATCGCGCAGAACATTTTCAACAGGCAGGGCGTCAAGTTCGTCATGATCGCAGGGCCTTCGTCTTCAGGAAAGACGACCTTTTCGCAGAGACTCTGCACCCAGCTGAGCGCGCTGGGACTTGTCCCGCATTACATCGGTGTGGATAACTATTTTATCCCGCGTGCGGATTGCCCGCTCGATGAGTTCGGAAACAAGGATTTCGAATCGTTGCGGGCGATCGACCTTCCGCTCTTTAACAGGGACATGTCATCTCTTCTCGAAGGAGAGGAGATCGAGCTGCCGACCTATGACTTTATCACCGGCTGCCGTGTCTATAATGGGGAAAGACTCAGGCTTTCGGAAGGCGATATTCTCGTGATCGAGGGGATCCACTGCCTGAATGAGGAGCTTTCGGCAAGTCTTCCCTCAGAGAGCAAGTTCCGGATCTATATCAGCGCGCTGACGCAGCTCAATATCGATGAGCATAACAGGATCTCGTCGACAGACGGAAGACTGCTCCGGAGGATCGTCCGGGATTATCGGACACGCGGATATTCAGCCGAGAATACCCTTGCGATGTGGGATTCGGTCAAGCGCGGGGAGGAATCCTATATCTTCCCCTTCCAGGAATATGCGGATGAATTTTTCAATTCTGCTCTCCCTTATGAGACAGCCGTCATGAAACAGTATCTGATGCCCCTTCTGTTCAGGGTCCCGGAGGGAAGCCCTCAGTTCCATGAGGCGAGGAGACTGCTGAAATTCCTCGATTATTTTATCGGGATCCCGCTCGATGACGTGCCTCAGAATTCAATTCTCAGGGAGTTCCTGGGAGGAGGCTGCTTCAGGCTTTGACGTACGGAAAGGCATTGCCGAAATGAAAAAAAGCTGATATGATTGAAGTTCGGCAGGACATGTGATCGCGGCTGGCTTTACGCCAGGTGAGGAAAGTCCGGGCTCCGCAGGGCAGGATGCCGGATAACGTCCGGCAGGGGTAACCCTCGGGAAAGCGCAACAGAAAAGAACCGCCGCGCATGCGGTAAGGGTGAAAAGGCAGTGTAAGAGACTACCGCCTGGCTGGTAACAGGCAGGGCATATGCAAGCCCCATCCGGAGCAAGACCAAACAGAAGCAATACGGCTGCCCGTCGTGCTTCAGGCCGGTCGCTTGAGCCGTTCGGTAACGGACGGCCTGGATAGATGATCACACACGACAGAACCCGGCTTATCGTTCTGCCGAATAAACAATTCCATTTCACACAGAGTTTCGCAAGAGCCTGCTATAAGAAAGCTGCCGCATCAGGAGCGGAAGACCGTTGTACAGGACAGGCATTCTTTTCATGCCGGCCATGTAAGGCCTTCGCTGCCTGATGCGGCAGCTTTTTTTGCGTCTGACAGCCTGATCCGACCGTGCGAATCTTTTGCTGTCGTTTTTCAATCGTTTTTTCGAGGAATATTTATCGGTCGCGTCTTCCGGAGAACTTAGTTTCGCAGTACATGCAGCGGTAAAGCTCTGTCTTCTCGTCCGCAAGGACAAAGACGTGATCGAGCTCCTGCTCGATCGAGGTGATGCAGCGAGGGTTCTTGCATTTGATAATGTTGACGATCTTTGCCGGAAGATGTAGAGTGCGCTTCTCGTGGATGATCCCGTCCTTGATCACATTTACGGTGATATTGTGGTCTATGAAGCCGAGTACGTCGAGATCAAGATAATCAATCGGGCAGGCCACCTTAATGATATCCTTTTTCCCCATCTTGCTGGAGGATGCATTCTTGATGATCGCGACGGTACAGTCAAGCTTTCCGAGCTTCAGATCGTCATAGATCGTCATGGCTTTTCCGGCCTTGATGTGATCGAGAACGAACCCTTCTTTCAGAGCGCCGATGCTGAGCGTATCTTCGTTTGTATTTTTCATTGCGGCACCTCCAGTCCGAGCAGAGTGAGAATAAGGGCTTCCCGAATATAAACACCGTATTGGGCCTGTTCGAAATATTTTGCTCTTTTATCGTTGTCAACTTCCACCGAGATCTCGTTCACGCGGGGAAGCGGATGGAGGACATACATTTCGGGCGGCGCCAGTTTCATTTTCTCCTTGTCGAGAATATAGAAATCCTTCATGCGCAGGTAGTCTTCCTCGTTGAAGAAGCGCTCGCGCTGTACGCGGGTCATATAGAGGATATCGAGATTCTTCATGGAATCCGCATCAAGCCCGATGACTTCGCGGTACGGGATGTTCTTTGCGTCGAGCGCGTCCCGCACATAGCTCGGTACGCGAAGCTCTTCGGGGGAAATGAGGACGAATTTGATCCCTTCATATCTCGAAAGGGCGTTGATCAGGGAATGGACGGTACGTCCGAATTTGAGGTCACCGCAGAGACCGAACGTCAGATGATCGAAATGTCCTTTCAGAGACCGGATCGTCAGAAGGTCGGTCAGGGTCTGCGTCGGATGCTGGTGTCCGCCGTCTCCCGCATTGATGACGGGAATCAGAGATTTCATGGAAGCGACGAGCGGAGCGCCCTCCTTGGGATGCCGCATGGCAGCGATATCCGCGTAACAGGAAACAATGCGCATAGTATCGGAAACGCTCTCACCTTTGGCGGCTGAAGAGGAATCCTGGCTCGAAAAGCCGAGAACTTTCCCTCCGAGATTCATCATGGCTGCTTCAAAGGAGAGACGGGTGCGTGTGCTGGGCTCGTAAAACAGAGTGGCGATCCGTTTGCCTTCACAGACATGCGCGTACTTTGCAGGGCTGCGTTCAATGTCATTTGCAAGATCAAGAAGCTTGTCAAGCTCCTCTGTTGAAAAATCCAGGGGACTCATCAGATGTCTTGGTGCCATTGTACCTCCTCTTAAACATGTGTACAGAAAGCGGCGAAGGTCCATCATTCGCCTGCTTAGATTATCGCATAACATAATAATGCATCACCCTGTGGAAATCAAGGAAAAATCTGTCCCGTCTTTCGGGAATATTGTATAAAAAAGAGCGCAAAGCATGCTATAATATTTTGATGATCATACCCTGTTCTGCCGGAGAAGAAAGGTGGAAAATATGTTTCATGACTTCACGGCGCGGCAGGAACGCTGAAGGGTCCCTGAGCATCCGGGATAATATTTTTAAGGAGTGGATTATGGCAGTCACATCATTTGCGGCAATCGACATCGGTTCCTACAACGTGACGATGGAGATTTTTGAGATTACAAAGAAGAACGGACTCAAGTCACTGACGACCGTCAGACAGCGTCTTGAGCTTGGCCGCGACACGTATAATGACGGGATGGTATCCCCTGAGATCCTGAGGGAGCTGACGCGTATCCTGAAGGATTACAGCAGGATCATGAAGGAGTACGATACCAGGTCATATCGCGCGTGCGCAAAGACGGCACTTCGCGAGGCGAGGAATTTCCTTCTTGTTCGGGAACACGTAAGGAATAAGACCGGAATCAATATTGAGATCCTTTCCAATTCCGAGCAGAGATTCATGGCCTACAAATCAATCGCTTCGCGCGGAGAGGAATTCCAGAAATTCATAGGGAAGGGCACTGCCATCATTGACGTGAGCGGCGGCAGCATCCAGATTTCCCTCTTTGACAAGGAAACTCTTGTGACAGCGCAGAATCTAAAGCTCGGACTTCTCCGCATAAGCAGCAGGCTGTCAAAGATCCTGAATGAGACGACGCATCCTGACGCGCTGATCGATGAATTCATTCGCAAGGATATCATGAATTTCAAGCGGATGCATTTAAAGGACCGCAACATCGATACGATCATTCTGGTCGGAGATTATTATACCAATATTATTTTCCAGAATAAGACGGACATGAATAAGATCGAGACCCGCGAGGAATTCATGATCTGGTATGACCATATTATCCGCAAGACACCGGGTGAGGTCGCCTCGGAGCTGGGCGTCGGCACGGAGGTCGCGGATGCGGTCATTCCGATGGCAGTCCTGTACCGCCGGCTGATCGAAGTGTTCGGGGCGAACACGATTTGGCTTCCGGGTATCCAGCTGACAGACGGACTGGCCTATGATTTCGCCACCAAAGCGAAGCTGATCCGGACGCAGCATGATTTTGACAAGGATATCGTCATGGCGGCGAAGCACATGGCGAAACGATACGGCGGCAACAAGGCGCATACCGAGAAGCTGGTCGAGATCGCGGATGCGATCTTCAAGGCTGTCAGAAAGGAATCGGTCCTCGGACCGCGGGACCGCCTTCTCCTGAAGGTCGCCTGCTATCTCAATGACTGTGGGAAATACATCAGTCTCGTAAATGTAGCGGAATGCTCCTACAGCATCATCAACTCCACGGAGATCATCGGACTCTCCGACACGGAGCGCATCATTATCGCCGATGTCGTCAAGTATCACACACTGCCCTTCGAATTTTACGGGGAGAACAATGCAGGCCTGACTGAGTTCGATTTCCTTCGCGTTGCGCAGCTGACTGCGATCCTGCGGACGGCGAACAGCCTGGATCAGAGTTATCTTCAGAAGGTCCAGGAGATGAGAGTCACGGCGAAAGACGGCGTGCTGAAGATCGATGTGACTGTTAAGCAGGATTTCACCCTGGAGAAAGGCCTGTTTGCAAGCACCGTGGATTTCTTCGAGGACATGTTCGATATGAAACCCGTCCTCAAGATCCGAAGGAGTATCGCCTGATCCCTGACGCATAATTCTCGTGACTTGTGTCGTGAGATGAATGCGCAAAATGGAACTTCTCTCTGACGTGGGGTACAGACCTGTGTCAATGATCAAGCATTCGGCGCAGCGTGACATGAGGATGGAGCGGAAGCAGAATGCGAATGGCACCGCCAGAAAAAATGCATTAAGAACGAGGATGGTATAAATATGGAACTCAGAAATGATGAGAATAAGACAGAGAACCAGATTCCGGACACGGCGCAGGAAGCGGCGGACGGGGGAGCTCTTGTGAATGCTGTGGAGGAAAAGCCTGTTCCCGACGGGAACTCCGCTGCGGACGATAAAAAGGCTGCGGCAGAAGAGAGCGGAAATACGGATCTTTCTGCGGAAACGGATGCATCCGTGAAAGCGGAAGCAGAAGCAGTTCCTGCAAAGAAGACGGAGAAAGTCTCGAAAAAGAAGGAGACTGTGAAGGTATCCGCAAGATCAGGTGCAAAGTCCGCAAAATCAGGCGCTAAATCCGAGAAAGCGGGAAAAGCCGGAAAGAGTACGGCCAAGGCAGGTGCGAAAACTTCGGCAAAATCTGCCGGAAAGAGCAATGCAAAGGCCACTGGAGAATCTGCCGGTACAGTGAAGACTGAGAGAAAAGCCGCGGCCAAAGCACAGGCAAAGGTGCCGGGAAAGGAAGCTGCCCAGAAGAAGACCGATAAGGCACAGGATACCTCTGCAGTACAGAATGCGGTCGACTTCAGAAATCCGGAATTTTACAGGAACAGGGAGCTCTCCTGGCTGCAGTTCGACGGCCGCTGCCTGTCTGAGGCGAGAGACCGCAATATCGTTCCGCTCTTTGAGCGGATCAAGTTCCTGAGTATCACGGCGTCGAACCTCGATGAATTCAATATGGTCCGTGTGGCGTCGCTCAAGGATCAGGTGCACGCAGGTTATAAGAAGAAAGATATCGCCGGCCTCACCGCCGGGGATCAGCTTGCACTCATCTCCGCAAAGATGCAGGAGTTCGTCAAGGACCAGTATTCCGTTTATAACAGGTCTCTTGTCCCGTCTCTTCTCAAAGCCGGCCTCGAGATCATCGAAGATCATACGGAACTGACGGAGGCACAGTGCGCTTTCCTGGACAGATATTTTGAAGCGGAGATCTATCCGATCCTCACTCCGATGGCCATGGATTCCTCCAGACCGTTCCCGCTGGTCAGGAACAAGACCCTCAATATCGGAGCTCTGATCGCCCCGAAAGAGTCGAAGAAGAAGAAAGAGACGGCGGAGTTCGCCACTGTCCAGGTCCCGGCGGTACTTCCGCGGATCATCCGTCTGCCGGATGCGGAGGACGGACACATGATCGTCATTTTGCTTGAAGAAGTCATCCGCAAGTATATCGGAGTGCTCTTCCAGCATTACAATGTTCTCTGCGCTTATCCGTACAGGATCATGCGGAACGCGGAGCTTGACGTCGACGAGGAGGAGGCGGAGGACCTGCTGAAGGAGATCCAGAAACAGCTGAAAAAACGCCAGTGGGGAGAGGTCATCCGCCTTGAGATCGAAGAAGGCGTGGATAAGCGTCTCCTTAAAGTGCTGACGAAAGAATTCAATGTCTCGGGCAACGACATTTTCTTCATTCCGGGGCCGATCGATCTCACCTTCCTCATGAAGATGTACGGACTTCCGGGATTTGACGCCTATAAAACGAACAGGTATAATCCGGCACCCGTCCCTGCATTTATGGGGGAAGAGGATATCTTCAGTGTTATCAGAAACGGGGATGTCCTCGTACATCATCCGTATATGTCTTTCGACCCGGTCGTCAGATTCGTACAGAAAGCTTCCGTGGATCCCGATGTCCTGGCAATCAAACAGACGCTGTACCGCGTGAGCGGGGACTCTCCGATCGTAGCTGCTCTTGCCAGGGCAGCCGATAACGGGAAGCAGGTCACGGTCCTCGTCGAGCTCAAGGCGAGATTTGACGAGGAGCATAATATTGCCTGGGCAAAAATGCTTGAAAAGGCAGGCTGCCATGTCATCTACGGACTTCTCGGACTGAAGGTCCACAGCAAGATCACCATGGTGGTCCGCAGGGAGGAGGACGGCATACGCCGCTATGTCCATCTCGGGACCGGAAACTACAACGATTCGACCGCAAAGCTCTATACGGATATGGGAATTTTCACCTGTGACGCGCAGATCGGAGCGGATGCGACCGCTGTCTTTAACATGCTCTCAGGTTACTCGGAGCCGGAGAAATGGTACAAGCTTCTCGTGGCGCCGATCTGGATGAAGAAGTCATTCCTCCGTTTGATCGAACGGGAAAAGAATAACGCTCTGGCCGGCAAGGAGGCCTTTATCAGGGCGAAGATGAACTCCCTGTGCGACCCGGATATCATCGAAGCGCTGTATGCGGCATCTGCGGCTGGCGTTCAGATCTCCCTGCTCGTCAGAGGAATCTGCTGCCTGAAGACCGGCATCCCCGGCGTGTCGGAGAATATCCATGTCCGCTCTATCGTCGGAAATTTCCTTGAGCATGCCAGAATTTTCCATTTCTGCAATGACGGAAGTGATGAGGTCTTCATGGGCTCCGCGGACTGGATGCCGAGAAATCTGGATAAGCGTGTCGAGATCGTCTTCCCCGTCGAAGATGAAAAGCTCATGCAGGAAGTCATGCATATTCTGGATGTGGAGTTCGAGGATAATGTCAAGGCACATATTCTCATGCCTGACGGTGAATATGTGAAGATCGACAAGCGCGGAAAGAAGCTCGTGAATTCCCAGGAGCAGTTCTGCGAGGAGGCCTGGAACCAGGTCCCGAAGTCTCCCGATCCGATCGAATCCAGGCGCTTCATTCCCGCCGAGCCGCCGATCGTGTTCGACGAGGAGCCGGAGGAAGCATAACGCCGCGAAGCGGCCGGATCACGAGTCGGGTATCCGGGCCGGTGGGAACGCCGGGTGTTCCGGATGCCCGGACCTATAGCAGGAGGCATTTCATGAAGTATGACTATCTTGTCGTCGGCGCAGGCCTTTACGGAGCTGTCTTTGCCCACGAAGCGGTAAAGCACGGGAAAAAGTGCCTGGTCATCGACAAACGGAATCACATTGCCGGCAATATCTACTGCGCGGAGGAGGAGGGGATCCTCATACACCGTTACGGCGCGCATATTTTCCATACATCTGACGAGGAGGTGTGGAAGTATGCAAAGCAGTTCGTCACATTTAATAATTTCATCAACAGTCCGATCGCAAGATATAAGGATGAACTTTACAATCTGCCCTTCAACATGAACACCTTCTCAAAAATGTGGGGGATCAGGACTCCGGATGAAGCGAAGGCTGTCATAGCCGGTCAGATCGAAGAGCTCGGCATCGGAGAGCCGAAGAATCTCGAGGAACAGGCTCTTCGCCTCGTTGGGAGGGATGTTTACGAGAAGCTCGTGAAGGGCTATACGGAGAAGCAGTGGGGAAGGCCGTGTACAGCGCTTCCGGCCTTTATTATCCGGAGACTTCCTCTGCGCTTCACCTATGACAACAATTATTTCAGCGACCCGCATCAGGGAATTCCGAAGGAGGGCTACAATGTCCTCGTCGAAAAGATGCTTGAGGGATCCGATGTACTGCTCAGCACGGAGTACAGAGAATTTTCCAGGTCAAACCCGGATGTGGCTTACAAGACTGTCTTTACGGGACCGATCGATGAATTCTTTGATTTCTGCTTCGGCAATCTTGAGTATCGGAGCGTGAGATTCGAAGACGAGCATCCCGATACGGACAACTATCAGGGATGTGCGGTCGTCAACTATACAGAGGCAGAGATCCCCTATACAAGGATCATAGAACACAAGCACTTTGCCTTCGGAAAGCAGCCGACGACGATCATCTCCAAAGAGTATCCCAGCGAGTGGAAGCCGGGAGTGGAGCCGTATTATCCGATCAACGATGAACGGAACACAAAGCTCTATGAAAAGTACAGGGCAAAAGCCCATAAGATGAAAAATGTCCTCTTCGGAGGCCGTCTCGGCACCTACCGGTACTATGATATGGATAAGGTCATCGCCGCTGCACTTAAAGATGCGCGGGCTGAATTCGGAGAATAAAGTGCTGCCGTCAGATGTTTGAATAAGCAAAAAGACGTATATATCAAAAATGAGGGAAATTATGGCGGATGCTGTAAAAAGGAAAAAGAGAAAAAAGAAGCACGGGACTGCACCATGGAGACAGACGAAGCGGGCGCTTCTCATCCTGTTCTTTCTCACGTTCGTTGCGATAGTGACGCCGGTCTGGCATGTTGTGCGGGCACAGGGGAAGACGTCTGAAAGTCCGAAGAACACCGTGACGGATCCGGTTCCAAGGAAAGATACCGCTGAAAGCGTCACTCCTCAGCCCGGTACGGCTGATAAAAGAGCGGAATCGGGTCCTCTTTTGACGGATAATGCTGCGGACCAGACGCAGAGCACGCAGGCTTCTTCGACCCCGGTCCAGTATACTGAGCCTGTCCCGCTCACAACACTTCCGTCAGCGGAGGAGAATCCGGCTGCATGGTACGAGTACGGAGCAGGCGCGCAGGATACGAACAGCATCACGATCCTCGGCTGCGGTGACAACCTTATGCACAGCCAGCTCTATGAAAATGCGTTCAACGGGGAGACGTATGATTTTTCTCCATATTATGAGAATGTAAAAGCGTTTGTCGGGTCTGCGGATATCGCTACGATCAATCAGGAGACGCCGATGGCAACAGATCTTTACGAGCCGTCTACCTATCCGTCCTTCAACACACCGAAGCAGATCGGCGACGCGATCCTTGACACGGGCTTCGATGTCATTAATCTCGGAAACAACCACATTTATGACAAGGGGACAGCAGGCGCGCTTGCTACGCTCGAATATTTTGCGGAGAGAAATATCCCGACCGTGGGCATCTACACATCCATGGAGGATGCCGGAGACATTCGTGTTGTTGAGAAGAACGGAATTAAAGTCGCTTTCGTCAGCTTTGTCGAGTTCACCAATTCGGACGCGGACGAGGAGGGGACGGATATTATCTGGCTTGAGGATACGGAGGGCATGAAGGATCAGATCCGTGCGGCAAGGCAGGCTGCGGATATTGTCGTCGCTCACGTACACTGGGGGATCGAGGGCACGACAGAGCTTACGGAGCTGCAGACCTCCATGGCGCAGTTCATGGTGGATGAAGGCGTCGATATCGTCTTCGGCAATCATCCGCACTGGCTGCAGGAGCTTACCGTTCTCACCCGGGAGAGCGATGGGACGAGGTGTCCGGTCATTTACTCAATGGGCAATTTCCTGAGCGGAATGGACAGGCGGGAGGAACTGATCACAGGTTTCCTGACTGTCGAGGTCTCCAGGGATGCGAACGGAAAGGTGATCCCCGTTAAAATGGGATTTCTGCCTTTGGTCATTCATTTTTCAAATCTGGAAAAGACAGACCTCCGGATCTATCCGCTGTGCCGTTATTCGGAGGAGATGGCTGCGGCGAACGCCGTCAATGTAATCCGGGACGATGACACGTTTGACCTGGACTTGATCCAAAATGTTGTGGATACAAGTATTCCTAAAGAATATCAGAATCAGATGGTTAGTATCTATTGACAAAGTCACGCAGGAAGGAGGGGTCGGCTTAAGGCCGATCGAGCATGTATGGAGACGATTAAAATCTGGCCGGGCTGGGAAATTAAGGAACAGGTTGGAGAAGGTGACCTCGGTAAAGTTTTTCGTATTGAGCGTACGGATGCCGGAATTACCAGAGAAGCGGCGCTCAAAGTCATTGAGATCTCCGGGGATCCGGGCGAGATCAAAATGTACAGGAAGATGGGGATGGACGAGGATTCGATCACCGAGATCTATGAGGAGAGAAAGAACCAGCTATTTACAGCTGTCGTCCGGCTTTCCTGCCTGAGAACTGCATACGGTATCGTTTCCGTGGAAGACTTTGATTCATTCTGGAATGAAGAGGATTCTTCCTGGACGATTCTGATCCGCAGTGAATTTCTGGAAAGTCTGGATGCATACGGAAAGAAAAAAGACGGGGATCTTCTTCCTTATGAGATCGCTGAGATGGGCCGCGATATAGCAGGTGCGCTCATGACACTGGAAAAAGAAGGGATCACGACCCTTTCCGTAAAGCCGTCGAATATCCTGAGGAACACTGAAGGCGCTTACAAGCTTTCCGATGCCGGAATCAATGAAGGGACCGGAAGACTCGCCGCCTCCAAGGTGGGAACACTCTTTTCATGGGACGCACCGGAACTCGTACGATCCGGAAAGTATGATCAGACATCCGATATTTATTCCCTCGGCATGGTCATGTATGTACTCCTGAACGGGGGAAAGCGGCCATTTATGGAAGAAGGAGGCGTGCTGAAACGCTGGATGAAATTCAGGATCGCCAATGAGAGAAGGGTATCCGGTGAGCCGCTGCCAAATCCTGTGAGCGGTGATGAAGAGCTTCAGAAAATCGTTCTAAGGGCCTGCGCTCCGGATCCGGAAGACCGTTATCAGAATGCTGAGGAGCTTAAAGAAGCTCTTGAGATCTGGCTGTTCGGGCAAAAATACGGGAAGAGAGTCATAGGAGCTGATGAAGTGTCTCCGGATCGTGCGGCAGACGAAGCTTCTGAGACAGCGGAAGCATCGGAGCCGTCTTTTGCTCCTGCGGAGTCGGAACCTTCTTCCAAGCCTGAAAATGTGGAAACGGAGCCTTCTTTCGAGCCTGCGAAAGCAGAGACTCCCTCTGTGTCATTGGAGTCAGAAGCAGAGGCTGTTCCTGAGTCTGCAGCAGGACCGGAACCTGTTGCCGAGGCTGCAGCGGAACCGGAAGCGGAACCTGTTCCCGAGGCTGCAGCAGAACCGGAAGCGGAAATTGTTCCCGAGGCTGCAGCAGGACCGGAAGCAGCGGATGTTCCCGAGTCTGCAGCAGGACCGGAAGCGGAAATTGTTCCCGAGGCTGCAGCAGAACCGGAAGCGGAAATTGTTCCCGAGGTTTCAGCAGAACCGGAAGCAGAGGATTTTTCCGACGCTTCAGGGGAGCCGGCAGCGGAAGAAGAACCGGAACAATTTGTCGCTCTGCCGGCGGGCGCTTTAGAAAAAGCACCGGTATTTCTGGCAAAGACTGATTCGTTTGCGTCGGATCAAAATGAGCAGGACGAAGAGGATAAAGAAATTCTACGCGTGAAAGCCGAAGAAGAGGATCCTTTCCGGGATGCAGCGCAGACCGATCAGCCTGAAAGAATATCACTTTTCAAGAAGACGGAGGAAGAGCCTCCTGTCGAAACAGATATCAGAGCGGAGATTCCATCCGTTTCTGTTCGGGATGAAGGAGTTCATGAGAAGGAGCTGAATCCGTTCGAGAAGGATTTCTTCAGTTCACCGGAGCCTTTTGAACTTCCGGAGGAAGCAGCCGCGGAGCCTGTGCAGAGTTCCGAAGAGTTTTTCCATTCGCCTGACCTTTTCGATTCTTCGGAAGAAAAGTCAGCTGACCGGAATGATATTACCGGAATGCCTCCGTACGTCGGATTCGGGGAAGACGAGGAGGTTACGGCTCTTATAGAGGATTCGGACCGCCGGATCTTTGAGAATCCTGCGCCGGTCCTTCGCAAGGATGAGCCGCAGTCTGATGAAGAGGAATCGCTCGATGATTCTGTTGCCGGTTTCTTCAGAACGGGAGCTGACCTTGACGATGAGGGACCGGGAAATGAAGAATTCTCTGCGGCGGAAAGCAGTCAGCCGGAACCTGTGATGCCGGCATTTGCAGCAGGTGCTTTCTTTGGCGGGGAGGCACAGGATACGCCATCAGATGATGATCCTTATGCAGCGACTATGGTCGAGGAACCGTCTTTTGAGGCTGCTTCCGAACCGGAGAAAAAGGAAATTCCTCCGACAGCGGATGTATTCATCTACATTTTCCAGAGAGACGACAGATTATTCGGTATTCACAGCGTAGTCTCTGAAAATGCAGGCGGAGCAAGGCTTAAGATGAAATCGGAAATCCTCGAGACAGGACTTTTCGAGATGATTCTTGATAATCTCAGAAAGCGTACAGTACTTCCCATAGAAAATGCTTTTGTGACGATCGGCAGCGGTGCCTCGCAGAGGGAGTATGAAGAGCGCAAAGAGATGGTCCTTGCCGCCGGCCTGAAGTCCGTCACGGTCCTTGATGATGCGGCCGTCAACGCGCTCGGAGTTTTTGCGGAAGATCTTGTCGGACAGGAAGGGGAACATTATGTGCTTTCTGTCATCCATGACTACAGTGGCTTCCACAGCAGCCTGCTTAAGTTCGATACACTTGGAGGCAGCGGGATCAGGGTGCTTAAATCCGCACCGACTATGAAGGTGATCAATCCGAATGATAATCCGGCATTTATCATGGATCGGATGCTGCAGGATAACTGCCGGGTCGATGGGGTCGATTATTCTGACCGCGTGGAACGGGTATTGGTCGATAACAGGAATCGTCCGCTTATGGGATCTGTCGGACAGGGTTCTTTTGACCCCTATTATAATGAAGTCTATGGCAGCATTTTCCAGAGGGCGAATCTTTATGAAGGAATCGAAGCGCTGAGAGGCCTGGCCTATTATGACAGCTGTGAAAAGGGTGAGAAAAACGGTGTAAGAATTTCTCTCTCCGTTTTTGAAGAGCCTGTAAAAAGAGAACAGGAGGAATATTCTGCTTCCACACAGGAAAAGGGTGTTTCAGAGCAGGCCGGCTGGATGGGATTCGGAATGGGATCTCAGGATAGTGCTACGGACTTCCGGAATGATAGGGGAAGCGATATGGCTGCCCCGGATTTTTCGACTATGGAATCGACGATGATGGGGGCGGATCCGTTCGCAGCGGGAAAAGAGAACTTCAGCGGAAGTCAGGATCCGTTCGGAGCGGGCGGAGAGACTTTCGGCAGCAGTCAGGATCCGTTCGGAGCGGGCGGTGAGACTTTCGGCAGCAGTCCGGATCCGTTCGGAGCAGGCGGAGAGGCTTTCGGCGGCAGCCCGGATCCGTTCGGAGCAGGCGGAGATACTTTCAGTGGCAGCCGGGATCCGTTCGGAGCAGGTGGAGATACGTTCAATGCGACGGTCGCAGGGGATGCGTTTTCCGGCCAGACGAACGGCAGTACTGCTCTCGGCAAAAATCCATTCGGGGATGAATTGACAGCGGACGGATTCGGAGGGAGCCTGGAAGATACTTCCGCAGGAAATCCTCCTATGGATGGATTTGGGGGAATGCCGGAGAACAAAGCAGGGTATCCCGGGATTTCGTACAGCGACAGAGGCCGTATCTATATGCTGAATGAGAAAAAGCCGATCAACGATGTGACCATGGAAGTGAATGAAGGAGGAATAGATCTCTTCAGGAAGGACATGAAGATCGCGCTGGCGTTCGGTATGATCGGGTCTGCTATCGAAGGAAAGGGAAAGAAATTCGCGCATATTGATTTCGCCCAGATCAGAGGCTTCGGTTATGAAACACCGAATCCGAAAACAGGTCCGAAGCCGGCTCTTTATACTGCAGATGGAAAAGTGTATATTTTTGATTTTGCAAATGCAGCAAATACCGAAAATATACTGCGGCAGATCGCAGGCCCGGCCGACGGATCTTTCTGAAACGATCAGCTGTCCGCATAGACGGCAGGAATGAAAAAACGGGCATGGGCCCGGATTCAAGTAAGCAATTTGTGTCCTTGCTCTTTTTTGAAAAAGTATTATAATAAGTGAGATTCGGCGGTGCCGAATCTCACAATTAATTTTTCGGAATATTTTTGCGAACCGTATGATCATACTATGACTTGCTCTGCAACGCCGGGACGTTCTGCACAGAAAGATGGGCATAAATCAAAGTAAATGATTTCGATTCAGAGGGGTATATTTTAAAATTATATGCAGCATCATACAAACGAACATCATACAAACGAACATCACACAAACGAACATTACACAAACGAGCATCATACAAACGAACATCATTCTCATAAAAGGAGAATTGCAAATTCATACCGCATTTTTTTAGTGTTTCCGCTTGCGCTGTTCTACTATGAAGTATTTTTAAGGATATTCGGCGGAACAAATGTGTTCAAGCACTTCTTTTCCCTGCTGTTCCTTACGGCCGGGGCGGCCGTGTTCCTGACGGGTATTACGTCCTTTATTCCCAAAAAGCCCAGAAGGATATCGGTCATAGTCCTTCTCATCTTGTTAGGCCTTCTTTTTGCGGCTGAGAGTGTGATCAGAAGTGTCTTTAAGACTTATATGACTCCTGCGAATCTTCTTTCCGGAGCGGGCAATGTCGCCGGGAAGTACGGAGGAGAGCTCTCAAGAAGCATCATTTTCGGCATTCCGAAGATCGTGATCTTTCAGGTGCCTGCCGCACTGTACTGGAAGCTTTCCGCATCGAGAATGCGGAAAAAGCCGTACCCGGTCACTTTTTCGGCTTTTTTTGCCGTACTCGGACTGCTTGTCTATCTTATAACGTGTCTCTTTATCTCTCACGGTAAGTTTTCGGCTCTGTACGGTGCTCAGTTCACCTATAACAGAGCGACGGAGAACTTTGGGCTTGTCACCAGTACCCGTCTGAGTATCCGCTATTCCCTGTTCGGAAACAAGAATACGAGTTTTCATGAGGGTACGCACAACATGGTCGTGACGCCGACTCCGTCAGCAGCAGATAATGAATCAGATGGAGGAGCGGATGGGGAAGAGAACGCGCGTCCGGCCCAGAGCGGACAGAATGTCATGGACATTTCGTTTCCGACTGACAGCGGGAACGAAGCAGTTGATTCTCTGAGCGCATATCTTGAGACGCTGATCCCGACAGACAAAAATGCCTATACAGGACTTTTTGAAGGCAAAAATCTGATCATGATCGCGGCAGAATCCTACTGCAGCGCATTTATTACGCCGGAGCTCACGCCTGTACTCTATCGACTGACGCACAACGGTTTTTATTTTTCGGACTTTTATCAGCCCGAATGGGGCGGAAGCACAACGACCGGAGAGACCGGGATCATGACGGGACTGGCTCCTCAGTGGGGAGATGATTCCATGATCCTCACTTCCGGGAACAATAATTATTTTACAATGGGAAATCAGCTCCAGAGACTGGGATACAGCAGCTGTGCTTTTCACAACGGATCCTATGATTACTATTCCAGGCAGAATACGCACGAAAATCTAGGGTACGATCAGTGGGTCGCGAATGAGACCGGAATGGGAGAACTGACCGGTGCACATTATTCGTCGGATACGATGATGATGAGCGCGACGATCGATCTGTATATCGATAAGCAGCCGTTCAATATTTATTATATGACGCTGAGCGGCCATGCGCCTTATAAGGAGAGCAGCCCGTTCGTGAGCCTGTATTATGATCAGGTCAACGCGATCCTGGGTGACCAGTATGAGGAAACGACGAAATACTATATCTGCTATCAGATGGAGCTGGAGAATGCCATGGCTATCCTTGTGAACAGACTGGAGGAAGCGGGTATAGCGGATGACACAGTCATTATGCTGATCGGCGACCATTATCCGTATGGTCTCGGATCAGGAGAGGCCTGGGGAAATGACAAGGATTATATCGATGATCTTCTGAAAGCGGATCATCACGATGTATGGAACCGGGACAGGAACAGTCTGATCCTTTGGTCAGGCTGTCTTGAGAATGAATACAAGGACATGGCGGTCGAGATCTCGTCTCCGACTTACAGTCTTGACATCCTTCCAACACTTTCGAATCTGTTCGGTCTTGAATTCGATTCGAGACTGATGGTAGGAAGGGATGTGTTCTCCAATGCAGTTCCCCTCGTCCTTTGGAATTCCATGGAGTGGAAGACGGAAAAAGGGATCTATGATTCCCGTGAAGGCGTTTTTATTCCGAATGA
This sequence comes from uncultured Eubacteriales bacterium, assembly GCA_900314565.1. Classification (GTDB taxonomy): domain Bacteria; phylum Bacillota; class Clostridia; order Lachnospirales; family Lachnospiraceae; genus Chordicoccus. Next base: position 57,252 of record OMVU01000001.1, read on the forward strand.
AGGAGAGACGGTCGATGAGGATTACGTCGATATGATGAACAGGGTCGTTCAGAATAAACTGCTGATGTCACGCACGATCATAGAAAACAATTATTACTGGCTCCTGTTCGGCGATGACGATGTGACATCCGCCGGTCAGGTGATCTATGAGGGCGGATCTGAGCTGGACGGAGAGAACGGCTGAGAGGGTATCTCAGTGGGGGATTGACAACCGCCACTGAGACTGATTTGTTGCACAGCTTTAGAGGCAGGGCATCTCACACTGAGATATAATATGGCAGGAAAGGGGAACGGATGTATTATATAGGATATATTCTCGGTATAGTTCTCATTTTATGGCTTATCATCACACTCGTTAAGGCACTTTCCGGTAAGAAGGATAAGGGCTCTGACGCAGGACCATCTTCTGCCGACTATCCGTCAGCAGGAGGCTCTGCAGGAAGTGAGGGCAGCGGAATCAGGACGGCTGTCCCCGGAAAAGGATCTGAAGGCGGAAGCATGCCTTCGGGAGAAATGCCGTCCGGACCGATGCCGTCCGCAGGTCCTGCAGGCTACCGCCCGAAAGAGGATGCGTGGCGGGAAACAGAAAGATCTGAGACAGAACCGGCCGGGCTCTCTGAGGAAATCTATATGAAAGCTCCTTCTGACATCGATCTTCCGAAGACGGCGATCTATGAGAAGGAGAGGGGTGCCTCTTTGGAGAGATCATCGCGAGTCAGGGAGGAATCGTCGGGAACGCATTCTTCCGGAAAAGAGAAGACGTCCGGACCTGTTGTACGTGCAGGCAGGGACGAACCTGATGAAGACAACGAGAAGAAGACTGTTATCCTTTATCGGGAGGATACCGGTAAATACAGAAAGAGATGTCCGTTCTGCAATACATACCTTACGTCCGGAAATACGTTCTGTGAGGTGTGCGGGAGCAAAGTTTCCGCATAAGAACATACTTTCCTGCGAAAAAGCCGGGGGGCCTATGGCAGTTTTCAGCTGATAATTAAAAACGTCCGTGCAGTCTTTGGTAACATGTGGAGGCTTTCAAGATGGATGAAAAAAAAGAAAAAAGAAGAGCAGTCTGGCGAATGGTCTTCATTGTAGCGTTGATCGGGGCGCTTGCGCTCCTTGGATTTGTTGCCTGGAGGCTGTATTCTGACTGGAAGGCCGAGCAGGACTATAAGCACGCTGCAGCGTCGGTTGCTGTCACCCCCGAGGAAACGCCTGAACCGGAACCCACAGAGACCGCCGAGGAGATCGAGGCAGCGGAATTCACCGGGGAACGGGACGGAGAAGCGGCGAAGCTGCCGGAAGGGATTTTTTCAGGTCTGGGAAATCCGATCGACTTTGCTGAACTCAGATCCATAAATGATGAACTGTATGCCTGGATCCGTATTCCGAACACGAATATTGATTATCCGATCGCTCAGAGTGCAACAGATGATTTGTTTTATCTGAACCATGATATGTATAAGGGCGACAGATTTGCAGGCTGTATTTACACAGAAAGCGGAAATTCCAAAAATTTTACAGATCCGAATACTGTTGTATACGGACATAATATGCGGAATGGAAGCATGTTCCAGAATCTTCATTATTATGAGGATCCGGAATTCTTTGAGCAGAATCCGTTCGTGTACATATACACCGAGGACAAGATCCGGATCTATGAGGTCTTTGCTTCATATATTTACGATGACAGACACATCCTGAATTCGTTCAATTTTAATGATCCGAAAGTCTTTGCACAATATCTTGAAGACATCATTCACGTACATTCGATGGATAAAAATATCCGAACGGAGCTCGCGGAGAAAATTGACAATACCTGCCGGATCCTTACCCTGACGACATGCATCGGGAGTATGACGGAAAACAGGTATCTTGTGCAGGGAGTACTTGTCTGGGAGGGGACGGAAGAAGAGCTGGATCAGGCGATCACGGATTCCAATGCCGAACCGGAAACAGCTTCGACGGTCATCCCGGAAGCGACGCAGTGATAACGCCTGTCTGCTTTGCATGTACGGAACAGTGTACGAAAATTTTTGCATTTTTGCGTTAATCAGGTCCTTATTGAAGAATGTGATATTGAAATAATATGTAAAATCTGCTAAACTACTATTTGTTATAGTTCCAGACTATAGGACAACTGAAAATTGAGGCACGGTGTTTCTTGAAGATTTCGAAGGAGGGGCAATGGAAAAATTCAAGATATCGCTTAAAGCTGCGCGCGTTAATGCGAACATGACTCAGGAACAGGTCGCAAAAGCTGTGCACAGAAACAAGCAGACTATCGTCAACTGGGAGACAGGCATTACTGATATTACATTCGGGGATGTCCTGAAATTGTGTGAACTGTATGAAGTTCCTGTTGAACTCATTCGGGGACCGGAAAAAGTGAACAACGAGTAAACAGTATTGATCGCCGACGTAAGTCGGCGATCTCTTTTTTTGCTTTTTTTATTTAAGAATCTTAAAAATCCCAAAAAAACTGCAGTTTCAGTGTCTTTTCTGTGTCCTTTTATATGTTATAAATAAAATAACATATAAATATGTCGAAATTTGCAGGTACTTACATAATTAAAAGATAAAGATAAATGTTGCAGCCGTCCATAAGGCACGCAGATTGTTGCGTGGATTTTCTATATTAACGGAGGAATCTGGCCATGCAGGAAGATAATATTAAAATTTTGATAGTGGAAAACAACAGAGAAGTTTCAAGCCTTCTTCGTATGTACCTTGTGGGCAGTCATTTCGATGTGTACGAAAGCAATGAATCCGGTGCGGCGGAGCGCGCTGCTGAGGAAAACCCGGACTGCCTTATCCTCGGACTTAAATCGGATATCAGGGAGAATATGAATACGATCCGCTGCATACGGAAGCAGACGTTTGCGCCGATCGTCATCATTTCCGGGCATGAGGATGATGAGGAGCAGATCCTTGTGCTGAACAATGGGGCGGACGATTATATTAAGAAACCTTTTAATCCGCTGATTGCTGTCTCACGTGTCAATGCGGCTGTGAGAAGGTACAGAAAATGGAATGCGACAGACACGGCGGAAAAAGAGCATAATGAGCTCCGGGTCGGTGATCTCGTTCTCGATAACGAATCTCTGATCCTCCTCAAGAACGGGGAAACCATCCACCTTACGATCAACGAATTTAAGATCCTCAGACTTCTGATGAGGCATCCCGGGGAAATCTTAACGAAGTCGGATTTATGCAGAGCGGTCAACGGGACGCTTTATGAAAACTATGAGAATGCGATCATGGTGCATATTTCACATCTTCGTGACAAGATCGAGGATGATTCAAGAGAACCGAAATATATCCGAAATGTAAGGGGGCTCGGATACAAAATCAGCGCATTAAGTTCATAAGGTAATCAGAAAGAATCAGGAACGTCCCGGCATTCCTGATTCTTTTTTTTGCCGTACAGGGTTCGATGTACATTCCTCTTTGCGCGGATCCGGCAGAGCGGGATTCATTTTAAAGCCATTTCCGGCCATAATACTTGAAAAAACAATATTCTTCTAGTAGAATAGTCGAAGAATGTTTTTTGGAGGTTACTATGAAGGTATATACAACTGACAGAATCCGAAACGTTGTGCTTCTTGGCCATGGCGGATCGGGTAAGACGACACTTACAGAAGCGATGGCTTACCTTGGTGGGATTACAAGCCGTATGGGTACCGTGACAGACGGAAATACCATCAGCGACTACGATAAGGAAGAAATCAAAAGAAAATTCTCGATCGGCGCGAGTGTTGTCCCGGTAGAGTGGAATAAAGTCAAGATCAATGTTCTCGATACACCCGGATATTTCGACTTTGTCGGCGAAGTAGAGCAGGCTGCAGGTGTTGCAGATGCCGCTATCATCGTTATCTCCGGTAAGGACGGCATCACAGTCGGTACCGAGAAGGCATGGGAACTCTGTGAGGAGAGAAATCTTCCGCGCATGTTCTTTATCACCAATATGGACAATAACGATGCTTCCTACCGCACGATCGTGGAGAATCTTCAGGAGATGTACGGCAAGAAAGTCGCTCCGATCCATATGCCGATCCGTGAGAATGAGAAGTTTGTCGGATACGTCAGCATTGTCAAGCAGACAGGACGCCGCTTCGTCAATAAGCAGGAGAAGGTTCCGTGCGATGTTCCGGAGCATCTTCAGGAGTATCTTGAATCCTACAGAGAGTCCCTGATGGAGTCTGTAGCGGAGACGAGCGAAGAATTCATGGATCGCTACTTCAGCGGCGAAGAGTTCTCAGAGAAGGAAATCGCCATGGCACTCGCGACCAATATGCGTGACTGTGCGATCGTTCCGGTCAGCATGGGCTCTCCGATCAATCTGCAGGGCGTGGCAAATCTCATGGATGACATTGTTGAGATGTTCCCGGATCCGACGCAGCGTGCATGCAACGGCATCCTTCAGAAGACAAACGAGATTTTCGAGGCGAATTTTGATTTCCAGAAGCCGAAGTCCGCGTATGTCTTCAAGACGATCGCTGACCCGTTCATCGGTAAGTACAGCTTCATCAAGGTCTGCTCCGGTGTTCTGAAATCTGACGATACGCTCTACGATGTTCAGAAGGAATCCGAGATGCGTCTCGGCAAGCTCTATATCATGACCGGCAATAAGGCCCAGGAAGTTCCCGAGCTCTTCGCCGGAGATATCGGTGCACTTGCAAAGCTTGGCGATGTGAATACGGGTGACACTCTGTCCAACAAGGCAAATCCGGTAACGTTTGCGAGGACAACGCTTTCGACTCCGTACACGGTCAAGAGATATAAGGCAGTCAAGAAGGGAGATGAAGATAAGATTGCTTCCTCGCTTTCCAAGCTTGCTGCGGAAGACAATACATTTAAGGTCGTCAATGACTCCGCGAACCGCCAGACCCTGATCTACGGTATCGGTGAGCAGCAGCTCGAGATCATCAAGAGCAAGCTGAAAGAGCGCTATAAGGTCGATATCGAGCTCGATACGCCGAAGGTCGCTTTCCGAGAGACGATCAGAAAGAATTCTGATGTAGAAGGAAAGTACAAGAAGCAGACCGGCGGTCACGGACAGTACGGACATGTCAAGATGCGTTTCGAGCCGAGCGGCGATCAGTCAAAGCCGTACGAGTTCGCTATTGAAGTCGTAGGCGGCGCTGTTCCGAAGAACTATTATCCGGCAGTTGAGAAGGGACTGAATGAGAGTGTAGCCAAGGGCCCGCTTGCGGCTTATCCGGTCGTCGGCGTAAAGGCTGTTCTCTATGATGGATCCTATCACCCGGTAGACTCTTCTGAGCAGGCTTTCAAGACAGCAACGCATATGGCATTTAAGGATGGCTTCCTGAAGGCAAGCCCGGTCCTCCTTGAGCCGATCATCAGCCTCAAGGTCAAGGTGCGCGATAAATTCACAGGTGATGTCATGGGCGATCTGAATAAGCGCCGTGGCCGCGTCATGGGAATGAATCCGGATCACAAGGGCAATACAATCATTGAAGCGGAAGTTCCGCAGAAGGAAATGGACGGGTACGGTACGATCCTTCGCTCCATGACCGGCGGACAGGGAGAGTTCTCCTACGAGTTCGCAAGATATGAGCAGGCTCCGGCGGATGTCCAGGAGAAGGAGATCAAGGCCCGTCAGGAAGAACTGCAGGAAGGCAGCGACGACTGATCAGGACGTCTTCTACAATGATTCACAAAAGAGAAAGGTCTCCGCGCATATGCGCGGAGACCTTTTTTGCGCAAAAAGACCCGCACCGATTGTTCTCGGCACGGGTCCTTGTTTTTGCAGTATTATTCTTCATCGCGTAATGGTCGTGATCCTGATCTCTGACGCAGAATGCTCGTGATTCCAATCATGAGATGAATACGCGAAGTGAAATCCGGCTTCGTCGTTCTTCAGATATTCTCTGCGATCCGAAGATGCCCGGTCACACTTCGTCAGTGATGATCCTCCGTGAACTGACCGCATCGTGGATCCGATTCGTCTTCTCGAGGATCTTGGTGATCTTATGCGTAGTGCTCTTTACGCGCTCCATGGAAAGATCGTGGTTCAGCGTATCGATGATGTTGGCCAGATACTTATACATATTGGCGGTCACATAATAGTCCCGTTTCATGAGTTCGGGCGGGCGGTATGTGAGATTCGTCGTGATCAGTTTGGTGAACATACCTTTTTCATAGAATTCATCGAATTTTTCGAGTCCTTCCGTGAACAGTCCGAAAGTCGTGCAGATAAAGACCCGGTTCGCGCCGCGGGCTTTGATCTGTCTGCAGACATCCAGCATGGATCCGCCGGAGGCGATCATATCGTCAATGATGACACAGTCCTTGCCCTTGACCGTGTCGCCCAGGAACTCATGGGCTACGATCGGATTTTTTCCGTTCACGATCTTTGAATAGTCGCGTCTCTTGTAGAACATGCCCATGTCCGCCCCGAGGATATTTGAGAAGTAGACTGCGCGGTCGGTAGCACCCTCGTCGGGACTGATGACCATAAAGTGCTCTTTATCAAATCTGAGATTCGGTACGGATTTGAGCAGCGCGCGCAGGAACTGGTAGGTGGGCATGAAATTGTCAAAGGAGAGAAGAGGAATGGCATCCATGACCCGCGGATCATGCGCGTCAAATGTAATAATATTGGATACACCGTAATCAGCGAGCTCTTTCAGCGCAAGTGCACAGTCCAGAGACTCTCTGCCGGTACGTCTGTGCTGCCGGCTTTCGTAGAGGAACGGGAGTACAACATTGATCCTGTGCGCCTTGCCGTTCGCTGCGGAAATGACACGTTTGAGATCCTGAAAATAATTGTCAGGAGACATGTGATTGATACGGCCGCAGACTTTGTAGGTGACGGAATAATTTGTCACATCGCCGAGAATGAACAGATCGGTGCCACGGACTGAGTCGTTGATCCGGACTTTTCCTTCGCCTGTTCCAAAGCGTGTATAGTGTGTGTCGATCAGATAGGTGGGTTCAATATAACCGGAGAGTGAGCTTGTTTCTTTGATCCTGCCTGAGATTGCTCTGCGTGTCTTTACCAGACTGTTGTCAACGGCCTTTGCCATCTCGTGACTTCCGCTGAGATAAGCGATTTTAAGAGGCGCTACCGGTCTCTGGATCTTGTGATTATCTGTCATTGCCATGAAACATCCTCCGAGAAAAGTGCGGTCCCAATGGGAGACCGGGAATGTGCAGCATGCTGTGCAGAGAGGATCCGGTCTGCCGGATCTTTCCCGAATATGCATACCTACGTAAATTTATAACATAAATCGACCCTGTAAACAAGGATGAGAATAAGTTTACAAAAATAGGTTCTGATGGTAAATTAACTAATATACCGTAAATGTCTCCTATTCCGGATAAGGTTCGCAGAACGGACCGGACTATACGGGAGACAGACCGGAAACAACGGTGGTCATTTTTTAAGGGGATGTCATGCGGCGGGAAGGACACAGAATTAAAAATGTTGAGGATGGCAGTATAGCCTGGGAGATGGGTGTTCTGCCGGGCATGTACCTCATTTCCGTGAACGGGACACCTGTCGAAGATGTCTTTGACTATCGGTATCTCATGAATGACGAACAGGTCAATGTGCTGATCCGGGAGGAAAACGGGGAGGAGACGCTGCTTGAGATCGAGAAAGAGCCCTGGGAAGATCTCGGAATAGAGTTCGAGAGCTCTCTCATGGATGATTACCGCAACTGCTGCAACCGTTGTATTTTCTGCTTCATCGACCAGATGCCGAAAGGGATGCGGGAAACGCTTTATTTTAAGGACGATGATTCGAGGCTGAGTTTTCTGCAAGGAAATTATGTGACGCTCACCAATATGAAGGATTCCGATATCGACCGGATCATCCGCTATCATATGGAGCCGATCAATATTTCCGTACACACGACAAACCCGGCTCTCCGCTGTTCGATGCTGGGCAACCGGTTCGCCGGGGATGTTTTTCCGAGGATCCGCGCACTTGCGGATGCGGGAATTCTCATGAACGGTCAGGTCGTTCTCTGCCGCGGGATCAACGACGGAACGGAACTGGACCGCACGATCCGGGATCTCTCATCCTATCGTCCGGCCATGCGAAGCGTCTCGATCGTTCCCGTCGGACTGACGAAATATCGGGACGGCCTCGCCCCGCTTACGCCCTTCGACCGGGAATCCGCAGGACAGGTGATCGACCAGATCGAAGACTGGCAGAAGAGGCTTGCTGCAGACGGTGTCGACCCGGTGTCTCCGCACTTTGTGCATGCTTCCGATGAGTGGTATATCCTCGCGGGCAGGGAGCTGCCGGAGGAGGAGAGGTATGACGGATATCTCCAGCTGGAGAACGGAGTCGGCATGGTCCGTCTCCTGGAAAATGAAGTTCGCGAAGCCCTCGGGAGTCCTGCATTTCTCAGAGAAGCGGATGAGGCAGTGGACGGCACGGGAAGAAAAGTTATACTTGCCTGCGGAAAGCTGATCGAGAGCTATCTTAAAAAGTTCACAGGGTGGATCATGGAGAGATGGCCTCACGTTGAGATCTGCGTCCGTGCCATCAGAAACGACTTTTTCGGAGAGCGCATCACAGTCAGCGGCCTGATCACAGGCGGAGATCTGATCAGGCAGCTTCGGGATATGGCGGGATGCGCAGAGGAATTGCTGATCCCGGTCTCCATGCTGAGGAGCGGAGAAAAAGTCTTTCTCGATGACCTGACGACGGAGGACGTTACGCGGGAGCTTGGGATCCCGATCAGGATCACATGGACCGGAGGAGAAGAGTTCCTGAGGGCCTGCCTCGGAATGAAGGCAGGTGCCGCTGCAGACCGGCAGGTCTATGAGAGCTGGGAATGAACATAGAGAAGAATAAACCGGAACCTGAGAGACACGGGGACGGTATCAGAATAGAAAGTGAGAAAATAAATGAGCAAACCCATTGTAGCCATTGTCGGAAGACCGAATGTCGGAAAATCTACGCTGTTCAATGCGCTTGCCGGCGAAAATATATCAATTGTCAAGGATACTCCGGGTGTGACCCGCGACAGGATCTATGCGGAGGTGAGCTGGACGGGGTACGAGTTCACGCTGATCGATACAGGCGGAATCGAGCCGGAATCCAATGATATTCTTCTCCGTCAGATGAGGGAACAGGCGCAGATCGCGATCGAGACGGCGGATGTGATCATTTTCCTTGTGGACGCAAAAGACGGACTGGTCGACGCGGATGCCCGGGTAGCGGATATGCTTCGAAAATCCCACAAGCCGGTCGTCCTTGCGGTCAACAAGATCGACGATTATCTGAAGCAGCAGGGGAATATCTATGAATTTTATTCCCTGGGGCTCGGCGACCCGCTTCCCATATCCAGCGCGAACCGTCAGGGAATCGGCGATATGCTTGACGAGGTCGCCAAGTATTTCGGAGAAGGCGTCGGCGAGGAGGAGGATACAGAGATTCCCCGTATTGCGATCGTCGGCAAGCCCAATGTCGGGAAATCCAGCATAATAAACCGGCTGCTCGGCGAGAGCAGGGTCATCGTGTCGGATATCGCGGGGACGACCCGTGACGCTATCGACACACCGGTCCGCTGGAACGGAAAGACCTATACGTTCATTGACACGGCAGGCCTTCGGAGAAAGAGCAAAATAAAGGAAGAGCTTGAGCGTTACAGCATTATCCGAACGGTCACCGCGGTCGACAGGGCGGATGTCGTGATCCTCGTCATTGATGCCGTGGAGGGAATTGCGGAGCAGGATGCGAAGATCGCAGGAATCGCCCATGAGCGGGGCAAGGGCATTGTTATCGCTGTGAACAAATGGGATGCGGTTGAGAAGGATACAAATTCCGTCAGGGATTATTCCGAGAAGATCAGAAACATTCTCTCTTACCTTCCGTATGCCGAGATCCTGTTCGTCTCTGCTGAGACCGGACAGCGGCTGCCGAAGATCTTTGACGCGATCGAGCTGGTCCTTGTAAATCAGCGCCGGCGGATACAGACCGGAATACTGAATCAGATCATGTCGGAAGCGGTCGCTCTCAATTCTCCGCCGACGGATAAGGGAAAGCGGCTGAGGCTGTACTATATCACGCAGGTAAGTATTGTGCCGCCGACCTTCGTCATTTTCGTGAATGACAAGAAGCTGATGCACTTTTCTTATCAGCGGTATATTGAGAACAAGATCCGGGAGACCTTTGACTTCCGCGGGACTTCGCTTCGCTTTATCATAAGGGAGAGAAGCGAAAAAGACAGGCCGGACTGACGAAGAGAGGAGAAATCATGCTGACAAGACTGTTATGCCTGTTGATCGGGTACTGTTTCGGGCTGTTTCAGACAGCGTTCCTATATGGCAAGACAAAAGGCGTTGACATAAGAAAGGTCGGATCGGGAAATTCCGGGACGACCAATGCTCTCCGGAATTTTGGTGCGAAGGCGGGACTGATCGTACTGGTCGGGGATGTGACAAAATGCATTCTGGCCTTTCTTCTGGCTTCGAAGCTTTTCGGCGGAGGAGAGATCCCTGCGATCCTGTGCGGTCTCTATGCCGGCGCGGGTGCGATCCTGGGACACTGCTTCCCGTTCTACATGCAGTTCCGGGGCGGTAAGGGCATCGCATCGATGGCGGGACTGATCGGCGTCTTTTCGTGGAAGCTGCTCCTCATAGGCTTCGCCATCTTTGCCCTGATCTTTTTCACGACACATTATGTATCACTCGGGAGCCTTATCGGAGCGCTCATGTTTTTTGTCGGAACGATTATACTGGGGCAGATGGGAGAATTCGGTGTCTCACAGGGATTTTTGATTGAGATGTATGTAATTGTAGGCTGCCTGGCAGCTCTTACCTGGTTCCTTCACAGAGAGAATATCAGGAGGCTTCTCTCCGGGACTGAGAGAAAGACCTATCTGACAAAGAAAAATAAAAAAGACTGAGAACGGAGGTATATGATGGCAAAGATATCTGTTATCGGGGCCGGTACGTGGGGAACCGGTATTGCGAGACTTTTGTGTAATAACGGGCACAGCGTTATCATGTGGAGCCCTTTTCCCGCTGAGGCGGAGAGCCTTAGAAAGACGCATATCCATCCGAATCTTCCGAATGTCACGCTTCCGGAGGAACTGGATTTTACAGCCGATCTTGAGCTGGCGATGAGAGAGAAGGATCTGATCGTCATGGCGGTCGCCTCGCCCTTCACGCGTGCTACCGCGGAGAAGATGGCGGCATTTGCAAAGCCGGGACAGAGGATCGTCACCGTGACGAAAGGAATTGAGGAGACGACGCTCCTGACACAGGTGGAGATCCTTGCCGAGTTCATGCCGGACTGCATCATTGGCGCGCTCTCGGGCCCGTCCCACGCGGAGGAAGTCATTATCGGCCTTCCGACGCTGATCGTCTCTGCATCCGAAGACCGTGAGATGGCGGAATATGTACAGAACATCTTCATGAGCCCGGTATTCCGGGTGTACACGAGCCCGGATGTCCTGGGCGTCGAGCTCGGCGGCTCTCTGAAAAATGTCATTGCACTGGCCGCCGGTATGGCTGACGGCATGGGTCTTGGAGATAATACGAAGGCTGCACTGATCACGAGAGGAATTCATGAAATGGCTTCCCTTGCGATCAGGATGGGTGCACATCCTGAAACATTGTCAGGACTCTCCGGAATCGGCGACCTGATCGTTACATGCGCTTCCATGCACAGCCGGAACCGTCGCGCGGGCATCCTGCTCGGCCAGGGAAAGAGCATGGAGGAGGCGATGCGTGAGGTCGGCCAGGTCGTTGAAGGCGTATACTCTGCAAAGGCGGCCATCGGGCTTGCCAAAAAGTATCATGTGACGCTTCCGATCACGGAGGAGGTAAACAAAGTCCTCTTTGAGAATAAAGATCCGAAGACAGCCCTTCTTGATCTGATGGTGAGAGACAAAAAAATGGAGCTTTCCGTGGGAGGAGAGGATCTGCCGGAAGGCTGGAAATAATAAGGAACAAAAACTTCCCACATTCAGGTTCCTGAGGCTCCCGGAATAAATATTTCCACGTCGGGACGCTCCCGCTCGCTCGCACTGGCAGCGGTACTAACTTTCTTTTGCAGCCTTCGGCATTAAAATGATATATTCCTGGTCGCAGTCACGTTAATGTATGTGGGAAGTTTTTGTAAGGAATAAAAAGGCCTCCGTGCCGGGAAATCAGATTCAAAAGCAGTCTCATTTGAGAGAAGATCCTGAGAATGCATACTGGTTTTCCGGCACGGAGGCCTTCGTATTGTCAGCTCCCGATAAGGAGAATGCCTCATCCGAGGTATGTTGTCAGATCCTCCGGGATCCCGGAGATCCTGTAACTTTCATTGAGAGAGTCGAGGACCATCATTTCATCCTCTGTCAGCTCGAAGTCAAAGACCTGTGTGTTCTCGAGAAGCCGGTCTGTGCGAACGGTTTTCGGGATTGCTCCGACACCTTTCTGGATGAGCCAGCGAAGTCCGATCTGCGCTTCGCTTCGGTGATACTTTTCTGCAAGACGCGTCAGGTTGTTCATTCCGAGATATGTTCCGCGGGCGAGCGGGGAAGCTGCCTGAACGGCAATTCCGTATTTTTTACAGAAAGCGCGGGTCTCTTCCTGATTATACAGAGGATGATACTCGATCTGATTCACGGCAGGAACGACATCAGAGTGAAGAAGAAGGTCGTTGAGCTCGCGGGGACCGAAATTGGAGACTCCGATCGCTCTGGCGCGTCCGCTGCGGAAGATCTTTTCCATCTTGAGCCAGGTGTCCAGGTAACATCCGGGCACAGGCCAGTGGATCAGGTAGAGATCGACGTAATCCAGACGAAGACGTTCAAGACTCCGATCGAGAGCGTCCTCGATATTTCCGATTCGCTGGGCGGTATTCCAGACTTTCGTCGTTATGAAAAGCTCTTCTCTCGGAATTCCGCAGTACATGAGGGCATTCCCGAGCTCCGCTTCGTTTTTGTAGACGGACGCTGTGTCGAGCAGGCGGTAGCCTATGCTCAGCGCATCGCTGATCGTGCGATCCATGACAGACTGGTCAGTGATCTTAAAGAGACCGAGCCCGAGATACGGCATGGATGCACCGGTATTCAGTGTAAAAGAAGGAATCATAAAAATCTCCGTTTTTCACGTAAAGAAGGATTTTACTGATGCTGTATACGTTTCAGGCAGGCTGACAGCCTTTCAAGCATTCGTGAAAAAGTGTAAAAACGACAAATCTTAATAAAGATAACACATTATTATAACCGAAAGAATACAGAAATATTAAAAAAAGGTTACATGGAGATGAAGCGGGAGAAGGCCCTGTGGACAGGCGGCTCTTCCGGTGTTAGACTGTGGTGTAAATCCGGCCAGACAGGGCGCCTTGCTCTCCGGTCACAGAAGAATCATATTACCATATCAGGCTCTTGCGAAACTCTGTGCGAAATGGAATTGTGTGAACAATTCAAACAATCTGCACAAGCCTTAGAACTTCTTCATGAACGAAAGATGTGGAATGCCGTTTGAATGTTCATACAATTTCCATGAAGCACAGACTTTCGCAATTGCCTGATTACCATATTTATTAAAGGAGAATCTGATTGATTGAAGCAGCACCGATCCTGATCATTTCAGCTGTGGTCGTTCTGGCGGTGGCCATGATGATCATGCAGGAGAACAGGAGACAGAAAAACGAATTTAAAAAAAAGATCAGCCGGTCATGGGGCAGAAAGCCTGATACGGTCTGGAGCGCAGAGGAATTTGAATCGATTTCCCATTATTTCAAAAATGAACTTTTTGACCCGGATTCGTATCGGGTCGACGATATTACATGGAATGACTGTGACATGGACAGGATTTTCAGGGCCGCTGCAGCGACCATGTCCTCCCCGGGTGATTCGATCCTTTATGCATGGCTCAGAAAACCTTCTTTTGATGCCGGGGAGCTTTCGGAGCGGGACAGGCTCATCGAATTTATACAGAGCGATGAGAAAACACGTGAAAGGCTTCTCCATGTGCTGGCAGAGACCGGAAGGATGCGGGGACTTTCTTTTTACGACTATCTCGCCGCACTGCGCGATGCGAAAAGAATAGGCAGCGGAAAATTTATTGTGCTCGGAGCCGCCATGCTTTCGGGGATCGTGATGCTCTTTGTGAATCCTCTCGTCGGTCTTGGCATTATTCTCCCGACAATGGCTGTGAACATTGCCGTTTATCTGAAGAGCAGGGATACCACAAAAATGCAGATCAGAAGTTTTTCCTGTATTTTGAAGATGATCCGGGCCGCCGAGAAGATCTGTGCATTAAAGGTCCCGGCTTTCGAAGAAATATCCTCCGAACTTCATGAGGCGGTCGGAAAGCTGGAAGCTTTCAAAAAGGGCGCGTTCCTCGTCACTTCATCCGGAAGGATCGGAACGGGGATCGCCGACATGATCCTTGAATATATGAAGCTTTTTTTTCATGCGGATCTTATTAAATTCGATCAGATGCTGAATTCGGTCTCGGGAAATGAAGAAGCCTGTCTTGCGCTCCTCCGCGGAATCGGGACGCTTGACGCAGCCTGTGCAGCGGCATCCTTCAGGGAATATCTCCCGGTGTCATGCAGACCGTCGTTTGCGGAAACAGAGAAAGAGGGAAGCAGCCGAAAGGCCGTGATACAGGCAAAAGGGATGGTGCATCCTCTACTTCAGAATGCCGTTCCGAACAGCTTTACGGTCTCCGGAGGAAATCTGATCACGGGCTCCAATGCGTCCGGAAAGTCCACGTTCCTGAAGAGTACTGCGATTTCCCAGATCCTTGCGCAGAGTATAATGACAGTGCCGGCGGAAGAGTGGAAAGCCCCGTTCCTCAGGGTGTTTTCTTCCATGGCACTTACAGACGACCTCGTGAAAGGGGAGAGCTATTTTATCGTGGAGATCAGGTCCCTTAAGCGGATCATGGACGCGGCTTCTGACGGAACCGGCATTCCGGTCCTCGGGATCGTCGATGAAGTCCTGCGCGGGACGAACACGATCGAGCGGATCTCCGCATCCTCCCAGATCCTGCGACGGATCGCGGGGGAAGAAATGATCATCTTTGCCGCGACGCACGATATCGAACTGACATATATCCTTGACGGTGTTTACAGGAACCTTCATTTTGAGGAGGAGGTCCGTGAAAAGGACGTAGTCTTCAATTATAAACTTGTCGAGGGACGCGCACTTTCGAGGAATGCGATCGCCCTGCTGAAGATCGCGGGATATGAC
The DNA here is from genome assembly GCA_900314565.1 of uncultured Eubacteriales bacterium. GTDB lineage: Bacteria > Bacillota > Clostridia > Lachnospirales > Lachnospiraceae > Chordicoccus. Next base: position 72,437 of record OMVU01000001.1, read on the forward strand.
GAATCCGTCGTTACCGGAGCGAGGGCCCAGGCGGAGAGATTTGAAAAGACAGGAGAGTGGAAGCTTTGATGAAAGTGACTTTATATTCAGACGGAGCGTCAAGAGGGAATCCCGGTCCCGGGGGATACGGAACGATCCTGCAGTATACGGACAGGGCAGGTGTGCTTCACGAGAAGGAGATCTCGGAGGGCTTCCGGGAGACGACGAACAACAGGATGGAACTCATGGGCGTGATTGCGGGGCTTGAAGCGCTCCTCAAACCGTGCAGTGTGGATGTCTGGTCAGATTCCCAGTATGTGATCAAAGCGTTCAACGACCACTGGATCGACGGATGGAAAAAGAGAGGATGGAAAAAGGCTGACGGAAAACCTGTCCTGAACGAGGAGCTCTGGAAGAGACTTCTTCTGGCAGCGGAGCCGCATGAGATCACATGGCACTGGGTGAAAGGACATGACGGTCATCCTGAAAATGAACGCTGCGATGCGCTTGCGACGGCTGCTGCGGATGCGCTGTCTTCGGATGAAGAGTGAGAGCGGCTTCCGGGATGTTTTCAGCAGTACCTGTCAGAGCAGGATACCCGAACAAATACACTTGTGTTCGGGAAATGTTTGAGCTATAATTTTGAAAGTTATTGTAACTGTCCGGCATGTTAACATGGAATGCGCGCAGATGCCGTTCCCGACATCAGTGCACGCTCTGCCTTCGCAAGGCAGCAGTACCGGGCTTCGCCTGGATGAAGCCTTTTCGGGTGATACAGTTACAAGCCGTACATAAACCCTAGGAGGAGATTATTGTGGAAAAATATGGTGTAAATCAGCTGAGAAAGATGTTCCTTGATTTTATGGAGTCAAAAGGACATCTTGCCATGAAATCGTTTTCGCTTGTCCCGCACAATGACAATTCGCTGCTTCTGATCAACGCGGGCATGGCTCCGCTGAAGCCTTATTTTACAGGCGCGGAAATTCCGCCGCGCAAGCGTGTGACGACCTGCCAGAAGTGCATCCGCACAGGCGATATCGAGAATGTCGGACATACCTCACGCCACGGAACTTTTTTTGAAATGCTCGGAAATTTCTCTTTCGGAGATTATTTTAAACGTGAGGCAATCCACTGGACATGGGAATTCCTTACGGATGTAGTGGGACTTGACAAGGACCGCCTGTATCCGTCCGTATACCTGGATGACGATGAGGCATACAACATCTGGAAAGATGAGATCGGTGTGCCGGCAGAGCGCATTTACCGGTTCGGCAAGGAAGACAATTTCTGGGAGCATGGCGCAGGCCCCTGCGGTCCGTGTTCGGAAGTCTACTATGACCGCGGTGAAAAGTACAGAAGCTTCCCGGAGGACAATGAGCCGGGCAGCGACGGTGACCGCTTCATGGAGATCTGGAACGACGTCTTCACACAGTTCGAAAATGACGGAAAAGGGAATTACACGACCCTGAAACAGAAAAATATCGATACCGGCATGGGGCTTGAACGTCTCGCGGTCGCGGTCCAGGACGTGGATTCCATGTTCGACATCGACACGATCCGCGCGCTCAGGGACAAGGTCTGCGAGATCGCGGGCGTGACGTATAACAAAGATGAGAATGCAGATGTCTCTGTCCGCGTTATCACAGACCATATTCGCTCAGCGACCTTTATGATCTCAGACGGGATCATGCCGACGAATGAAGGCCGGGGCTATGTTCTCCGCAGGCTGATCCGCCGTGCGGCAAGACACGGACGCCTTCTCGGCATCAGCGGATCTTTCCTCGCGGATCTTTCTGCGACCGTCATCGAGACTTCCCGTGAAGGCTATCCGGAGCTCGAGGAGAAGCGCGTATTTATCCACGAAGTTCTCGACAAGGAAGAGGAAGCTTTCGGAAAGACGATCGACCAGGGACTCAAGATCCTCGCCGAGCTTGAGAATGAGCTTGCATCGAAAAATGAAAAGACACTCTCCGGAGAGAAAGCATTTGAGCTTTACGATACGTACGGATTCCCGCTCGACCTCACGAAGGATATCCTGACAGAAAAGGGATATGAAGTCGATGAGGAAGCATTCGCAGCGTGCATGAAGGAACAGAGAGAGCGTGCGCGCAATGCCAGAAAGACCACAAATTACATGGGCAAGGAGCTTACTGTCTATGATAAGGTCGATCCGGCTCTTCAGACGGAATTCACGGGATATGATACGCTCTGCGACGAATCTGAAATTGCGCTCCTCATGACGGAAGTGACCGAGGAGGACGCCGGTGATTTTGTGCAGGCGCTCACGGAAGGCGAAAAGAGTGCGATCATCACGAAGAAGACGCCTTTCTATGCGACAAAGGGCGGCCAGATCGGCGACAGGGGTGTTATTGTTGCAGCGGAAGGTGAGTTCAAAGTTGAAGATACGATCTCCATTCTGGATGGAAAGACTGTCCATGTGGGTGTAGTGACAAAGGGAATGCTCCGTGTCGGTGACAAGGTCACTCTGCGCGTAGACAGAGAGGGAAGACTGGATACGGAAAAGAACCATTCCGGAACGCATCTTCTGCAGAAGGCGCTCAAAGTCGTTCTCGGAGAGCACGTAGAGCAGAAGGGCTCATATGTCGCGCCGAACCGCCTGCGCTTCGACTTCGCGCATTTCAAACCGATGACGAAGGAAGAAATCAGGAAGGTAGAGGATCTTGTCAACGAGAAGATCCGTGAGGAGATCGCCGTCAGAACGGATATCATGACCCTCGATGAGGCGAAGAAGACCGGCGCGATGGCCCTCTTTGGAGAGAAGTACGGCGAGAAGGTCCGCGTTGTCTCCATGGGTGATTTCTCTAAAGAATTCTGCGGCGGAACACACGTCAGGAATACCGGTGAGATCCAGGCGTTCAAGATTGTTGCGGAGAACGGTGTCGCTGCAGGTGTCCGCAGAATTGAAGCACTGACAGGCAGAAATGTCTTTGAATATTACCGCGGGATCGAGGAGACGCTTGAAAATGTATCCGGTATTCTTCGGGCCGGGAACGGAGATGTCGTGGAGAAGGCCCGCAGACTTCAGGAGGAAATCAAAGCCCTTTCGTCTGAGATCGAATCCATGAAGGCGAAAGCAGCGCAGGCTTCACTCGGAAACGCGGCTTCCGATGCGGAAGACGTGAACGGTGTTTCTGTTGTTGCGAAGGCGCTTGAGAACGTGGATATGAACGGCATGAGAGACCTTGGCGATTCCCTGAAGGAAAAGCTCGGGAGCTGTGTCGTGATCCTTGCTTCTGCGGCGGGTCCGAAGGTGAACCTGATGGTCATGGCGAGTGAGGATGCTGTAAAACGCGGGGCTCACGCGGGAAATATTATCCGTGAGGCTGCAAAGCTTGTCGGAGGAGGAGGCGGCGGACGCCCGAACCTCGCACAGGCGGGAGGAAAAAACGCTTCCGGTATCCCGGATGCGATCAGGAAAGCCCAGGAAATCGTAAGAGAACAGATCAAATAATGGCAGTTCGCCCGCAGGAGGCGTGCAGGCTGCCCTGTACGGGGGCCTGCGCCATTATGAAAAAAAATGATTTTTACATTGACGAGGCATACATTCTGAGGATATAATGAAAAAGCTTTAGGCTTATCGGGGATTTATATTCCGGCATGTATAAGACTAAGAGTAAATAACCCCACGTGGTCAGGGGGAGGTGAGATCAGTATGGCAGGCATTATCGTAAAAGAGAATGAATCGCTTGACAGCGCGCTGAGAAGATTCAAGCGCAGCTGTGCGAAAGCCGGCATCCAGCAGGAAATCCGCAAGCGCGAACATTACGAAAAACCGTCTGTTCGTCGCAAGAAGAAATCTGAGGCTGCCCGCAAGAGAAAATATAACTGACATACATAGGATCCCCGACTTCATGTCGGGGATTTATTTTCACACAGGAAACATAGTTTCCTGTGTGAAAATACGCTCCGCTAGGATGCGACTGGTGCGCTTAAGGAAAATGCAAGCAGACGCTTGCGCGCACCAGCGCGCAAAGAGTCGCGTGCGCGACTCTTTGAACTCACACAGGAAACATAAATTTCCTGTGTGAAATCATTGTTTTATACAAATGATTCTGCCGGACCGGGAGGAGCATGGATTTATGAACAGCCCGCTCATCAAAGCGTACAAAGTGAATACAGGTAAGCTTACCGGACCGGTACGGTTCGTTCTCCTCTCTGACCTGCACAGCAGGATCTATGATGAGGGGAACCGAAGTCTCATTGATCTCGTCCGGGATATGCGCCCGGACATCATCCTCTGCGCCGGAGATATGCTGGTCGGAAAGCCGGACCATCCTTATCATACCGCTGTCGACTTTATGGGTGCGCTTCCGAAGATCGCCCCGGTCTTTTTTTCGAACGGGAACCACGAGACCCAGTACCGGACATTCTCCAGGAGCAGATACGGGAATTATCTCCTTGCGATCCGTGAGGCCGGTGTTCAGGTCCTGAATAACAAAAGGATGGCCGTGGAGACTCCGGGAGGCCCGGCGGACATTGCCGGTCTTGAGCTGCCGCTTGAAAAATACAGAAAATTCAGAAGGCACAGCCTCAGAGTGAACGATATATCGGCAAGGATCGGGGAGAGGGCCGAAGGTGACCGGTTCCAGATCCTGATCGCCCACAATCCGGAATTTGCGCAGACCTACAGAAAGTGGGGTGCGGATCTTATCGTATCGGGGCACTATCACGGAGGCGTCGTGCGGTCTCCCTTCACAGGGCATGCGATGCTCAGTCCATACGGATATCCTTTTCCGAAATACGGCTACGGACATTATGTATGGGATCCGTACGGAAAGGTCCGCTGTGATACCGTGGGAGAAAAGTTCTCCGCGATGCGGAAAAATGGTCAGAATGGTCAGGAGGGGGCCTGCCCTTCATTTTCAGGAACGGATACAAAAGAGGCGCATCTCATCATTTCGGGAGGTCTTGGCGATCATTCTGTGCCGCTCCGCATCTTTAACCCGCGTGAGATCGTGTGCATAGATGCCGTGGGCAGATAAGTGAGGAGGGTTTATGGCACTGACGGTAGAACTGCCTGTATTTGACGGGCCTTTGGATCTGCTCCTGCATCTGATCGATAAGAATAAGATCAATATTTTTGATATTCCGATCGTGGAGATCACGGAACAGTATCTTGCCTATGTGCGGGAAATGAAGCAGACAGATCTCGGTGTCATGTCCGAGTTCATGGTGATGGCTGCCGAGCTCATCGCGATCAAGTGCAGGATGCTCCTTCCTCCCGACGTAGACGAAGAGGGAGAGGAAATCGACCCCCGGGAAGAACTGGTAGCACAGCTTCTTGAATATAAGATGTATAAATATATGTCCTATGAGCTTCGGGACAGGATGGAGGAGGCCTCGAGAAGGCTGTATAAACCGGATACGACCCCGAAGGAAGTCCTGAGCTTCCGCCCGGAGATCGATCCGGCTGAACTCACAGCGGATCTTACGCTGCAGAAGCTGCATGCCGTGTTCGATTCGGTCATTCGCCGGCAGGCGGACAAGATCGATCCGATCAGGAGCCGTTTCGGAACGATCGAGAAGGAGGAGGTCAGCATGGAGGATAAGCTTCTCGAAGTCGCGGACTACGCGAAGAAGAGAAAGCGCTTTTCCTTCCGGGAACTTCTCACGAAGCAGAAGAGCAGGATGCAGACGATCGTCGCGTTCCTTGCGATGCTGGAGCTCATGAAGTACGGAATCATTGAGGCATCTCAGGAGGAGACGGCCGGCGATATCCTGATCCGGGCTGTGCCGGGGGCGGATCTTTCCGGTGTCAACATTGAGTCGGATTTCGGGAACGGATGAAAGGTTACTGTCGTACGGAGATAGAAGAGTATGGAAGAATCAAGGGTCAGAGCTGCCCTCGAGGCAATTCTTTTTACAACAGGAAAGGCTGTGAAACTTTCCGATATCGCGAAAGTTCTGGATCTGGAGACAGATGCGGTCCGGGAGGCTGCCGTTTCTCTTAAAGAGCAGTATGAGAAGGAAGACCGTGGAATCCGTATCATAGAACTCGAGGATTCCTTGCAGATGTGCACGAATCCGGAGTTCTATGAGGAGCTGATCAGGCTCGAGCTGCAGCCGAAGAAACCGAAGATCTCCGAAGTCCAGCTGGAAACGCTCTCGGTCATTGCATATAAGCAGCCGGTCACGAAATCGGAAATTGAGCGGATCCGCGGTGTGAACTCCGATCACGCTGTCAACAGGCTCATTGAATACGGTCTCGTGAAGGAGCTCGGAAGGGCGAGACTGCCGGGCAGACCGGTCCTCTTCGGGACGACAGAGGAGTTCCTCCGTTCTTTCGGAGTGTCGTCGAAGGATGAGCTGCCTGATATCAGTCCTGTACGGATCGAGGATTTCAGGGCGGAAGCCGAGAATGAAGCGGGGATTAAAGTAGGTGTGTGATATCCTTCCGAATAAAAGCGTCCTGCGGATCGCTAAAAAATGCGCAGCGAAAATGAGTCCCGGGTGATACGCATGTCGCGGCAGGAAGATCGGGGGTGTTCACGAAGGCGCCGGACTGCTGCAGAAAAAGGCAGGCGATCTTTGATCAATATATTGCGTAAGATATGAAGCGGATTCCCATATGATGTGGGAGCCGCTTTTTTGTTTTTTGGCTTGATTTTCCATAATGAGAAGGGATCAGAATAACTCAATGAAAAGATATAACAATAATTCAGTTGTAAATTGGAGAACACTGAGTTATCATAAAACAGATATCGGGTTTTTTATTGTATCATTAAAGAATTCATAAAATGGAGGAGTAATGATGAGTGTTACACAAACAGCTGCGGGCAGAGTGAATGCGCTGCTCGACGCGAATAGTTTCGTTGAGATCGGTGCACAGGTAACTGCTCGAAGCACGGATTTCAACCTGACAGCAAAGTCCGCTCCGTCAGATGGTGTAATCACCGGATATGGCACAGTGGACGGCAGCCTTGTGTATGTTTACAGCCAGGATGCTGCTGTTCTCGGAGGCTCTATCGGAGAAATGCACGCCAAAAAAATTGTTCGGGTCTATGACCTTGCACGCAAAATGGGTGCGCCGGTCATAGCTGTCCTTGACTCCGCTGGCGTCCGTCTCGAGGAAGCTGCGGATGCCCTGAATGCACTGGGTGAAATAATGAACAGCCAGATCATGTCTTCCGGCGTTATACCGCAGATCACAGTGGTATTCGGGACATGCGGCGGCGGTCTTTCCTTTATTCCGGCGCTTTCTGACTTTGCACTGATGTCCGACGGTGCGAAGCTTTTCGTTCATACTCCGGACGCGGTAGAAGGAAACAGTGCCGATAAGAAAGATACGAGCTCTGCTTCTTTCCAGGCGGAAGCCGGAAACGTCGATTTTACCGGCAGCGAGGAGGAAGTGATCGCAGCCGTCCGCAGGCTTCTCGGATTCCTCCCCTGCAACAATGAAGATGACGGTGAGGTCTGTGACTGTACAGACGATCTGAACCGTTCGACTCCGAACCTTTCCACACTGTCCGGAGATGCTTCACAGATCGCGGCACAGATCGCTGACAACGGAGATTTCTTTGAAGTAAAGAAAGACTTCGGAAAGAATATGGTCACGGGATTCATGCGCCTGAACGGCCAGACTGTCGGTGTCGTTGCGAACAGAGGGATCAAGGATGCGGTCTGCCCGAACTGCGCAAAGAAGGCAGCCGGCTTTATCAAGTTCTGCGACGCATTCAATATTCCGGTCCTTACGCTTGCGAACGCGGCCTCTATCAGGAATACGGAAAAAGCTGAGTACTGCATGCCGGAGGCAGCTGCCCTCCTTACATCGGCCTATGCAAATGCCACTGTGCCGAAGGTCACGGTCGTGACAGGTAAGAATTACGGCAGCGCCTATATACTGATGGGTTCGAAAGCAGTCGGTGCAGATATCGTATATGCATGGCCGGGCGCAGAAATCGGGACCATGGACGCAAAGCAGGCCGGCAAGATCCTGGCTGCAGGCCAGGACGCAAAGAGCATGAACGCGGCTGCAAAGGAATACGCTTCACTGCAGCAGAATGTTCTGTCTGCCGCTCAGAGAGGGTATGTCGACACAATTATCGAGGAGGCTGACACAAGAAAATATGTGATCGGAGCTTTCGAGATGCTCTATACAAAGAGAGAGGATCGTCCGGAGAGGAAGCACGGAACGATTTGAGAAAGGCGGAATAAATGAAGAATTTTAAAAAACTTGTACTTGCCTTTCTGGTTCTTGTTGTTGCGGCTTTTTCATTTACCGGGTGCAGCAAGACGTCCACTCAGGTCGAGATGGAAGCGATGGAAGGCATTCGAGAGCAGAATATACAGTCGATCAGGGCTCAGACTGAGCAGCTGTCCGGGCTCTTTCTCCAGGCGACCTATGATGATTTCATGATGTACAAGGCGCAGGGAGCCATGATTATCGGAGTGACCTTTGACAATGACCTGGCTTCCCGCTGGAAAGCATTCACGGATGCCCATGGCGCGGTGACGAGTGCTGTCGTAGACGAAGTCGCGCGTCATCATTATGAATATACCGGAAGGATCATCCTTACGGGAGAAGACAATGCGCAGATGGCGCTCACCGTCACCTATGACAAGACAGGAACGCCGTATAAGACAACGATCCAGGATTATTCGGATGACAGTAAGCTTACCTTCGGCGAGCGCATGGCTGTTGCCGGCGGAAATACGATCATCGGACTGCTGACCGTTTTCACTGTCCTTATCCTTCTGAGCCTTATCATCTACTGCTTCAAATTTGTCAATGCGGCAGTAACGCCGCCGGCTCCGAAAAAGGAAGCCTCTGTGTCTGTTCCGGACAAGGCGGCAAAGAGCGGGCCTGCCAAGGCAGTCCCGGCTGCAAAGAAAGAAGACGATCCGATGCTGGATCCGGCACTTGTCGCAGTCATTGCCGCAGCGATCGCAGCTGCGGAGGAGAAGCCGGTCGAAGGCTTTGTAGTTCGTTCCATTAAGAGAGTAAAGACCAATAAGTGGCGCTGAAAGGTTGCGCCAGGGTCTTAAAAGACCCTGAAAGAGAATCCAGGAGGATAAAACAATGAAGAATTATACGATCACAGTAAACGGCGTAGCATACAACGTTACAGTTGAGGAAACGGCTGCGGGCGCAGCTCCTGTTGCGGCGGCACCTGCTGCTGCAGCGGCACCGGCACCGGTCGCAGCACCGGCACCGGCAGCAGCACCGGCAGCAGCACAGGGATCCGCGGGAAGCATTGAAGTCGTCGCGGCTGTCCCGGGCAAAGTATTCAAGGTCACTGCCAATGTCGGAGATGCTGTCAAGGCAGGAGATACTGTCATTATTCTTGAGTCCATGAAGATGGAGATCCCGGTCGTCGCCCCGGAAGACGGAACTGTTGCGAGCATCAATGTCGGTGCAGGTGATGCTGTAGAGTCCGGCGACCTTCTTGCGACCCTGAACTGATAAACGGAGGCATTTAAATGGATATTTTAGGAACACTGTCAAATCTGGTTGCCCAGACAGCGTTTTTCAGTCTGACGTGGGGAAACTACATCATGATTGTGGTTGCGCTGGTATTCCTGTATTTGGCGATAGCGAAGGACTATGAGCCGCTTCTGCTTGTTCCGATCGCTTTCGGTATGCTTCTCGTAAATATCTATCCTGATATTATTGCGAACCCAGCCGATACGACGAACGGCACCGGCGGTCTCCTGTATTATTTCTATCAGCTCGACGAATGGTCGATCCTGCCCTCACTCATCTTCATGGGTGTCGGCGCGATGACGGACTTCGGACCGCTGATCGCGAATCCCATCTCCTTCCTGATGGGCGCTGCAGCGCAGTTCGGCATTTATATCGCTTATTTCCTTGCGATCCTGCTCGGATTTAACGGAAAGTCCGCTGCCGCGATCTCTATCATCGGCGGCGCTGACGGCCCGACATCGATCTTCCTTGCATCCAAGCTCGGACAGACATCTCTGCTCGGCCCGATCGCCGTGGCGGCATACTCCTATATGTCCCTTGTTCCGATCATTCAGCCGCCTGTAATGAAACTGTTCACGACAGACAGCGAGAGGAAGATCAAGATGGGACAGCTTCGCAATGTCTCAAAGCTTGAGAAGATCCTCTTCCCGATCGTCATCACGATCGTTGTCTGCCTTATCCTTCCGACGACAGCTCCGCTGGTCGGTATGCTCATGCTCGGAAATCTGTTCCGTGAGTGCGGCGTAGTCCGTCAGCTCACTGAGACGGCTTCCAACGCGCTGATGTATATCGTAGTCATCCTGCTCGGAACGTCTGTAGGTGCAACGACTTCTGCGGAAGCTTTCCTGAACGTTGCGACGATCAAGATCGTTGTTCTGGGTCTTGCGGCTTTCATCTTCGGTACGTTCGGCGGTGTCATGCTCGGAAAGCTGCTGTGCGCGATCACGCACAAAAAGATCAATCCGCTGATCGGTTCAGCAGGTGTTTCCGCTGTCCCGATGGCGGCGCGTGTATCACAGAAGGTCGGTGCGGAATATGATCCGACCAACTTCCTTCTCATGCATGCGATGGGTCCGAATGTCGCGGGTGTTATCGGAACAGCTGTCGCGGCCGGTACTTTCATGGCTATTTTCGGCATCTGATGTAACGAGATGAAAATGCGGCCTGCGCGGTAATCCGTCAGAGCCGCTTCGATAAATTTGATTCCGGAGGATAAAATGGGAATAAAGAAACCTGTTCAGATTACTGAGACGGTGCTGCGCGATGCGCACCAGAGTCTCATTGCTACCAGAATGACAACTGAAGAGATGCTTCCGGCTGTCCCGATGCTGGATGAGATCGGCTACCGTGCCGTAGAGTGCTGGGGCGGCGCTACATTTGATGCTGCGCTTCGTTTCCTTCACGAGGATCCGTGGGTGAGACTCAGAAAGTTCAAAGCCGGATTTAAGAAGACAAAGCTTCAGATGCTTTTCCGAGGCCAGAATATTCTCGGATACAAGCCGTACCCGGACGATGTTGTCGAGTACTTCGTACAGAAGTCAGTCGCGAACGGAATCGATGTGATCCGTATTTTCGACTGCCTGAATGACCTGAGGAACCTTGAGACATGCGTCAAGGCTGCAAAGAAAGAAGGAGCGGAAGCGCAGGTCGCGCTTTCCTACACACTTGGTGATGCCTATACGCTCGATTACTGGAAGAACATCGCCAAGGAGATCGAGAACATGGGCGCGGATTCGATCTGCATCAAGGATATGGCCGGACTTCTTGTTCCGAAGGCTGCAACAGAGCTCGTGACAGCTCTGAAGGAAGGATCGAGCCTTCCGCTTGAGATGCATACGCATTATACATCCGGCTGTGCTTCCATGACCTATATGAAAGCGGTCGAGGCAGGTGCAGATATTCTCGACACTGCGATCAGCCCGTTCGCGCTGGGAACATCTCAGCCCGCGACTGAAGTTATGGTCGAAGCTTTCCGCGGTACGGAATATGATACGGGTCTCAACCTTGATAAGCTTGCGGAGATCGCTGACTATTTCCGTCCGATCCGTGAGAAGTATCTTGAGAACGGCCTGATGAACCCGAAGAACATGGGCGTTAACATCAAGACCCTTCAGTATCAGGTTCCCGGCGGTATGCTTTCGAACCTTACGAGCCAGCTTGCGCAGCAGCACGCTGAGGACAAGTTCTATGACGTTCTCGAAGAAGTGCCGCGCGTAAGAAAAGACATGGGCGAGCCGCCTCTGGTCACACCGTCTTCTCAGATCGTCGGTACGCAGGCCGTCATGAACGTTCTGACCGGCAAGAGATACATGGTCGTGCCGCAGGAGACAAAGGATATCTTCCTCGGAAGATATGGAAAGTGCATTAAGCCGTTCAATGAGGAGATCCAGAAGCAGGTCATCGGAAATGAAGAACCGATCACATGCCGTCCGGCTGATCTTCTTGAGCCGAAGCTTCAGGAGTATGAAGAAAAGATCAAGGCTTACAAGCAGCAGGATGAGGATGTCCTTACATATGCGCTGTTCCCGGAAGTAGCGATGGATTACTTCAAGTACCGGGACGCACAGGCCACAGGCGTTGACGCAAAGGCAGCGGATACCGAGAACAAGGCTTATCCGGTATAAAAAGGACTATTGAGAGGACTTTCGGGTCCGGGAACCAGCAATGATCTGTCCTGAGAACAGGTACATATACCTGCGGGACATAATGTATGAACGGCTGCCGCATTTACGGTCATTTCAAATCCACGCAGACGGATATTCTCAGCGGACTGCTTTGGACCCTGAAGGCCGAAGATGCAGCAGCCGTTCTTTCTTGTTCCGGGCATCTGCAGAACACGGCGCGAAGGTGAATCCGGGCGCTTAAGGAACCCGGATGCGGGAAATTTTTGCTGCGATTATAGATAATGTAAGGGGAATAACAGGTTGAGCAATATTGCTGTCATTGGCGCCGGAGCGGCCGGCATGATGTCCGCGATCCTGATTGCAGAGCAGGGCCATTCGGTCACTGTGTTCGAGCAGAATGAGAGGATCGGGAAAAAACTCTATATTACGGGCAAGGGAAGATGTAATTTCACGAATGCCTGCAGCCGGGACAATTTCCTGTCCAGTGTCATAAGCAATCCGAGATTTCTGTACAGTGCTTACGATACGATGGATTCAGAAGCTGTGATCGATTTCTTCGAGAGACATGGAATGAAAACGAAGATCGAGCGCGGGAACCGTGCTTTTCCGGCGTCTGATAAATCGGCGGATGTGATCGATACTCTTCGCGACGCCATGAGACGGCAGGGCGTGAAGGTCAGACTGAGGAGCAGGGTCACAAGGATCCTGACAGACGAAGAACGTGTGACCGGTCTTGCTGTCCTGAATCCTGATGAGGGGGTGGAGAAATGTCTGGATTTCGATCGGGTGATCGTGGCGACCGGAGGACTCTCTTATCCGTCGACAGGGGCGACCGGAGACGGGCTCCGCTTCGCCGGAGAACTCGGGCTTCGTGTCACCAAAACATCCCCTTCTCTTGTTCCAATCGAGTGTGAGGAACGTTATTGTGAAGAAATGCAGGGACTTTCTCTCCGCAATGTTGAACTCCATATCAAAAACGGTAAGAAAGAGGTCTTCAATGAATTCGGGGAGATGATGTTCACGCATTTTGGCGTGACCGGACCGCTCATTCTCACGGCCAGCGCCAGGATCGGACAGCTGATCGGTAAGAAAGAGCTTCGTACATATATCGATCTGAAGCCCGCCGTAAGTGAGGAAAAACTGGATGACAGGATTCTCCGTCTTTTTACGGAGAACCCGAATAAGGCTGTCCAGAATGTGGTGAACGAGCTCTACCCGGCGAAGATGCTTCCCGTCATTCTCGCCTTATGCGGGATTGATTCGGGAAAGAAAGTCCATGACGTTACAAAGGGTGAACGGCTGCAGATCGTTCAGATGACAAAAAGATTTCCGCTGACATTTACAAGGCTTCGAGGCTATAACGAGGCAGTCATCACGAAGGGCGGTGTCTCTGTCCGGGAGATCGATCCCGGAAGTATGGAGGCAAAGAAGATAGAGGGGATTCATTTTGTGGGGGAGGTCCTTGATGTGGACGCCCTGACAGGAGGATTTAATCTGCAGATCGCATGGTGTACGGCAGCGCAGTGCGCAAAGGCGATTGGTCCTGGAAGGAAAGAAATGTGAGTTTACGCTGCGGCGGTTTACAGACGCGTAAAGAGGAAGACATTTCGCACACTGCGCGTCGCGGCAGGAACGCGAGACGTTCCTCCGGTGCGGCAGTTTACTGTAAGGAGGTTTTATATGAATATCGCAATTGACGGCCCGGCCGGTGCAGGGAAAAGCACGATCGCGCGGAGAGTTGCCGCGGTGAGAGGGGTAGTCTATGTCGACACAGGTGCAATGTATCGCGCGATGGCGCTCTTAATGATCAAAAAAGGAATCGATCCGCAGGATTCCGCTGCGATCGAAGCAGCCAGTGAGAAGGCGGATATCGGTATTGAGTATCGGGATGGCGAGCAGCGTGTACTGCTCAACGGGGAAGATGTGACGGGGGAGCTGAGAACGGAAGCGGTCGCCGCAATGGCCAGCACGACCTCCGCCAACGCAGAAGTCCGCAGAAAGCTCGTCCTTCTTCAGCAGGAACTTGCGAAGAAAACGGATGTAGTGATGGACGGACGGGATATCGGGACGGTCGTCCTTCCCGACGCTGAAGTGAAGATCTATCTTACCGCCAGCTCCAGGGCAAGAGCGGAGAGAAGGTATCTTGAGACGGTGCAGAAGGCTGCGCCCGGAGAGGAAATTCCTTCCATAGAGGAGATCTCCCGGAAAATAGAAGAGCGTGATTATCAGGATATGCACAGAGAAAATTCGCCTCTGAGAAAGGCGGAGGGTGCATACCTGGTAGATTCCTCGGATATGACTATTCAGGAGGTCGTGGACCGGATCCTTGAGATCTGTGAGGAAGTCAGCAATAAGTGAGGAAAGATGCCATGGAAGTCAAAGTTGCCGCCAGTGCCGGATTCTGTTTCGGTGTGAAACGCGCGGTCGATCTCGTTTACGAGGAGACGGAGAAAAGTCAGGGCCGGGTCTATACGATGGGTCCGATCATTCATAACGAACAGGTCGTCTCGGATCTTGAAAAGAGGGGCGTCCGCATCATCGGGGATGACCTTATTGATCCTGAGACCGGGCAGCTGCCTTCGCCTGAATCGACCATTATTTTGAGATCTCATGGCGTTTCGAGAGAGCTGACGGAGAAAATTAAGGCAACGGGCTGCAAGGTGGCAAATGCCACCTGCCCGTTCGTAAAAAAAATACATGATATCGTCGATAAAAGAAGCCGGGAAGGGTATCACATCGTGATCATCGGGAGCCCGGTCCATCCGGAAGTTCAGGGAATCAGGGGATGGGTCGGAGGAACCTGCTCGATCGTCGAGAATGCCGGAGACATTGAAGCGCTCCGTGCATACCGTGACCGCCCCATGTGGGTCGTCTCACAGACGACATTCAATCACAATAAATTTAAAGAATTAGTTGAAATCATGGAGAAGATGGGGTATCATGTAGTAGTTACAAATACTATCTGCAGCGCCACAAAGGAGCGGCAGACAGAAGCGTTGGAACTGGCGAGAACATCGGATACGATGATCGTTATTGGCGGTAAGCATTCCTCCAATACACAGAAACTGTATGACATATGTCTCAGCCAGTGTAAGAATACTTACCACATACAGACACTTGATGATTTGGTAACCGTTAATATCCAATCCGATAGTTGTGTAGGTATTACTGCTGGGGCGTCCACCCCAAATACTATAATCCAGGAGGTTTTTGCACATGTCAGAGGAACAGAGCTTTGAAGATCTGCTCAACAATCAGGACTTCAACACTATCAGGAATGGATCAGTCGTCGAGGGAACTGTAATTGATGTCAAGCCGGACGTCGCGTATATCAATATCGGCTATAAGGCCGATGGTGTTCTTACGAAAGAAGAGTACAGCAACGACAGCAAGGATCTTACCGCTGTTCTCAATATTGGCGATAAACTTGAGGTCAAAGTCCTTAAGGCGAACGACGGTGACGGACAGGTCGTTCTTTCATATAAGAGGCTTGCTGCTGAGAGAGGAAGCAAGAGACTTGAGGAAGCTTTCAACAACAAGGAAGTCCTGAAGGCTACGGTCTCTCAGGTCCTTAAGGGCGGTCTCACAGTCCTCGTTGAGGATACGAGAGTGTTCATTCCGGCCAGCCTTGTATCTGATGTTTATGAGAGAGATCTCAATAAGTATCAGGATCAGGAAATCGAATTCGTTATTTCTGAGTTCAATCCGCGCAGAAGAAGGATCATCGGCGATCGTCGTCAGATCCTTGTTGCCCGCAAGGCAGAAGCTGCGAGAGAGCTCTTTGAAAGAATCCAGCCCGGCGACATCGTTGACGGCGTTGTTAAGAATGTCACAGATTTCGGTGCATTCGTAGATCTGGGCGGAGCAGACGGTCTGCTTCATATTTCAGAGATGTCCTGGGGCCGTGTCGAGAATCCGAAGAAGATTTTCCGCAACGGCGATCAGCTTACAGTTCTCATCAAGGATATCAAGGGCGAGAAGATCGCGCTTTCTCTCAAGTTCCCGAACCAGAATCCGTGGCTTGAGGCAGCTGAGAACTTTGGCGTAGGCAGCGTTGTTGTCGGACGTGTTGCACGTATGACAGATTTCGGTGCTTTCGTAGAACTGCTTCCGGGCGTTGATGCTCTTCTTCATGTATCTCAGATTGCAAGAGAGCATGTTGATAAGCCGTCTGATGTCCTTTCGATCGGACAGGAGATCGAGGCGAAAGTCGTCGATTTCAATGCTGATGAGCACAAGATCTCACTTTCTGTGAAGCAGCTTGAGCAGGAGAGAGCACAGTACGACGATGCTCCGGTCTACAGTGATCCGGAAGATGAAGAACCGACAATTGACATTCCGATTGAATAATGAAGAACGAGAAAAGAAGCGGCAGGCTGTGCCGCTTCTTTTTTTCATACACGAGAATCTCTGAAAAGATCATCCTTACCTGAACAGAATCAGCCGGCCTCTTTCCCTGTCAGGATGGGCCGCCAAGGAGATATGCGACGGTCTTTTCAGTGTATTTTTTCAGTGTCTTTTCATTTCCCTGAAGGAGCGTTCCGCAGGGGATGCGTGTATAACAGTTATCACGCGAAGCCTTCGCCTTTCTGTCGGATGCCACGTAGGCCGTTAGTGATTTGTGGACCGCGCAGCCCTCGCCCGGCAGGTAATCATAGTTCTCAAAATCGGAATGATACATAAAAAAGGAACCGTCGTCGGATCGGATGCGCAGCAGGAGCGTCCCGCTCTCCGGGTCAGAATCCAGCTCGAAGGGACCGTCAGAGCAGCGGACACGGAAGGAGATGGGAAGGTCCGGCGTGAGAAGAAGCGAAAGGACAGTCCCGTAAGAGGGCAGGTCCCGGGTTCTCTCCTTGAAAATATCCGTCTCCGGGAAGTCTGAATCCGTGATTTGTACATCGAATCTTCCTTCCGTCAGGCAGGTGAGGCTGAGGATCCGTGTAATAAAGAGCGCCTTTTGCGCGTCATCATCGGGAACCCGGCTCTCCTTAAAAAGGGATACGTAGTCGTTCAGTCGATGCCTGGAAAGCGGAAGAAGTGCATTGTATTTTCGCAGCATCAGGAAAAGGTCGTCGTGACGCTTATCCTGTAACGGATCGGAAAGGCGGTAGGCGCTGTACTTTTTTCTGAGATGCGGAAGATCGAAACCGGTCCCGCTAAACGTTACAATATGGCTGTACTGAGAGAGCGATTCGGCCAGAGTGATCAGCAGGTCGTATTCGTCGCTCTCCTTTTCAGGGATCCAGATGATCTCCTTTTCTGTATCCGCAAGGCGGACATTATTGAAATGGCTGGTCCTCCAATAGCGGCTGTCAGTCTCGATATCGAGAACGCAGCTGTTCTGAGTAAGGAACTCTGCGCAGTGTCCTATGTGTGCTGTGCTTTTTATCTCTCTTTTCATAGCATCTTTCTTATATGTGTCTCAGACCGGGTCTTTCTGAAGCATTTTCAGGAACTTCGTGATCGCGAACCGGACCGGTTTCAGTTTTTTATGCCAAATTTCGGTGAAATTATTATAAGACGCAAAATGTGCTTTTACAACGAATGGTTTTTCCTTTTACGTGGCGGTTTGGTCTGATTTGTGATAAGATAGTGTAACATGTGTTCGACCGGACGGATTTACATATTATGAGAATCGCATCGCGAAACCCTGATTACTTTGCGTGCGATTCGGCCGTTCGATCGATCTGCCGGACAGACATGTCAGTTCCTGATTTCAATACAGTGTGTAGTACAAAAAAAGAAAATCCTGATTTCAACACAGTGTGTGGTACGAAAAAGAATGTCGGAAAACATCAGCAAATTTTTGAGAAAAACCGATATGGTCCTGATCATTGTCCTGGCCCTTATTCCGTGCGTCATGATGGCATTCAATCTGATTCCCGTTGACGAGGGCAGGGCCCGGCTTGAGATCAGCATGGACGGGAAGATCCTGGGAACTTATTCGCTGGCGGAAGACCGTGTTATAAAGATCGGCGACGGTAATACCTGCCGGATAGAGGACGGAGAGGTCTTTATGTCTGCTGCTGACTGTCCGGATCAGATCTGTGTGAACAGCGCACATATCAATGCGCATGGAGGCAGCATCGTCTGCCTTCCCAATAAGGTGATCCTGAAGATCGTGAGCGCGGAAAGCCAGGAGGATGAACCGGACGTGATCGCGTCCTGAATAAGGTGAGATGAACGCGCAAAACGGAATGTGCTTCACATTCCTGTGCGGTACAACAAAGAAGAGGTTCTGTACAGATGCGGAAACGGCTTGAAGGAAAGAGCGTGAAAACAGCATATCTGGGTCTGCTCCTCGCACTTGCGGTTATTTTCGGCTATATTGAAGCGCTCATTCCCGTGCCCGTTCCGATCCCCGGTATAAAGCTCGGACTTGCCAATCTCGTGATTGCGGCTGTCCTCTATTTTTACGGACCGTTTGAGGCGATGACGGTCACGGTGCTCCGGGTACTGATCATCGGTTTTCTTTTCGGAAATATGTTCAGCATCGTCTACAGTATGAGCGGTGCCGCTGCCAGCCTCATCGCGATGGCGCTTCTTAAGCGCACCCGTGCGTTCGGGATCATCGGAGTGAGTGCGCTTGGAGGGGTCGTCCACAACGTCGCTCAGGTCATTGCCGCCGTACTGATCCTGGAAGGGTTCCCCTGGCGGTGGTATCTTCCGGTCCTCATGCTGGCGGGGCTTGCAGCCGGTATCCTGGTGGGGCTGGCCGACAGGATCGTACTTCCGCGCATTTATGCGGAGGGAGATTATTGAGATCCGGCGGAGAGAGCCTGAGGACGGGAAGGCGCAGAATGACCCTGCGGTAAGAACGTGGGGACGTTCCTGATTGGAGGTAATTTATGTATGCATATATAAAGGGTGATGTTGCTGCAATCGAGGAGGAGAGCCTCATCATTGAGAACAACGGGATCGGCTACAGGGTCATTGTTCCCGCCTCGATCCTTGACGGAGAGATCGGGATAGGGGATTCCGTCAAGGTGTACACATACTTCTCAGTGCGTGAGGACGCAATGCAGCTCTATGGATTTCTCTCGAATGATGATCTTCTTATGTTCAGGAAGCTCCTCGGAGTCAGCGGTGTCGGCCCGAAGGCCGGGATTGCGATCCTGTCTGCGCTGGGAGCGGACACACTTCGCTTTGCCATTTTGTCGGACGATGCGGCGACCATTTCCAAAGCACCCGGGATCGGAAAAAAGACTGCTCAGAAGATCATTCTTGAGCTGAAGGACAAAGTAGATCTCCTGGATGCCTTCGAGCGAAAGGCTTTGCATACGGAAGAGAGGGAAAAGTCATCAAAAAATGAAAGTCCGCAGTCTGAAGCAGTCCTCGCTCTCACAGCGCTCGGATACTCGAATGCGCAGGCTTTGAAGGCCGTGCGTGCCGCATCCGCGCTGGGCTTCAGTGAGGTGGAGGATCTTCTCAAGGCGGCGCTTAAGGAGCTGGTGTAGAGGATCCGTTCTTAAGAGGAGCTGCTGCAGAGGATCCGTGCTTAAGAAGAACTGCTGCAGAGGATCCGCTGTCTGAAGACAACGAGTGGGAAACGCCGGATCTGATCCGCTGTCATGGTGAGAGTGATCAGAATCATAATTTGCGCATTTATTCAATATAATGATTCAATATCATGAGGAAGCACGGAGCAGTCTGAGCATACAGTATAAAGACAGTACAATGATCGGAAAAACAGGAGACATTGAAATGCCTGTGAGGAGAAAAATCACGACGGAAGCGACCGTCGAGGACAAAAAAATTGAGCAGAGCCTGAGACCTCAGATGTTTACGGATTATATCGGTCAGGAGAAGACCAAGGCAAATCTGAAGGTCTACATCGAGGCGGCAAAACAGCGAGGAGATGCGCTCGACCATGTTCTTTTTTACGGCCCTCCGGGACTGGGAAAGACGACGCTGGCAGGAATCATTGCCAATGAGATGGGAACGCATATGAAAGTGACGAGCGGCCCGGCCATTGAAAAGCCGGGGGAGATGGCCGCAATTCTCAATAATCTGCAGCCGGGGGATATCCTGTTCGTGGATGAGATCCATCGGCTGAACCGACAGGTGGAGGAGGTCCTGTACCCGGCGATGGAAGACTACGCGATCGATATCGTGATCGGAAAGGGAGCTGCTGCGAGGTCGATCCGTCTTGATCTGCCGCACTTTACACTGGTCGGCGCGACGACCCGGCCGGGAATGCTCACGGCCCCGCTCCGGGACCGGTTCGGCGTGATCGGTCATCTTGAATACTATTCTCCCGAGGAACTGAAGGAGATCGTTACGAGATCGGCGATGCTCCTCGATGTCAAAATCGATGAGAAGGGAGCCATGCAGCTTGCACGGAGATCCCGGGGAACGCCCAGACTTGCGAACAGACTGCTGAAGAGGATCCGCGATTTTGCGCAGGTACGGTATGACGGTGTGATCACTGAGGCAGTCGCCTGTGACGCGCTCGATCTTCTCGATGTCGATCAGTACGGACTCGAGATGCTTGACCGCAGGATCCTTGAGACTATGATCGTCAAGTTCGGGGGCGGTCCGGTCGGTCTTGAGACGCTTGCAGCCTCCATTGGAGAAGATCCGGGGACGATTGAAGATGTTTACGAGCCCTATCTCCTGAAGATCGGGTTCCTTAACCGCACACCCAGAGGGCGTATGGCGTCTCCGGCTGCATATCAGCACCTGGGCCTTGAACCCGCGGATGTGTGAGAGAAGACACAAAGGCTTTTGCAGATTTGCCCGGGAGAGAACTTCAGGTTGTATTTTTTCTTCATTTCAGTATAATTAGGATAGGGTGTCCTGTTCCCCTCTTTCGTAATCGGTTCGGAACGGACGTACCATGCAGTAAATTTTTGAACGGAGGCAGATCATGTCAGTGAAGAATTCAGTTACGGTTGTAATTGCAGGAAAAGTCACCCGCCTTTCCGGTTATGAAAGTGAAGAGTATCTGCAGAGAGTTGCATCCTACCTGAATCACAAGATCAGCGAGCTCTCCGAAATCAAAGGATATAATCGCCTTGCGGCCGAGACGAAAGGGAATCTCCTTGCTCTGAATATCGCGGACGATTACTTTAAGGCCAAAAATCAGGCTGAGATCTACAATGAGGATCTT
The DNA here is from genome assembly GCA_900314565.1 of uncultured Eubacteriales bacterium. Classification (GTDB taxonomy): domain Bacteria; phylum Bacillota; class Clostridia; order Lachnospirales; family Lachnospiraceae; genus Chordicoccus. The sequence goes on from OMVU01000001.1 coordinate 93,597, forward strand.
GAGAACAAGGACAGGGAGATCTATGATCTTAAGCAGAAGATCGTGGAGCTCCAGATGGATCTTGAGGAACTCACTGCTCCTTCGCAGGAAAGGCCGGCCGGTCGCGGAAAGAAGTGACAGGCCGCGTCCGGTGAATATGGTTTTATTCGGGCGATTGCGGAAGTGATCGCCTTTTTTCGTTATCAACAACATAATTATGTTTTGCGGAATTGGAGAGTATATGGAGAAAATGAAGACCCGTCTCGACGTCGAGCTTCTCGCTCCGGCAGGATCTGCAGCCGGGCTCCGGGCTGTCATAAGCGCCGGATGTGACGCCTGTTACATCGGAGGCTCAAAGTTCGGAGCACGGGCTTATGCTGAAAATCCGGGAGAGGAAGAACTTTGTGATCTCATTGACTATGCCCATATAAGGGGTGTAAAGGTCTACCTGACGGTCAACACCCTTCTGAAAGAGGAGGAGCTTTCCGAACTGCCCGAATATATCCGACCCTACTATGAGCGCGGTCTGGATGCTGTCCTGGTCCAGGATTTCGGAGTACTGAGGACGGTCAGGAGCTTCTTCCCGGATCTTCCGCTTCATGCAAGCACGCAGATGACGGTGACCGGTCCGCAGTCAGCTTCCTTTCTGGCGGAACAGGGGATAAGCCGTGTCGTTCCCGCCCGGGAAATGACGCTTGACGAGCTCCGTGAGATTCACGAGAAGAGCGGCCTGGAAGTGGAGGCATTCATTCACGGTGCCCTGTGTGTCTGCTATTCCGGACAGTGTCTGCTCTCGAGCCAGCTCGGCGGGCGAAGCGGGAACCGCGGAAGATGCGCACAGCCCTGCAGGCTGAGATACGAGTCAAAAGACGGAGAAGGGCAGAGAGTCAAGGGAGACCTTCTGAGTCCGAAAGACCTGTGCCTTCTCGACCGGCTGCCGGATCTCATTGAGAGCGGCGTCTCTTCTCTCAAGATCGAAGGAAGGATGAAGCAGCCGGAGTACGCGGCCGGTGTTGTCTCTGTGTACAGGAAGTATCTGGACCTTTATTTTGAGAAGGGAAGACAGGGATATACAGTGAAGGAGGCAGACAGAAAAATACTGCTTACACTGTTCAACCGCGACGGGTTCACGGACGGCTATCTGAACCGTCATAACGGGCCGGAGATGATGGCATTCCGCAGAAATGAACTCTCGCAGGCGGAAGAAAAACGCCGTGCGGATCTCTATGCAGCGTTCCGTGAAAAGTACGTTGAGAAAGAAAAAAAGATTCCTCTCGAGGGAACAGTGTGTGTCCGCTGCGGCTGCGACCTCTCTCTCCGGGTGACAGCCAGAGCGCAGAATGAGGAATATATATGCACTTTCGATCAGAAAGCGCAGAAGGCTTCTGCAAGACCGCTCTCCGCGGAGCGTATAAAAGAACAGATCGGGAAGACGGGGGAGACGGATTTTTATTTTGAAAAGCTGTCTGTCGATACGGACGGTGCGTCCTTCGCTCCGATGGGAGCGCTCAATCAGCTCAGGAGAGCAGCACTCTCGGGACTGAGAGAAAAACTGCTTGCCCGGTTCCGAAGATCCTCTATGGAAGCAGGAGCCAGAGAGGACGGAGAGCAGGCGGATAAGTTCGCAGCGAAGTTCGGAGCGGACGGAGAGCAGGCGGATGCATTCGCAGAGAAGTTCCGAGAGGGGATGGATCTGCCCGCAGGGGATTCCCACGAGTCTGCGGATCCGGCTGCGAAAAAGGAGGATGGGACAAGCATCTTTGTCCGCGTATCTGCAGAGGACCAGCTTGCGGCAGTTCTTAAAAACACGGATATATCCGGGATCTACATTGATTCTATGATGCTCTTTGACGTTTCCGGCAGATCGCAGAGCCCTGTCGAAAAAGCGGAGCGGTATGTCAGAAGAATTGTGCAGACGGGGAAGGAGCCCTGGATCGCACTTCCCTATATTGAGCGAAGCGGGAAATGCAGTGTGCTCTATGACAGTGCGGAAAGGCTGTTCGACGTCGGGCTGAAAGGCTTTCTGGCAGGCTCCTTTGAGAGCGCCGCCGCGCTCATCGAACGGGGACTCGCCCGGTATGTGCGGACGGACGCGGGTATCTATACCTGGAACAGCGAGGCGAAGCAGTTCGTCCGTGAAGCGGGGATCTCACTTGATACGGTCCCGGTCGAGCTCAACCGGCGGGAGATCGCGTCGCGGGATAACCGGGGAAGCGAATGCATCGTGTACGGGCATCTGCCTCTCATGGTCACGGCCCAGTGTCTGAAAAAGAACACTTCCGGGTGTGATAAAGGATCACGGCTCCTCATGATGCAGGACCGTAAACGGCGGAAATTTCCGGTAAAATGTGTATGTGTTTTCTGTTATAATATACTTTATAATCCGGTCAGGCTCTCTCTCCTTTCGGAGGTGAATGCGCTCACCGGGGCAGGAATTGATTCGGTCAGACTTGTCTTTACGACAGAGTCGGGAGAGGAGACGGAGGATCTTGTCAAAAAGGCTGTTATGGCCTTTAAGGGCGGGATTCCGGTCGGGATCGAAGGTGAATTAACGAAAGGACAGTTTAATCGCGGGGTAGAATGAACGAGATTTTCAGATCAGTCCAAAATTATCTCCTCAGCGCAAAGGACGGAATGAGTGACGGGATGAACCTGCTCACTCAGCTGTCCAGAATATTTTTTATTTTTCTTATTCTGATCTTTACGCTGCAGGATTATACGTATTACAGCAAAAAGACGCCGGAAGGGCGGGAGCGTGTTGCCGAACGTCAGGCCGTTATCATGTACCTTTTCTCGGGACTCGGATTTTTACTGATCTTCCTGAACACGGGAAACCTTCTCGCGCTGGTCTTTCTCGCGGGCGTCTATATCTATTATTCGGCTGCGCGGAACGGCTATATGGCCATGTACAGCAAAGCGTCGATGCTTCTTGTCAACAATATGCTCATGCTGTTAAGCATCGGCTTCATTATAATCGCAAGGCTTTCTCTGGAGCAGGCAGTCAAGCAGTTCATTATTGCGTCGGCCGGGACGGTTCTTTCATTTCTCATACCGGTCGTTGTTCGGAAAATGAAGATCCTGCCGCGGCTCACCTGGCTTTACGCGGCGCTGGGGATCATTGCCCTGCTGGGTGTCCTTGCGCTCGCGACTGTGAGCGGGGGAGCAAAGCTTTCGATTTCGGTCGCAGGCATCACGATCCAGTTCTCGGAGCTCGTGAAGATCACGCTCGTCTTCTTTATCGCGTCCATGCTTGCGCGGGATACGTCCTTCAGATCGGTCGTGATCACGACGATCGTTGCTGCCGTCCATGTGGGGATCCTGGTGCTCTCCACAGACCTCGGTACAGCGGTGGTCTTCTTTGCGGCATATATTGTGATGGTGTTCGTGGCGACACGGAAAGCTGTGTACCCGCTTGTCGGGCTTCTGGGAGGCTCTGCTGCGGCTGTGGCGGCCTACTTTTTATTCGGCCATGTCAGGCAGAGAGTCATTGCCTGGAAGGATCCGCTCGTCGTCTATGACACGTCAGGATATCAGATCGCCCAGGCACTGTTCGCGATCGGAGCGGGCGGATGGCTCGGAACGGGGCTCTTCTACGGAAGGCCTGAGACGATCCCCGTCGCGTCCAAAGATTTTATATTTGCTGCAATCTGTGAGGAATTCGGCTGTCTGTTCGCAATCAGCCTGATTCTGATCTGCATGAACATGTTCATACTGATCGTCAATATCTCGATGCAGATTCGCAATCCGTTCTATAAGCTGGTTGCGCTCGGACTTGGAACGGAATACGCGATCCAGGTCTTCCTGACGATCGGAGGAGTGACAAAGTTTATCCCCATGACGGGTATCACGCTTCCCCTGGTAAGCTACGGAGGCAGTTCGGTGATGAGCACGATCATCGTCATTGCGATCGTACAGGGACTTTATATTCTGCGTGAGGATGAGGGAGAGGAACTTGAGAGACGAAAAGAAGAGAAGATACGTAGAAGACCGGACCGAGCAGGAAATTGGCCGGGAGGTCCGGGAAATTATGAGGGAGAGCGATGAATTTCGCCATCCCCGTGAAGATGAGTACTATGAGGACGGATCCGGGCGTTATAACAGAAGGACCGGGCGGGCCATAAGCCGGCAGACAGGTCCCGATTCGAATACAAGGGAAGCCCGGCGCCGCGGAGATTCCGGGGCGGAATACAGGAAAGCGGTCGGAAGGAATATCAGCTCCGATCCGGACTGGGGCTATGACCGGACGGATCCCGACGATGCTGAAAGGAGCGGCGGATACGGAACAGCGGACAGATGGGATCCTGATGCAGAGGTTCTTTTTGAAGGATCCGGAAAAAATCCGTATGAGGAAGGGCAGGAAGAATGGCACAGTGAGCCGCCGCCAGGAATCCGCCTTCGAAAAGGTGCTGCCTATACGTTTGTATCGTATGTTTTCATAATGATGTTCGTGAGCCTGATCGGTTACCTTGTCTTTTTTAATTTTCACAGTGACAAGGTCCAGAACAGCCCGTATAACCGCCGGCAGGATTCCCAGTCGACCTACGTGCGCCGTGGAGATATTCTGGATTCAAAGAACAACGTGCTCGCCACGACACAGGTCGACGCCAATGGAAAGGAGATCCGAGTCTATCCGTATTCCAATATGTTCTCCCACTCGGTCGGTTATTCCACGAACGGAAAGAGCGGCGTCGAATCGATCATGAACTATGATCTCCTGACATCGCACGATAACTTCCTGGACAGGATCGTAAATGAATTCAAGGGCGTTAAGAACACCGGAGACACGGTCGTTACCACACTGGATGCGAACCTGCAGCAGGCTGCCTACAACGCACTCGGTGAGTATCAGGGAGCAGTGATCGTGCTTGACCCTCATCTGGGTTCTGTTCTTGCCATGGTCAGCAAGCCGGATTTCGATCCGAACACGATCGCTGCAGACTGGGAAGCGATCATATCCGATCCGGCAGGCAGCCAGCTCGTGAACAGGGCTACGCAGGGCCTCTATCCGCCGGGATCCACCTACAAGATCGTCACGGCTCTTTCCTATCTGCAGCAGTACGGCACGACGGACGGCTTTACCTATAACTGCGAGGGTGAGCTCGTGATCGATGACTATGTCGTCCACTGTTATGACGGGACAGCGCATGGCGAGGAGAACTTCGGAAATGCATTTGCCAACAGCTGCAACTGTTCATTTGCGACGATCGGGCTTGGACTCGGACCGGTGCAGCTGACAAAGACCTCTGAGGAGCTGCTCTTCGGAAAAGAGCTCCCCTGTGAGCTGCACTACAATAAAAGCCGGTTCAATCTGACGCCGGACAGCGACAGAGCGACGATCGCCCAGACCGCCTTCGGGCAGTCCGCGACACTTGTGACGCCGTATCATATGGCTCTCATCACATCCGCGATCGCGAACAAGGGCATGCTCATGGTTCCTCAGCTCGTCGGACGCGTCACGAGCTCGGACGGCACGTACGTTGAGAACCGGAATTCGAAGGAGTTCGGAGCTATCATGACAGAGCAGGAGGCGGAAGTGCTGAAAGCGCTTATGTGCCAGGTCGTAAATGAAGGGACAGCAGGCGAACTTTCAGGTCTTTCTTACTCTGTCGCCGGAAAGACGGGTTCTGCGGAGTACACGATGGCGGACGGGCAGATCGGGACACATTCCTGGTTCGCAGGGTTTTCCAATGTGGAGGATCCTGATATTGTAGTCGTCGTACTGGCTGAAAACGGAGGCTCCGGAAGCTCAACGGCGGTTCCCATTGCACACGCTGTCTTTGACGCATATTACTATGGATGATCCCTTTTCGAATCAAATATGAAATCAATCCGCGCAGGGTCCGCACTTTGTTCTAGTAGAGGATGAAGAAACATGTTAAAATGGTCACAGGATTTATATATCGGGGACGAAATATTTGACAGTTTCAAGGCTGTCAGGGAAAAACTGGATCGTGGAGAACCGGTCATTCGGGCATGGCTCCTCACAAAGCCGGCCAATCCGGTCAATCAGCTCGAGATCATGAACTGCCGATACCTCGTGCAGGAGGCCTGCAGGGAGCATGTTCCGGAAATTATCGGGATGGCGCTTGACCGGAGTGAGGCGGTCAGGATGATCCTTCGCATGACAGAGGCCTGTGTGGAAAGGACGAACAGTGCTGATCTTCGGGCTTTTCTCGAAACGGCTCCGGAGATCCCTGAAATACATCACATTCATTAAGACATAAGCAAAGCGGGTATTAAAAGGATGTCGATCATACTGACAATATTAAAAGTAATAGGAATTATACTTCTTATTATCCTTCTCATTATACTTGCTATCCTTCTTCTTGTTCTCTTTGTTCCGATCCGCTACAGTGCGGGCGGGAGAAAGGAGGGCGACGTTCTGGAGTTTTCGGGAAAAGTGACCTGGCTTCTGCGGGCGGTGACGGTCCAGATCGGTTATGAACCCGGCAGAGCAGGCCTTACGAAGGATCTCAGGATATTCGGGATCTCGCTCTTTAAACTCAGGGATAAGCTCCGTTCCGGAAAAAAAGGAAGCGTCAGCGCAGAGTCCGCAGGCGGAGGCAGTACGGAGAAAGCTTCCGGGGATGAGATCGCTTTACTGGAAGCAGAAGAGGCGAAGCCGGATCCCGGAACGGTAACAGAAGCAGCCGGAGCAGAGGCATCACCGGCAGAGGCTGATCTCGGAAAGGGGGATTCTGAACCCCTTTTTGAAGACGGAGGAGAAGCTTCGACTGCTCAGAAGGAGCCTCATGAGGAAGTTCCTTTTGCACAGCCTGAAAGCGAGGAGATTCCTCTTGCACAGCCTGAAGAAGAGGAAGTTCCTTTTGCAAAGCCTGAAGGTGAGGAGGTTCCCGCTGAACAGACGGGAGATGTGGAAAAACCGGAGGCTGGCGTCTCGCGGGTAAGAGCAGTATATAAAAAGCTGACGGACCGTCTGTTCTCTGTCCTTTCCGGTATAGCGTTGAGACTGAACGGAATTGTCGGAAAGCTCTTCAATCTTATCTTAAAAGTATTCATCCGGATCTGCCTGCTTCCGATCACAATAGTGGAAAAGCTGGATAAGATACTCAGAAAGATCGGAAGCATCTGCAGGAAGATCGGGGCCGTTTATGATTTCTTTTTCGATGAAAGGGTACAGGCGTTCCTCTCCCAGATCATGGGACTTATCAGGAAGCTGATCGGCCATGTTCTTCCGAAGAAGCTCATCGGATACGTAAGGTTCGGTCTGGATGACCCCGGATACACAGGAAGAGTGCTTGCCGCTGTAGCGCCGTTCTATCCGAAATACGGAAAATCCTTCAGTGTACAGCCGGATTTTGAAGATCTTGTTCTTGAAGGAAAGGCAGAACTCAAAGGCAGGGTCTATCTTTTTTACGTCGCATATATTGGTCTCAGAGCCATATTAAATAAAAATACAAAATATGTTATCAGAGAGTTAAAGAAGTTGAAGGAGGTCAGATAAAATGGCAGGCAATGATTTCAAGTCGACAGTGGACTCCCTGTTACAGGGAATGAACCAGTTCGTATCATCCAAGACGGTTGTGGGAGACGCGCTCCATGTCGGCGATACGATCATCGTACCGCTTGTGGATGTATCCTTCGGCGTAGGTGCCGGTGCGACTGCAGGAAATTCGAAGAATTCAAACTCCGGCGGCGGTGTCGGCGGAAAAGTCTCTCCGACGGCGGTCCTTGTCATTTCCAACGGCACGACGAAGATGGTCAATGTCAAGAGTGCTGACAGCCTTACGAAGATCCTGGATATGGTCCCGGATTTTGTGAACCGCTTCACGAACAAGGGCGGTTCTTCCGCGGCAGCTGATGACATAAAAGTCGAAGATCTCAATATTGACGGCAGCAAGTAATTCCGCGGAAAGCGGACCTGCTCCGTAAATTAGAAGATCCTCCGGTTTTCCGGAGGATCTTAACGTTTCAGTTCCATAGGCGAGCCTCAGGCTCTCTCTACTTTGCCGGCTCTAAGGCAGTGCGTGCAAACATAGGTATGCTTCGGCACGCCATTTACCATAACCTTGACTCTCTTAATGTTGGATTTCCACATATGATTAGATCTTCTATGAGAATGGCTCACTTTAATGCCAAAATGAGCACCCTTTCCACAAACAGAGCATACAGCCATCGATAACACCTCCTTACGACAGAATAAGGCCTACATGGCCTGCAACGTCAATTATTCTAACAGATGGCATGAAAGGTTGCAAGCATTTTTATAACAAATTATCAGGGCAAATGAAATGATTCCCGGAAGAGAGTATATAAGATTTTACTTTACGCATCCATCTGCTGATTAAAATCACGAGATTTTTGCGTCAGAGATAAAATCCTTCACATTTTGCGGCAAAACGTATATAATACCTGTGTCCGGCACATTTTGCCGGAGTTTTGGTATGCGCTTTAGATTCGGTTTGGAAGATGTCAGCTGACGCTGACCCGAATCCCGCGCCAAGTCTCGCGAGCGAGACTTGAACTCATTTCAGCTTAAGAGACCCGCTGCGTTCATGGGGGATCCGGTCCGGACGATCAGGCCGTCTGTCCGGATACTGTGTTATCTAAGGGGTTTTATGCGAATGTCTGAAATGCTTCTTGCGTTTATATAGGAGGATATTTATGAAGGGACGCATTAGTTCTGAATATGGCGATATAACGATCAGCTCTGATGTGATCGCAACGTATGCGGGGTCGGTCGCTGTCGGCTGTTTCGGTATAGTCGGAATGGCTGCTTACAGCGTCAAGGATGGACTTGTTCATCTGCTGAAGAAAGACAGCCTGCGGTACGGTATTAATGTTAAGATAGACAAGGATCGTATTTCTCTTGTGATCCATTGCATTGTTTCTTATGGTGTGAGTATTCCTGCGCTCGCAGATAATCTGACAGAGAGCGTTAAGTATAAGATGGAACAATTCACAGGTATGACGGTCGAGCATATTGATATCCTCGTTGAGGGTATCCGGGTCATTGACTGAAGCAGGTAATTGGAGGTCTCAGGTGAGTACGAATACAATAGATGCGCAGCTGCTCCGGAAGATGTTTCTCTCCGGAGCGAAGAACCTTGAAATAAGAAAGAACTGGATCAATGAACTGAATGTCTTCCCGGTTCCGGACGGTGATACGGGAACGAATATGACGATGACGATCATGTCCGCAGCCGGTGATGTGAATGCGCTTAAGAATCCTACGATCGATGATCTCGCCAAGGCGATCTCTTCGGGCTCCCTTCGCGGTGCGAGAGGAAATTCCGGCGTCATTCTCTCTCAGCTTCTCCGCGGTTTCACCAATGCGATCAGGGATCATTCCGAACTGGATGGAGAGCTGATCGTTGCCGCCATGCAGAAAGCTGTGGAGACAGCCTATAAGGCCGTCATGAAGCCGAAAGAGGGAACGATCCTGACAGTTGCACGCGTGATGTACGAGAAGGCGCAGGATGTAGAGGACAAGGAAAATCTTGATAATCTGTTCCAGGTCATCCTTACTTCCGGTGACGAAGCGCTCGCGATGACTCCGGAGCTTCTTCCGGTCCTCAAGGAAGCCGGCGTAGTGGATTCCGGCGGACAGGGGCTCATGACCGTGATGCACGGGATGGTCGATGCGTTTAACGGGCTGGAGCTGAATCTCGATTTCATCGCGCCGGAGACGAACGTGCAGACCGTCAGAGAGCCGATCAGCACGGACGACATCAAGTTCGGCTACTGCACGGAATTTATCGTCAAGCTGGAGAAAGAATTCACCGAGGAGGACGAGGCCTCGATGAAAGAGTTCCTGCTTTCGCTTGGCGACAGCCTTGTCTTTGTGGCAGGGGACAATATGGTGAAAGTCCATGTCCATACAAATCATCCCGGCCGTGCCTTTGAGAAAGGGCTTGAATATGGTCAGCTGACGCGGATGAAAGTCGACAACATGCGTGAAGAGCATGAAGAAAAGCTTTTTAATTCGGATGTTGTCAGGGCTGCGCGCGAGGAGGAAGAGAAGAGAAAGGCCGAGGCGGAAGAAAATGCCCGGAACGCGGAGAGAAAGGAAAGTGCTTTTGTCGCAGTGACGATCGGCGACGGACTTGCGGAGCTTTTCCGCGGACTTGGAGTGGATGCCGTGATCGAGGGCGGTCAGACAATGAATCCGAGTACGGACGATATGCTTCACGCGATCAAAGAGGCCAACGCAGAGAATGTATATATTCTTCCCAACAACAAGAACATTATTCTTGCAGCGAATCAGGCAAGGGATCTTGTGACGGACTGCAATGTATATGTCGTTCCCACGAAGACTGTACCGCAGGGAATCGCGTCTGTCGTCAATTTTGTGCCCGGAAAGGATCCGGAGACGAACTTTGAGGACATGACGGAAGAACTCGCAAATATCAGGAGCGGTGAGGTCACTTACGCGATCCGGGATACCACGATCGACGGGACAGAGATCAAATCCGGCGATATCATGGGCATTGGCGATGAGGGGATCCTTGCTGTCGGGGCGGATGTTGAGCATGTTGTTCTCCATATGCTGGATAAGATGATTGATGAGGACTCAGAGCTTGTAAGTCTTTATTACGGAGAAAAATACAGTGAAGAAGATGCCTCGGCGCTTGCCGAGATGATCGAGGAAAAGTATCCGGATATTGAGGTCGAAGTAAATTACGGCGGCCAGCCGCTTTACTATGTAATCCTCTCCGTCGAATAAATGATCCTGATCAGTATAAGATAAATGCTGCTGCCGCACTGGATCTTCGGCTCCGCGGGGTTTTGGGCGTCATTTTTATGATGCGCAGGATTCCGCCGCCGGTCCTTATGCGGCAGCATTCTTTTGCGCCGACCCGTTCGATTGGTCATGGAGATTCTTTATGAAACTTACAGAGATACCCGGAGTGGGACCGAAGACGGAAGCACTCTTTATGAAGCTCGGCATCAATGACTGCGAATCTCTCACGCGGTATTACCCGCTCCACTATGATATATACAATGAACCTGTTCCGGTCGGAGATGCCCTGACCGGCTCCAAAATTACGGTGAAGGGTACCGTGAAAGGCGGCATAAATGTCTTTCCGGCAGGAAATAAAAAGATCGTGAGCTGTGAAATAAGTGACGGCTCCGGCAGTCTCAGACTGGTATGGTACAATGCCCTCTTTATTCGCTCGGTGATAAAGAAGGGGTGCACGTATTATTTCAGAGGGATTGTCTCTGTTCGCCGGGGTGCGAAGGTGATGGACCATCCCGAGATCTTTCAGATCGATCAGTATGAGAAAAATCAGGGGGCGCTCATTCCGATCTACGGTCTGACAAAAGGGCTCTCGAATAACACGGTCACAAAGGCCGTCCGCGCTGCATTTAAGCTCTGCGGGACTTCAGATGAGTATCTTCCGGAGCAGATCGTCCGGCATTATGCGCTCATGGATGAGAAGGAAGCAAGCGAGAAGATCCATTTTCCGGCGGACCGGGACGATCTTTTCAGGGCAGGGAAGAGGATCGCGTTCGACGAATTCTTCTTTTTTATTCTTGCGCTCAGGATGCTGAAGAGCGAAGAAAAAGATGTTCCTTCGGATTTTCCGATGAAGGTCTGCTGGGAGACGGAGGATCTGATCGATGCCCTGCCGTACAGACTTACAGGGGCGCAGGAGCGAGTCTTCAGAGAAATAGAGGCTGATCTTACAAGCGGAAAGATCATGTCTAGGCTGATCCAGGGAGACGTCGGTTCGGGAAAGACCGTGCTTGCATTTCTGGCGCTTGTCATGGCAGCCCATAACGGGTATCAGGGAGCATTGATGGTGCCGACCGAGGTCCTCGCCCGCCAGCACTATGAGAAGTTCGTCTCTCTGACAGAGAGCATCCAGGAACTTGCTGTGCGCCCGGTCCTTCTGACAGGGTCGCTCAAAGCGGCTGAGAGGCGGAAAGCACTCGGGGAGATCCGTACAGGGGAAGCAAATGTCGTGATCGGGACGCACGCCCTCATACAGGATGCGGTCGGGTATCACGATCTCGCACTTGTCATCACGGATGAGCAGCATCGGTTCGGTGTTTACCAGCGAAGAGCGCTGACGGAGAAGGGCAGAACTCCGCATATGCTTGTCATGTCAGCGACGCCGATTCCCAGGACGCTGGGTGTGATCTACTACGGAGATCTCGATATTTCTCTTGTGGATGAGAGACCGGCAGCAAGGCTCCCGATCAAAAACTGTGTCGTCGATGAATCGTGGAGGGCGAATGCGATGCGCTTTCTTGAGAAGGAGCTGCTCGCAGGACATCAGGTCTATGTGGTCTGCCCGATGATCGAAGAAAATGAAGAGATCCATGCGGAAAACGTCATTGACCGGACGAAAGAGCTCAAAAAAATCTTTCCCGACTTTTCGGTCGCCATGCTGCATGGCCGGATGAAGCCGGAGGAAAAGAATCGGATCATGACGTCCTTCGCTGCGGGGGAGATCAGGATCCTTGTCTCTACGACCGTGATCGAGGTCGGTGTCGATGTCCCGAACGCTACGGTCATGATGATCGAAAATGCAGAGCGCTTCGGACTCGCGACCCTCCATCAGCTCCGCGGAAGAGTCGGGCGGGGGGATGCACAGTCCTACTGTATTTTCATGGCCGGTCAGATGACAGAAGAGATCGGGGAGCGCCTCCTGGTCCTGAACCGGTCGAACGATGGATTCCGCATCGCGGAGAAGGATTTTGAGCTCAGGGGACCGGGTGATCTTCTGGGGATCCGACAGAGCGGAGAAGCGTATTTTAAGGCGGCGGATCCTGTCCGGGACCGGGATATGCTGAAAGCAGCAGGCGAGCTTGCTGCCGTGATCATGCAGGATGACCCGATGCTCACGGGGGAAGAGTATGCGGTCCTCAGGGAAAAGATCAGAAAATACATCTCGGATTCGCAGGGCCAGGTCATCCTATGACGGCAGTTTGTTCGCCGTCCGGATTTCGGCAGATTGAATACTTTTTTTGTGATTTGTGGTCAAAACGACGAAAAACAAAAAATACTTGCCCTTAAATTGGGTATTTTGCTATAATAATACCGTAATATCGGTTATTTCAAGGCAAAGAGGCGGGTATGAATATAGGGATAATTGCACATAACAGCAAGAAGACTCTGATTGAGGATTTTTGTATCGCTTATAAGGGTATTCTGTCAAAACATGACATCTATGCTACCGGTACGACTGGCAGGAGGATCGAAGAAGTGACAAGCCTGCATGTTCGTAAATTCCTCCCGGGTTCGATCGGAGGCGACAAGCAGTTCACTGAGATGATCGAGCGCAATGCGATGGATCTTGTGATTTTTTTCTATAATCCGAATATGATCGACAGCAAGGACCCGGATGTGATGACAGTCGTCATGGCATGCGACCGCAACAATATTCCGATCGCGACAAATATCGGGTCTGCGGAAGTCATGATCCTCGGTCTCGGCAGAGGAGACCTTGACTGGAGGCTCAATGTAAAGAGCAGTGATATAGTATGAGAGTGATTGCCGGAACAGCCCGTTCCATGCCTCTTCGAACGGTGAAGGGGATGGATATACGGCCTACTACAGACAGAACAAAAGAGACACTGTTCAATATCCTGATGCCGAGGATACCGAACTGCAGGTTCCTCGATCTGTTCGCGGGAAGCGGATCCATCGGCATTGAAGCTCTGAGCAGAGGAGCCAGTGAGGCTGTTTTCGTTGAGAACACCAGGGCACATCAGGCGCTTATCCTTGAAAATCTCGAGTTCACGAAGCTTGCAGACAGGGCGCGCATTGAGAAAGGGGATGTGAATACGGTCCTCTCACGGCTCGAAGGAGGAGAACCCTTCGATGTCATTTTCATGGATCCGCCGTTCAATCACGGACTGGAAAAATCGGCGCTTGAGCTCCTTAGTCACCTGCATCTTCTGGCAGAGGACGGCGTCATTGTGGTCGAGGCTTCCCCTAAAACAGATTTCTCTTATCTTTCTGAGTACGGGTACAGAAAAATAAAGGAAAGAAAATACTCCATGAGTCAGCACATCTTTCTCGTGAGAGATAATGTATGATGCTTTTCGTCTTCATTTATTAACGGCATGTAAGGAGCAGACAGTATGCGGAGAGCAGTATATCCGGGTTCTTTTGACCCGGTAACCTATGGTCATCTTGATATAATACGGAGAGCAGCGTCGATTTTTGATGAGGTCGTGATCGGTGTTCTGCGCAATTCACAAAAAACTCCGTTGTTTTCCGTAGAAGAACGTGTTAAGATACTTAAGGAAGTGACTACAGATATTCCGAATGTAGTCGTTCGTTCATTTGAGGGTCTTTCCGTGAATTTTGTGCGTGACTGTGACGCGCAGGTCATCATCCGCGGCCTAAGAGCTATGACGGATTTTGAGAATGAACTGCACATGGCACAGACGAATAAAGTCCTCATGCCGGAAATTGACACAATGTTTCTGGTGACGAGTCTTAATTACGCATATTTGAGCTCGACGACCGTCAGGGAGCTTGCCTCGTTCAAATCGGATGTATCCGCTTTTGCACCGCCTGCGGTCGTAAAGGCGCTGAACGAGAAGTTTTCCTTGTAGAGGCTTGGAGAATGAGCTGTAAGAACGGAGTACATGGTAAGGAAATATAATTCAGTTACAAGGAGAAGGAATCATGGCCAGCAGAATTGAGCAGATTATTGAAGAAATTGAGGAGTATGTAGACAGCTGCAGGTTCCAGCCGCTGTCAACGACGAAGATCGTTGTGAACAAGGAGGAACTCGAGGAGCTTCTGAGGGAGCTGAGACTGAAGACTCCGGATGAGATCAAGCGATATCAGAAAATCATTTCCAATAAGGACGCGATTCTTGCGGATGCGCAGGCTAAGGCAGACGGGATCATTGCAAGCGCCGAGACGAGAGCAAAAGAGCTTGTCAGCCAGCACGAGGTCATGCAGCAGGCTTACGCACAGGCCAACGAGACCATCAGCAGAGCCAATCAGCAGGCAGCGGGAATCCTTGATTCCGCTACACAGGATGCCAATAACATCCGGCTTTCTGCGCTGACCTACACCGATGACATGCTTGCGAATATTGAGAATATGGCAGGCATGACGATCCAGGATGCGGGAATGAAGTATAAGGCCTTCATCGATTCTCTTCAGAACGCATATGATACTGTCAGACAGAATCGTCAGGAATTGTCCCCGCAGACCGCTCAGTCCGCAGAACCGTCTTTATATGATGAAGATGATTATGATGACGGCCTGGATGAGGATGATGAGGAATAATTATCGTCTCTGACGCAGAATTCTCTTTTGTCTTGTACATGAGATGAATGCGCAGGAACAAATAGATCTCTGACACCGGCATGGAGCCTGTGCCGGAGATTAAACGCTCCGCGAGGATGCGCACGCGTGCGAACAGGAATCAGAGCCTTTCGGCATCCCCCGTACGCGGCGTGCAAGACTCGCAAGCGACTCTTGACTTTGGATTGAGGAGTGGGGATGTTCTGTGGAGCGTCCCCTCTTTTTATCTATACAATTCGTTCTTCATGAACCAACTATTTTGAAAAGGAGACACTATGGATAATCTTAGACCTGAGAACGTATTTCGGTATTTCAAGGAAATTTCAGATATTCCACGCGGTTCCGGTAACACAGATGCGATCACAGAGTATCTTATTCAGTTCGCGGTCAGCCACGATTTTGATGCGATCGCGGACGAAGTTGGCAATGTGATCATCAAGAAGTCGGCGACAGAGGGCTTCGAGGAGTCGGAGGGCATCATCCTTCAGGGTCATGTCGATATGGTCTGTGCAGCAGTCCCGGAAAGCGATCACGATTTTTTAAATGATCCCATTACCCTTAAAACGGAAGGAGATTATCTCTTCGCGGATGGAACGACGCTCGGGGGAGATGACGGAATCGCAGTAGCGTATATGCTTGCGCTCCTGGATGATGAGGAGATCCCGCATCCGGCACTTGAGTGCCTGTTCACGGTAGACGAGGAGATCGGCCTTCTGGGCGCTGCAGCGCTGGATCCGGAATTCCTCGACGGACATGTGATGATCAACCTTGATTCCGAGAGTGAGGGCGTTCTCACGGTCGGATGCGCAGGCGGAGTCCGTGTGGATACTACGATCCCCATCGGGAGGGCATCCATCAAGGGAATGCCGCTTCTTATAGAGATCGGTGGACTTCTCTCCGGCCATTCCGGGGAAATGATCCAGAAGGGCAGGATCAACGCGCTGAAGCTCATGGGCAGATTCCTCTTTGAGCTGGATCAGAAGACGGCATTTTCCCTTGTCGATGTAAGCGGTGGAGATAAGGATAACGCAATTCCCGCAGAGGCAAAGGCACATCTGATCGTGGATGAGGATGATCTTGAGACGGCGAAGAAATTTACCAAAGAGTTTGTATCCAAAGTCAAACGCGAATATGCGGGTACAGATGACGGTCTGGTGATCCGTATTGAGAGCGGCCGCACGCACAAGGTCACGGTCATGGATCCGGACAGCCAGGAAAAGGTCATCGCTTTTCTGATGCATGTCCCGAATGGCGTGAGACATATGAGCGGAGTGAACAGCGGACTCGTACAGACATCGACCAATCTCGGAATTGCGAGGACCGGTACAGAGCAGTTCGTGACGACGTCTCTGACCCGAAGCAGCGTGCTCTCCGAGCGGGATGCGCTGGCTCAGGAGATCATCAGTCTCGCAAGACTTCTCGGCGGAGCGGGTTATTTAAAGGAATCCTATCCGGCATGGGAGTACAGGGAAAATTCAAAACTCAGAGAGACGATGGTACGGGTCTACAGCGAGCGTTTCGGGAAAGAGCCGGAAATCTCCATTATCCACGGCGGTCTCGAGTGTGGAATTTTCTATGATAAGATCAAAAATTTCGATGCAGTCTCTATCGGACCGGATATCAAAGACATCCATACACCGAACGAAAAGCTCTCGATCAGCTCTGCTGAGAGGACCTGGGAGTATCTGCTTGACGTTCTGAAAGCACTTAAGTGAGGAGTCCGGTTTCAAAATGGAAATCCAACTGTGGAGAGAGATTCTTCATCCCTATGAACAGGCGGTGAGCGAGATCATTATCAAGTTCGTCTGCCTGAGGGATGAGTTCAGAAAAAACAATATTTATTCTCCTATTGAGAGTGTCACCGGGCGGGTGAAGACAGTTTCCAGTATTCTGGAAAAGATGCAGATGAAGAACATCCCGTTCGAGCATCTGGAAGAGGAGGTCGAGGATATTGCGGGTGTTCGGATCATCTGTCAGTTCGTTGAGGATATTGAACGGGTCGTCGATCTTATCCGGGGACGCTCTGACATGGAGATCCTGGAGAAAAAGGATTATCTCGCCAACAAGAAAAAGAGCGGATACCGCAGCTATCATGTAGTCGTAGGGTATACCGTGGATACGATACACGGACCGAAAAGACTGCAGGTCGAGATCCAGATCCGGACGATGGCGATGAACTTCTGGGCGACGACCGAACATTCTCTTCAGTACAAGTATAAGGGAGAGATCCCGGAGCATGTTTCCACAAGGCTGCAGAAGGCTGCGGACGCGATCTTCAATCTGGACAATGAGATGTCGCAGGTCCGGGCGGAAATCATTGACGCGCAGAACGATATGCAGATCAGGACCGGAATCGTCAAGGAGATCCTTTCGGCGATTGAAAACCTTTACAAAGTCGCAAGTGAACGGGAAGTAAAAAAGGTGCAGGAGGAGTTTTATCGGATCTTCCGTCTGAACAACCTTTATGAACTCAGGCGATTCCAGAAACAGCTGGATATACTGTCTGAAGGCTATCGGGTCCAGTCTGTGGATACGACGCTTTATACATCCTCGGATCAGTAGCATGCAGATTTCAACATTCTAACCCGGGTTTTCCTTTCGAGTCAGAAAGAGAGAATCCGGGTCATTCCATATATGACAACATGGAGGTACCCTTGAATCTTCCGGAACAGTATTTAAAGAAAATGAAGGACCTGCTCGGAACGGAATACGATGACTGGCGTTCTTCAATGGAGGAGCCGGCCGTCACAGGCCTGCGTACGAATGACCTGAAGACAGATCCGGGTGAGTTCTTAAATATTCTGGCAAGGTCCGGATTCAGTGACATGCCGGACAGGATCCCGTGGATCCACAACGGTTTCTTTACGAAGGACAGCAGTCTCTTCTCAAAGCATCCGCTCTATCAGACAGGCGTTTATTACATTCAGGAGCCCTCGGCGATGACGCCGGCGGAGCTCCTTCCCGTCTCAGAGGGCGAGTATGTCCTTGATCTGTGCGCTGCTCCGGGAGGAAAGGCATGTCAGCTCCTTCAGAAACTGAACGGAAGAGGTCTTCTGTATGCCAATGATCTGTCTGCAAGCCGTGCCCAGGCGCTCAAAAAAAATCTTGAGATGGCAGGAGCTGTCAACGCATACGTGACAGCGGAGGAACCGGCTGCGCTGGCTTCTCATTTTCCGGGATATTTTGACAAGATCCTTGTGGATGCGCCCTGTTCCGGCGAGGGGATGTTCCGACGGGAACCTTCGATGGCTTCCTTCTGGATGAAGAAAGGGCCGGAGTATTATCAGCCGATCCAGCTTGAGATCCTGAGAAATGCCTGGCGGATGCTGAGACCCGGAGGAATGATGCTCTTTTCCACATGTACATTTTCACCTCTTGAAAATGAAGGAAATGTCGAGCGTCTCCTTACCGAATTTCCTGATCTTCACCTTGTGGAGATACCGGATCATCCCGGCTTTGCGCGCGGCATCACGCTGAGGACGGAAGAGTGTGTCCGGCTGTATCCTCACAGGCTGTGCGGGGAAGGGCAGTTCGCTGCGCTTTTTCAGAAAGAAGGGAGTTCGGAACACCGGACGTATAAGGGAACACAGATTTATGAAAAGAACGGAGAGATCTACCTTATTCCGTCAAATGCAGGTCCAGTGCCCGGACTCCGATATCTCCTGACAGGGCTTCATGCAGGGACACGAAAGCGGGAGCGGATCGCCGCTGCACAGGGGCTTGCGCAGGCAATTTCCGGCAGTATGTGGCCAAAAAGCGTAAATCTTTCGTGTACGGATGAGAGAATCTCAAGATACCTTCGGGGTGAGACGATTTTCTGCGGACCTTCGGAGATCATTGAGGGCGGGCCCTGTCCGCTGCTGTCCTCTGCGCTCACCGGGGGACAGACAGGGATACTGATCCGCGATTCTTCGGACGACAGACTGCACAGGGAGCAGAGGGACGCAGGAGGAAGGAAGAAAGCCCGGCGGGGAAAAGGGAAGGTCATGACTTCCGGGGACAGAAATCCCGCTGCAGATCCGGGCAGGAAGAGGAACGGATCGGAATTCGGCGGAATGGATCTTCGGGAAATCCTGATCCTTGCGGACGGGTTCCCGGTCGGCTTTGCGGATCCCGCCGCAAACGGGATGTTAAAGAACCGGAGAAATCCGGGATGGAGGATTTAATGCAAAATTTGAAGAAAGAGCTCGACCAGTGCAACGCTGTCATTTTTGACCTTGACGGGACCCTGATCGACTCCATGGGCATGTGGCATGAGATTGATGTGGAGTATCTTATGCGTTTTGGAATTGACGTCCCCGAAGACCTCCAGAAAGAGCTGGAGGGCCTCACGTATACAGATGTTGCCCGGTATTTTAAGGACAGGTTCCATATTCCCGATTCGATCGATGAGATCGGAGACGCATGGATCCGAATGGCAGGCGAAAAGTACCGGAAAACGATCCCGCTGAAGCCCGGCGTCAGGGAGTTCCTTGCCGAAGTGAAATCGAGAAACCATAAGACCGCGATCGCGTCCAGCAATCATCTTCAGCTCATCGAAGACATCCTGAGGATCCATGGGATCTACGATTATATTGACGCGATCACGACCTGCGACGATGTCGGGCTGGGGAAACCGGATCCGGAGGTCTATACGGTCACGGCCGGAAAACTCGGGATCGATCCGGGCTCCTGTCTGGTCTTTGAAGATATCCCGGTCGGCATTCAGGCAGGAAAGGCTGCGGGAATGCGCGTGATTGCTGTCGAAGATACCTACTCAGAGCACATGCGGGAGGAAAAAGCCCGTCTGGCAGACGGCTATATCACGGATTTCCGTGAGCTCCTGTGAGGAGGCCGGTCACGAAGGAAGTTTTTCGTGCAAGTCCTGCGAAACTGTGATAGAATAGCGTGTCAGAAAGCGTGAATCTCCTATACAGAATCGGGGAAGGTGCTTCGCACGCTGTGCGGCGCGGCAGCAACGCCGAGATGTTCCTGATTCTTGAGATAAAAGCTGTACAGGCAGCCCGGACCGGGGGAAAGGCCTGCAATACGGAGGCAGATATGAAAAGAGCATCAAAAGGCGAATACGGTTATTTTCGATATGAGAGGAAGCGAAGGGCTCTTATGACCTTTATCCTTCTCCTGATTCCGGTGACGCTTTTTCTGATCGGTTTTTTCATCTTCGGAACGGAGAAAAATATCCTTCTGATCTTTTCCATGGTCATGGTCATTCCCTTCGCTATGGGAGTCACCGGGACGGTCGCGGTCTTTCTTCAGAAATCTATTCCGGAGGATGTCTATCAGAGGATCCGTGAGCACGAGGGAAGCCTTACCATGGCTTATGAGCTCTATGTCACGAATGAAAAGGCCAGCACGATGCTCGATGCCACGGCGATCTGCGGAAAAAATCTCGTTGCCTATGTTTCCAATGAGAAGGCGGATACGGCCTTCACGCAGGATTATATCAAGCGTACCATGCGGACGGCAGGATACGGGATGGACGTGAAACTCATGAAAAATCTCGATAAATTTATCGAGCGCATGGACAGCATGAATGAGCATGCCGAATCCCTGCGGGAGGACATAGCATTTACTCCGGATTCTCAGTACCCGGATTACACCCGCGAGCAGATGGTCTGGCTGACGCTCACGCAGATCTCACTGTGAGCCGTGGGAGAACAGCGGACCGGTAACCGAACATGAAAGAGTTCCGAATAAAGAAGAACGAAGCGGGACAGCGCTTCGACAAGTATCTTGCAAAGCTCCTGCCCTGCGCTCCGAAGAGTTTTCTCTACAGGATGCTGAGGAAAAAGAATATTGTTCTCAACGGCGGAAAGGCGCAGGGCCCGGAAATTATCCGGGAGGGCGATCTGGTCCGTCTCTTTCTGGCGGACGACACCTTTGACAAGTTCAGAGAGCATCCTCTTGCGGATAGTTTGCTCTCTCCGGAAAATGAAAGACTGAAGGCCGCTCTGCGGCCTGTATTCAATACTCCGGTCTTCGCTGATCGTGATATCATGCTCATAAATAAGCCCCGGGGCATTCTGTCTCAGAAAGCCGGAAAGGATGACATCAGTCTGAATGAATTCCTGATCCGCTGGTGGGTGGAATCCGGGATCGGCACTGAGGAGGATACTCGCACGTTCCGGCCGGCTGTCATGAACAGACTGGACCGGAATACCACCGGGATCGTTCTCTGCGGGTTATCCCTTCCCGGAGAGCAGTTCCTAGCGGAAATATTAAGGGATCGGTCTGCGAAGAAGGTCTACCGAACGCTGGTCTTCGGCTGTCCGAAGGATGGCGTTTTCACCGCCTGGCACACGCCATCCGGAAAGGACGGACTGGTAAGGATCAGTGACAGCCGGGCTCAGGGGGCTTCTCAGATCCGGACCGGGATCAGGACGATCGCCCGGCGGGACGGGATGGCTTATCTTGAGATAGATCTCCTGACCGGGAAAAAGCATCAGATCCGTGCCCATCTCGCGCATCTCGGGTTCCCCGTAGCGGGGGATGAGAAATATGGTCTGAGGGAAAAGAACCGGGAGCTTCGCAGAAGATTCGGGATCAGATCTCAGCTTCTGCATGCGTACAGGTTTTCATTTCCGGACCGGACCGAGGGACGCTTTGCATATCTGGCCGGCAGGAGCTTTACGGCTCCCCTGCCGGATTTCTTCAATACTGTACTTAAGAAATCAGGGCTTGCGCCTGAAGGTGAATGATGGAAAATAGTAAACAAAATTTCTGGAAGGAAGTTGGTTCCTACATCGT
The DNA here is from genome assembly GCA_900314565.1 of uncultured Eubacteriales bacterium. Classification (GTDB taxonomy): domain Bacteria; phylum Bacillota; class Clostridia; order Lachnospirales; family Lachnospiraceae; genus Chordicoccus. The sequence continues at coordinate 115,567 of OMVU01000001.1, forward strand.
CATGATCGCCGCTGTTTTTGTGGTCGTGCTCTTTGTGAACAATTTTCTTCTGATCAATGCGAGAATCCCGTCTTCTTCGATGGAAGATACGATCATGATGAATGACAGGATCTTCGGGAACCGTCTGTCTTATCATTCAGAAGATCCGAAACGTTTCGACATCGTCATATTCCGCTATCCGGATGATCCGTCGACGCTTTTTATCAAACGGATCATCGGTATGCCCGGCGAGACTTTAGAGATTCGGGGCGGCAAAGTCTATGTTGACGGGTCTGCGGAACCGCTTGACGATTCGTTCTGCAGGGAAGAACCGCTGGGAGATTACGGGCCGTTCACGGTCCCGGAAGGCTGCTACTTTATGATGGGGGACAACCGCAATAACAGCAATGATTCACGCTTCTGGCACAATAAGTATGTGGCAAAGGATGCGATCCTCGGGAAGGCAGTCCTTCGGTACTGGCCGTTATCGAAGTTCGGGACGGTCAAATAGATGGGGACGTGGAGCACAAGAGGTCTCAGAGGCTCCGGACTGGAAGACCTGATCAATTATACGATCGAGAGCCTGCGGGAGAAGAAGCTGGCGGTCATTCAAAAAGTACCGACGCCGATCACACCGATCGAGATCGACAAGCAGACAAGGCATATAACACTCGCCTACTTCGACCAGAAGAGCACCGTCGATTATGTCGGGGCTGTGCAGGGGATCCCGGTCTGCTTCGACGCGAAAGAGTGCGCGTCAGATACATTTCCGCTTCAGAATATACATGAACATCAGGTGGAATTCATGAAAGATTTCGAGGAGCAGGATGGGATCGCATTTCTTCTTATTTTCTTCAGCAGCCGACATGAATTCTACTACATGACATTTCATGAGATGATGAAATTCTGGAACAGGTGGGAAGACGGCGGACGGAGAAGCTTTCGGATCACGGAGCTTGATCCCCGGTTCTTCCTTGAGGAAAAGCAGCATCTGCTGCCAATCCTCGACGGGATCCAGAGAGACCTTTCAGACAGAGAGCCGGATACCGCTCCGTAAAAGCCGCGCATGAGCGGCTGCTGGACCGGCATTCGAGGTCATTACGTCAATCATCAGAATTACGTTTTTGGAGGAGGGGGACAGGGAATGATTATAAAGAACAGGGTGATGCATACGCCCGAGGGCATGCGGGATCTCTACGGAAAAAGTCTTCAGGACCGCAGGGCGCTCATGAAGAGGATCCATGACGTGTTCGAATCCTTCGGTTACTCCGATATCGAGACACCGACGATCGAATATTTTGACGTCTTTTCAAGCGACATCGGAACGACACCTTCCAATGAACTCTACAAATTTTTCGACAGGGACGGGAACACGCTTGTTCTCCGCCCGGATTTTACGCCGTCCGTAGCAAGGGCGGCTGCGATGCATTTTGCGGACAGTGATTTTCCTCTGCGACTTTCCTACGAGGGAAGTACGTTCGTGAACTCCGCCGAGTATCAGGGAAGGCTCAAAGAGTCCCGGCAGATGGGTGTGGAGCTCATCGGGGAGGACTCTGCGGAGGCGGATGCTGAGATCATCGCCCTCACATGCAGGATGCTTCTCGCATCAGGCCTTAAGGAATTCCAGGTCAGCGTCGGAGAAGTCAATTTCTTTAAAGCGCTGGCAGATAAGTCCGGTCTTGACGAAGAAAGCACGGAGACGGTACGGGAACTCATTTCCAATAAGAATTTCTTCGGCGTCGCGGAAGTCCTGGACGGAACGAAGGCAGCTCCGGAGGTGAAGGAGGCGATGCAGAAGCTTCCTCAGCTCTTCGGATCAGCGGAGATCTTCGATGCAGCGGAGGCATTTGCTCTCGGAAAGCGGGAGAAGAGCGCGGTCGCGCGCCTCAGAAGGATCCATGAGATCCTCTGCGGGAAAGGACTTGACCGCTATGTCTCCTTCGATTTCGGCCTGCTCTCAAAATATAATTATTACACCGGAATCATTTTCTCTGCCTTTACCTACGGGACAGGTGAGCCGGTCGCCCGCGGCGGACGCTATGACCTGCTTCTCGGGCACTTCGGACGGGAGAATCCAGCGGTCGGCGTCGGGCTCTATATTGACCAGCTGACGAGCTCGTTAATTCGTCAGGGCATTCCCTATGGCCGTTGACATAAGGAGGTGTGAAATGTCACAGAAAAGATATCTCACGATCGCGCTGACGAAGGGACGGCTTGCCCATGATACGCTCGAGCTCTTTGAGCGGATCGGCGTGAACACGGCCGGCGCGATGGATAAAAAGACAAGGAAACTCATATTCACGAACGAGGAACTCGGACTTCGATTCTTCCTCGCCAAGGGCCCCGATGTCCCGACCTACGTCTATTACGGAGCTGCAGATATCGGGATTGTAGGGCGCGACACGATCATTGAGGAGAACAAAAAACTCTACGAAGTCCTTGATCTGGGGTACGGAAAATGCCGGATGTGCGTCTGCGGACCTGCGTCCGCCCGTAAATATCTGGAGGGCGGAGATCAGATCCGGGTTGCCACAAAATATCCGAATATTGCCAAAGATTATTTTTACCGGAGAAAAAATCAGACGGTCGAGATCATCAAACTGAACGGATCCATAGAGCTCGCTCCAATCGTGGGGCTTGCGGAGGTGATCGTGGATATCGTGGAGACCGGCTCGACCCTGCGTGAGAACGGACTGGAAGTCCTCGAGGAGGTCCTTGACCTTTCTGCCCGCATGGTCGTGAATCAGGTCAGTATGAAGATGCAGAATGATAGGATCACCGAGCTGATCACACGTCTGAGAAACGAACTGTCGAAAAACATTTAAGCCGGAGGTATAAACATGCAGATCCTGAAGCTGACAGATGAAGCGTTCGGAACAATTCTTACCAATATGCTGAAGAGGAGCCCGGACAGTTATCCGGAGCAGGAGGCTGTTGTCTCTGTAATTCTGGCAGATGTGAGAGAGAACGGGGACAAGGCGGTCTTCAACTATACAAAAAAATTTGACGGAGCGGATATTTCCGCAGAGAACTTCATCGTTACCGAGGAAGAGGAGAAGGAGGCCTATGAAAAAGTCGATCCAGCTCTGATCGACGTCATAAGAAAGGCGATTTCGCGCATCCGTACTTTCCATGAGAAGGAGCGGCAGAAGAGCTGGTTCATGACAGAGGAAGGGATGGTCCTGGGTCAGAAAGTGACACCGCTGTCCCGGGTCGGTGTCTATGTTCCGGGCGGTAAAGCGGCCTATCCGTCTTCCGTGCTCATGAATGTCATCCCCGCCCAGGTCGCAGGAGTACCTGATATCGTTATGTGTACACCACCCGGCAAGGACGGGAAAGTCACGCCGACGACGCTCGTGGCCGCGAAGGAGGCCGGCGTCGGGACTGTATATAAGGTCGGAGGCGCACAGGCGATCGCAGCGATGGCATTCGGCACAGAGTCACTTCCCAGGGTCGATAAGATCACGGGACCGGGGAATATCTTTGTAGCGCTCGCCAAGAAAGCGGTGTACGGACATGTATCGATCGATTCCGTCGCAGGTCCTTCCGAGGTGACGGTCCTTGCAGATGATACGGCAAATGCCCGTTATGTCGCAGCAGACCTTCTCTCTCAGGCGGAGCACGACGAAATGGCCTGTGCGATCCTGGTCACAACGTCCATGCGTGTGGCGGAGGAAGTGAGTGCAGAAATCGACGGTTTTCTTGAAACGCTTTCAAGGAGAGATATCATCAAAAAGTCACTCGATAATTTCGGAAGGATCCTCGTGGCGGACACCATGGAAGAGGCCGTCCGTGCCGTCAATGAGATCGCTCCCGAACATCTCGAGCTTGTCACAAGAGATCCGTTCCTGCTCATGACGGAAATCAAGAACGCAGGTGCGATCTTTATCGGCGAATATTCTTCAGAGCCGTTCGGCGATTATTTTGCGGGACCGAATCATGTGCTTCCGACTAACGGAACCGCGAAATTCTTCTCGGCCCTGTCCGTTGACGACTTCATCAAAAAGACGAGCATTATTTACAGCTCCGGGGAGGCGCTCAAGGCGCTCCATGAGGATGTGGAGACCTTCGCGAAAGCGGAAGGGCTGACTGCACATGCCAATTCGATCCATGTTCGGTTCGAGGAAGAAGATCAGTAAAGAGCGAGACTTGAAACCCGGATTACACACGGAGGAAAAGACATGGTAAAATATCTGATTCCATGTATCTATATGTACAAAGGACGCGCAGTGACAGGCTTCGGTCAGAAGAACGCGTTCGGGTCGGGCAATCTGAGCGAGATCGCCATGAAATACAATGAGAAGGGTGCCGATAAGATCCTGATCTTTGACTTTTCAAAAAACGATGCGGACCATGAGGAGGCCATCTCCTCCATCCGGTCGATCTGCGAGGTGTCCCGGATTCCTGTGATGGCTGCAGGCAACGTAAAGAGAGTGGAAGACGTCAAGAAGCTCCTTTACGCCGGATGCAGCAGAGTGGTCCTCAACGGAGCCAAGAGTGAAAACATGGATTTCCTCCCGGAAGTGTCGAAACGTTTTGGGAAGGATAAGATCGCAGTCAGCATTTCCTCCGTCAGCGAGTTTTCCCCGAATGCAGAGAAGATCAATGAGTACGCCTCGGAGATCCTTCTTCTCGACAATATCGAGGATACGCTTGGCAGCATGACCGATGTTCCGATCCTTCTGCATACGAATCACGGAAAGGAAGCCCGCATCCTGGATCTCCTGAAAAAGGACTGCATACAGGCGGTCAGCGGATCCTATGTCAGCCTCCCCGATCTGGACCTCAATGCACTGAAGGAGAAAGGACTGTCGCTCGGGATCCCGGTCAATGTGCTGAAGAGCGCACTCGACTGGGCGGATTTCAAGAAGAATGCCGACGGTCTTGTCCCCTGTATCGTGCAGGACTACAAAAATGACGAAGTCCTTATGATGGCCTATATGAATGAGGAAAGCTTTAAGAAGACCCTCACAACAGGCTGCATGACCTATTTTTCCCGCAGCAGACAGAGCTTATGGGTCAAGGGGGAGACTTCGGGACATTTTCAGTATGTAAAATCTCTCGCGATCGACTGCGACAGGGATACGATGCTCGCAAAAGTCCTGCAGGTCGGCGCAGCCTGCCATACAGGGAACCGGAGCTGCTTCTACACGGAGCTTGCGAGAAGCGAATACACTGAGAAAAATCCTCTGCATGTCTTCCAGAGCGTCTATAACGTGATCCTTGACCGCAAGAAGAATCCGAAGGAAGGTTCCTACACGAACTATCTCTTCGACAAGGGAATCGATAAGATCCTGAAGAAGGTCGGCGAGGAGAACACAGAGATCATCATTGCGGCCAAGAATCCGGATCCGGAGGAGATCAAGTACGAGATCTCCGATTATCTGTATCACCTGATGGTCCTCATGGCAGAGCGGGGTGTGACCTGGGAGGAGATCACCGAGGAGCTTGCCAGGAGATGAGAAGCCGATCACAAAGAACAGGCTCCTGCGGAACTCTGTGCGAAATGGATTTCCATGAAGCACAGACTTTCGCAAGAGCCTGATAAGAAGGATATAAGAAGGACTATGAGAGAACCTTTTCTGAGCGACCGGATCCTGCGCTCTGTCGAGAAGCCGGCCCGCTATATCGGAAATGAAATTAATTCCGTCGTCAAAGCTCCGGAAGAGACTTCCGTGCGCTTCTGCATGTGCTTTCCGGATGTCTATGAGATCGGAATGTCCCATCTCGGGATCCAGATCATCTATGATCAGCTGAACAAAAGATCCGATGTCTGGTGTGAGCGCACCTACTCTCCCTGGCCGGATCTGCATGCGGTCATGAAGGAGAAGAAGATCCCGCTCTTTGCGCTCGAGTCGCAGGAACCTGTCAAAGGATTCGATTTCCTCGGATTCACGCTGCAGTATGAGCTCTGCTATACCAATGTCCTGCAGGTACTGGATCTTTCGCAGATCCCGTATTACGCGAAGGACCGCGGCGATGAATTTCCGATCGTCATCGGCGGAGGGCCATGTGCCTACAATCCGGAGCCGCTGGCGGATTTCTTTGATCTCTTCTACATCGGCGACAGCGAGACCATGCTCGATCCGCTCATGGACCTCTATGTGAAAATGAAAAGCGAGGGCGCCGGGAAGCGTGAATTCCTGGCTGCGGCCTGTGCTGTCCCGGGCTGCTATGTCCCTGCATTTTATGATGTGGAATATAATGAGGACGGTACGATCAGAAGCTTCCTGCCGAATGCGGAGGGCGTTCCCGAAAAGGTCAGAAAGCAGACCTGCATGGATCTGACCAATGCACCGTATCCGACGAAACCCGTGATCCCCTACATCAAGGCGACGCAGGACCGTGTGACACTCGAAGTCATGAGGGGATGCATCCGCGGCTGCCGTTTCTGTCAGGCGGGCATGCTGTATCGGCCCCTGCGGGAAAAGGGAGTCGACCGTCTGAAGGCGGAAGCGGACATCCTGATCGAGGGGACCGGACATGAGGAGATCTCCTTAAGCTCCTTAAGTTCAAGCGATTATACGGCTCTTCCGGAACTTCTGGAGTATCTGATCAGCCACTTTAAGGGAAAGTCCGTTAATATCTCCCTTCCTTCCCTGAGAATCGACAATTTCTCCCTGGACATCATGAAGAAAGTGCAGGATGTCCGGAAGAGTTCTCTGACCTTTGCACCGGAAGCCGGGACCCAGCGGCTTAGGGATGTCATCAACAAAGGCATCACGAAGGATGACATCATGATCGGATCCTCCATGGCCTTTCGCGGAGGCTGGAACAAGGTCAAGCTGTACTTTATGCTGGGCCTTCCGACCGAGACGAACGAGGACCGGAAAGGGATCGCCCATCTTGCCCAGGAGATCTGTGACAATTACTATGAGATCCCGAAGGGCGAGCGGAACGGAAAATGCGATATCACAGTCAGCACTTCATTCTTTGTACCGAAGCCCTTTACCCCCTTCCAGTGGGCGCCGATGTTCCGGAAGGAGGACTATCTCGATTTTGCCTACACGGTGAAGTCCGAGATTCGGCAGATGAAGAACCAGAAATCCATCCACTACAACTGGCATGAGGCGAACGGGACCGTACTTGAGGGCGTGTTCGCGCGCGGGGACAGGAGACTGTCCAAAGTGATCCTCGATGCGTATCAGCACGGTGCCATGTATGATTCCTGGTCGGATTATTTCCATATGGATATCTGGCTGGATTCCTTTGCACGGTGCGGGATCGACCACGAGTTCTATACGCTGAGAGAGAGGAGCACGGACGAGATCCTTCCCTGGGATTTTATTGATATCGGTGTAAATCGACAGTTCTTTATCCGGGAGTGGGAGCGTGCGCTTGAAGAGAAGGTCACTCCGAACTGCAGACAGATGTGCTCCGGCTGCGGGGCGAGGAGCTTCGGCGGAGGGGTGTGCTTTGAGGAACATGACCCGACTGCGGGAAAAGCCTACGCGAATGTCCGTCCGGCAGTGATTCCCGGGGTGGATGTGATGAAGGGTCAGTCCGTTGAACCCGGACCGGATAAGGTGAACAGTCAGTCCTCTGGACACGGATCAGATGAGATGAACAGTCAGTCCGTTGAACCCGGACCGGACGCAGATGATCAGATGAATGAAGACAGAGACGGGGAGGAGTCATGAAAGTCAGGATCAAATTCACAAAGCTGGGCTCCCTCCGCTATATCGGACATCTTGATTTCATGAGGGCGATCCAGAAAATCATACGAAGGAGCGACGTGCAGGCCGCTTTTACAAAAGGCTACAGCCCGCATCTGATCCTCTCGTTCGCTGCACCTCTCGGGGTAGGACTGGAGGGGACCGGAGAATATTTTGACCTCGAAGTTGCCTACAGAGATCCCTTTCCGCTCGATAAACAGGATTTTCAGCGCCTTGAGACCATAGGCCTTCAGAACGATGAGCTTCCCGACCCTCCCCATATGGAGGAAATCTGCGGGATGCTGAATCGGGAAGCACCGGAAGGCGTGCTTTTTACCGCCTGCCGCCGTGTGAGCGAAAATAAGAGCAAGGCAATGGCGCTCGTTGCAAAGGCGGATTACACGGTCTTTATCGAGGACGGATTTCTTCCGGAGACGGACTTTGCCCCTGTTCTGCACGATTTTATGGAGAAAGAGTCCATTGTTGTGCATAAGGTATCCAAGAAGACCGAGTCCGATGTGGATATCCGGCCGATGATCTATGAATTGTCTGCTGATCCGGCTGATCTCACTTTCACCGCCTGTGTACTGAGGGCACAAACTGAGAAGGAAAAACAGGTGGCAGAGGAAGCCGCAGGAAGGATCCGGCAGGCCGGTTATAAGCGAAGCGTTTTCATGTCGCTCATGACGGGGAGCGCCGCGAATCTGAAACCGGAGACGGTCTTTCAGGCGGTCTGCATGCAAAACGGCGTGGAATACGATCCGTTCGCGATCAGGATCGTGCGCCACGAGCTCTATGCGGAGGACGGGCGGACGCTTGAGATGCTGGGAAGCAGATTCTGAAGCTGAAGCGGTACAATGACAGGAACACGGTCAATCGGGACGAAAAAAATGAACGATTATATTGTGACACAAATTGAATACGGACCGGACCGCTTCCTCGCAGCCGCCCTCTATGAAGACCGGAAGCTCAGGAACCTCCGGCTGGAAAAGTGTGGAGAGACCTCCGAGATCGGGAAGATCTATCTCGGCCATGTGGATTCCTATGCAAAGAACATAGGCGGAGCGTTCGTGAAATTTGACGGATCCCGACTTGCCTTCCTCCCGCATTATAAACGGGGACAGGGCGATCCCGGCAGGATCCTTCTGCAGATCACGAAGGACGCAGCCGGCAATAAGACATGCGTCGCGACACAGAGGCTCAGCATCGCCGGAAGGTACGCGGTGATGGAGCGGGGAAGCGGAGGGTTTTCATTTTCCAAAAAGCTCTCAAAGGGTGACAAAGAGCTCCTTGCAAAATGGACGGAGGGACTCTCCTATGAAGGCATGCGGCCGCTTCTGCGGACGAACGCCCCGAAGGCTCTGAAGGCGCAACTCTTATCGGAACTCGAAATGCTCGCCCGGCAGATGCAGAAGATCGTTCTGGATGCGGAGAAAGCGAAGCCCGGGACGCTGCTCTATGAGCCGGAGCCATTCTACGTTACGATGCTGCGTGATCTGTATATGGCTCCTGACCGGCTCTGGTCGGATATTCCGCTCGCTGCGGAAAAGCTCGAAGGCTTTCCTCACGAAAATGAAGAGATCTGTTACACCGGCCGCTCTCTGAGCCTTGCGGTGCTCTATGAGCTTGGCCGGGATATCGACAGACTTCTCGCAAAGAAGGTCTGGCTGAAAAGCGGGGCGTATCTGGTCATCGAGAAGACGGAGGCATTTGTCAGCATCGATGTGAACAGCGGCCGCTTTGAGAAAGGAAAAATTGCGGAGGAGACCTACCGTAAGATCAATCTGGAGGCGGCAGAGGAGATCGTGACCCAGGTGATCCTCAGAAATCTTTCGGGTATGATCCTCGTCGACTTTATCAAGCTTTCGAATCCCGACCACAGGGAGGAACTTGTCAATGTCATGAGAAAGCACGCGAAGCGCGACCGGCTTTCGATGGACGTGGTCGATCTCACGCCCCTCGGCATCATGGAGATCGTCCGGGAAAAGCGGGAGAAGCCGCTCCCGGAAATATTAAGAACGTGAAATTTGAAATATCAAGAACGTGAAATTTGGTATTTACATAAGATTTTATTTGTGATAATATATCCAAGTGTGCCGCACAGAGAGGCTATAAGTCCGTTCAGACGGCGCCGAATCTGGCGAGTTTTTATGAGAAGGAGGTGTGCTCCATGTATGCAGTAATCGCAACTGGCGGAAAGCAGTACAAAGTTTCTGAAGGTGATGTTATCCGCGTTGAGAAGCTTGGCAAGGAAGTAGGCGAGACAGTCACATTCGATCAGGTCATCGCTGTCAGCAATGACGGTCTGAAGGTCGGCGAAGATGTGAAGAACGCTACTGTCGAGGCAAAGGTCATTTCTAACGGCCGCGCTAAGAAAGTTATCGTATATCACTACAAGCCGAAGTCGGGCTATCATAAGAAGAATGGTCACAGACAGGCTTATACAGCTGTTAAGATCGAGAAGATCAGCTGCTGATCATGATCACTGTTCGAGTTGAACGGACAGGCGACAGCTTTTCCATGTTTCAGGTCACCGGTCACGCGGGATATGCGCAGAGCGGATACGATATCTACTGCGCAGCCGTTTCGGCGCTTACGCTGAACACGGTCAATTCCATCGAGGTCCTCTGCAAAGACAGAGTTGACGCGAAGGACCGGGACGGATTCCTGATCTGCAGATTTCCGGAAGGACTGTCTGAGGGCGGAAAGCTTCTCATGGATTCCATGATCATGGGACTCAGGCAGATCAGTGAAGGGGACGGTAAGACCCACGTAAAGGTAATAATCGAGGAGGTGCAGACATGCTGAAAATGAATCTTCAGCTCTTCGCCCACAAGAAGGGTGTCGGTTCCACAAAGAACGGACGCGATTCCGAAGCCAAGAGATTAGGTGCGAAGAGGGCAGACGGCCAGTTCGTAAAGGCTGGCAATATTCTTTACAGGCAGCGCGGAACACACATCCATCCGGGTGTGAATGTCGGACGCGGCGGCGACGATACACTGTATGCCAAGGCAGACGGTATCGTTCGTTTTGCAAGACTCGGCAAGCACCGCAAGCAGTGCTACATCGAGCTTGTTGAGACAGCAGAGTAATAAGGGTATGAAGGGCTTCGAATCCGGCTGGATTTGAAGCTTTCTTTGTATCCGCACACATTTATCAGTTTTTTGCTTTTTTAAGAGGATAAAGAAATGTTCGCAGATCGCGCAAGAATACATATCCGGTCAGGCAAAGGCGGCAACGGCCATGTCAGTTTCCGGCGGGAAAAGTACGTTCCGGCAGGCGGACCGGACGGCGGTGACGGAGGCCGCGGCGGAGATATCATTTTTGAAGTGGACAAGGGGATGAATACCCTTTTTACATACAAGCATAAGTACATGTTCAAGGCCGGGAACGGAGAGGAAGGCGGCCAGAGGCGCTGCCATGGCAAAAACGGTGAAGACCTTGTACTGAAGGTGCCCGAGGGGACGATCCTCAGGGAAGAACATACAGGTGAGATTATTGCAGATATGTCCGGGGACAATACGCGGCAGGTAGTCCTCAGGGGTGGCCGCGGAGGCAGGGGAAACATGAATTTCGCGACTCCGACCAATCAGGCCCCTCAGTATGCAGAGCCCGGAAAACCAGCGATGGAGCTTGATATCACGATGGAACTCAAGCTGGTCGCCGATGTCGGACTGGTAGGATTTCCGAATGCCGGAAAATCCACTTTTCTGTCCAGAGTGACCCGTGCAAAGCCGAAGATCGCGGATTATCCGTTCACGACCATCCAGCCGAATCTTGGCGTAGTCGAGTTCGAGGACGGCAGAGGCTTTGTGATCGCGGATATGCCCGGACTGATCGAGGGTGCTTCCGAGGGCGTCGGACTCGGACATGAATTCCTGCGCCATATCGAGAGGACGCGTGTCATTGTCCACATCGTGGACGCGGCTTCCTTCGACGGCCGGGATCCGGTCTCGGATATCAGGGCCATACACAGGGAACTTGAGCAGTATAACCCTCAGATCATGAAGAAGCCGATCGTCATTGCGGCCAACAAGATCGATGTCCTTGGCGGTATGGAAGATGACCCGATCGCCAGGATCCGGAAGGAATTTGAACCGGAGGGATATGAGATCTATCCGATTTCCGCCGTCACCGGACAGGGCGTCAAAGAGCTTTTGTATGAAGTCCTGAAACTTCTTGAAACAAAAGCGACGGAACCTGTATACTATGAGCAGGAATATTTTCCGGAAGACAATCTGGTCACCGAGGAGCTTCCCTACTCGATCGCTGTCACGGAAGACCGGAAGGGCAAGCCTGTGTATATCGTCGAGGGACCGAAGATCGACAAGATGCTCAGCTATACCAATCTGGAATCTGAGAAGGGCTTTACATACTTCCAGAACTGGATGCGCAAGACCGGTATCAATAAGAACCTTGAGTATTACGGCATTAAAGAGGGCGATACGGTCCGAATGTACGGACACGAATTCGACTATTACACGGAGAACACGGAGGAGCAGGATGATTCTGACGAGTAAACAGAGAGCCTATCTGAAAAGCCTTGCGATGACACAGGATGCGATCCTGTATCTCGGAAAGGCTTCCCTTACACCCGAGAATACAAAAAATGTCGAGGAGGCGCTTCAGGCCAGAGAACTTATCAAGATCGGCGTGCAGAATAACTGTGCGGATGATCCCAGAGAGCTCGCGGAAATGATCGCCGAGCGGACACATTCCACGGTGGTGCAGGTCATAGGGAAGAAGATCGTCCTGTATAAGCCGGGAACAGATAAGAACAGGAAAATCGAGCTGCCGCGAAAATAAGGCATGCGTAAAAATGCTCCAGTGAGGCAATGTGTAGCTTTGATACTGAGATAAACTGATGGCGTGGAGGGACTATGAGAAAAGTCGGAATCATGGGCGGGACATTTGATCCCATTCATATCGGTCACCTGATACTGGGAGAAAATGCGTATCTTCAGTTCGGCCTTGACAAGGTTGTTTTCATGCCCTCCGGGAATCCGCCGCACAAGAAAGACCGCGACGGCGGAACAGACTTACAGCGCATGGATATGGTCAAGCTGGCGATCGCGTCCAACACGCATTTCGAGATTTCCGATATTGAAATGAATGAGGACGGCTATACGTACACTTACCGTACGCTGGAGAGGCTTGTAAAGGAACATCCGGACACGGAGTACTACTTTATTATCGGAGCCGATTCTCTTTTCTATTTTGATTCCTGGAAAAATCCTCAGCGGATCGCGGATGCCTGCACACTTGTCGTTGCGACGAGAAATCATACGAGCGATGAAAAGCTGGATGAGAAGATCGAATTTGTGAGAAAGCTCTTCAATGCAAAAATTGAGAAGCTTGATACGGAAAATATAGACTGTTCATCGAGCCAGATCCGATCCTGGATCAAAGAAGGCCACACAGTCAAATACTATGTGCCGGATACGGTGATCAACTATATCCACACGTATCATGTCTATACAGAGAAGTGAAGTCCCTGTTCCTTAAGACTTAGGTGTTGAATTATGGCAGAAAAATATGATATTGAGAAATATAACAGGAGATTGAAGAAATTCTTTGACGATGACGAAGACCGGTATTACCACACACAGGGAGTTCGGTATACAGCCGTGGCTTTGGCCATGGCGCACGGTGAGGACTATCAGAAGGCGGAGCTTGCCGGACTGCTTCACGACAGTGCGAAAAACATCCCGGATCCAAAGAAGATAAAACTCTGCGAAAAGAACGATATACCGATCACGCCGGTCGAGCGCGAGAATGTATATCTTCTTCATGCAAAGCTCGGGGCCTATATCGCCAGGAAAAAATATAAGGTCGAAGACGAGGATATCCTGAACGCGATCACCTATCACACGACCGGCCGGCCGGCGATGAGCAGACTTGAGCAGATTATTTTTATTGCGGATTACATCGAGCCGAGGCGATTCAAGGCGCCTGACCTTCCGGAGGTCAGAAAAGTTGCTTTTCATGATCTTGATGAGTGCTGTTACATCATTCTGAGGGACTCGGTAAAATACCTGCGATCAAAGGGCGGAAGGATCGACGAGATGACGGAGCAGGCCTTCTGTTATTATGAAAAGCTGCATATGGAGAAGAATGGGGAAAACTCCTGATCCATTCGGAGAGGAACAGGAAAGATTTCAGATGTCTCTTAAAGAAGAACAGGAAAGGATCCTTGTCCTTAAAAAGAGAGTAAGAAACAGTTTAAGACTGCATACCGGAGGATAAAGTATGGAATTAAAAGAGAGCAGAAGACTCGCAGCGATTGCCGTAAAAGCCCTTGAGGACAAGCTCGCGACAGATATCAGTGTGATCGAGATCGATCAGATCTCTCCGCTTGGAGATTATTTTGTCATCGCGACAGGGCGCAACTACAACCAGACGGATGCGATGGTCGACGCGGTCGAGGAGGCCGGTACAAAAGCCGGCTTCGAGCCTGACCATGTTGAAGGGCATAAGAACGGGAACTGGACGCTGCTTGACTATAAAGGTGTGGTCATTCATATCTTTGACGAGGAAGCAAGAAGCTTTTATGATCTGGACCGCATCTGGAAAGACGGGACTCCTGTAGATATTGAGGAACTCAAAAAGGAGTTCTTTGCGTGACAGGATGGAATCAGCGGGCATGATACTCGCGCGATGAGGTTTTATTTATGAATAAAAAAAAAACACGGCGCATGGTGCCCCTGCTCCTGTCAGTCGTTCTCTGTTTCTGTGCAGCAGGCTGTTCTTCCGATGGAACATCTGCGATTTTCGGCAGCAGACCGAAAGAGGAGGGTGAACCGCTTCTTCCGGACTATACACCTCCTTCTTCCGCGGAAGGAGGGAATCCGGCTGCGGAGGAGGTCGTTGTCATCGAGGAGGAACAGGATCCCGGTGACGGGACTGCAGAGACAGGTGCGCAGGGCTTAAGCGGTTTTGATTATGACCAGCTGCAGGAAGGTGTGAGATCTGTCTATGAACAGCTCTATACCGGAATTTCGGAACGAAAATCAGAGTTCTATATCACTGCGGAGAGTGCTGAAGATGTCGGGCCTGCGCTGAGAGCTCTGCTGGCAGATCATCCCGAATTCTTCTGGATCACGGGCAGTGCGTCGATTTACGGATTTCCGGGACCGGGAATCAAGCGAATTACACTCGAATTTAATATCGACCCGTCAGAGATCGACAGCCAGCAGGCGATGATAGAAGCGGAGGCTGCCGGTTATCTGGGACAGATCTACGATGGGATGAGCGAATATGAGAAGGTGCGTCTGGCCTACGAGTATGTCATAAGGAATACGGACTATGTGATGGGTGCTCCGCAGAGCCAGAATATACAGAGCTCTATGATTTATCATCAGAGCGTATGCGCAGGCTATGCAAGAGAGTTCAAGTATCTTCTGGACAGAGCAGGCGTGTTCTGCGCGTATGTCGAGGGGGATATCACGAACAGGACGGACGGCAGCTCGGAAGCGCATGCGTGGAACCTTGTTATGATCGACGGGGAGTACACCTTTGTAGACGCTACATGGGGAGACCCAAATTATATCTCGGAAGTTCAAAATGCCATGGCACCGGATGTCACATACTCCTTCCTTGGCCTGACGACGGACGATCTTTCCAGGGCGGGGTATGAACCGACAGAAGAATACATTCTTCCGGAAACTTATTCGAGAACATGGGATTACTATGTGCTGAATGGTTATTACCACGACTACTACAGCTATGATGAAATCTATAACATGCTGATCGCGGCGGTCGATTCCGGAGCGGATTCCGTACACATGAAATTTTCGGATTTTGACAATTACGCGGCAGCAAAAGGAGACCTTTATGACGGAGGGCTCCTCAATTCGGTCCTGCAGTACAAGATGTCGATCGAGGGAAGGGGGACCATGTCCTATTATCCGGTCGATGAGGATGCACTGCATACGATTGACATATACTGGTAAAGTAAAAGGAGCAGCATTGCGCTGCTCCTTTTACTTTATGAACCGCATGATACCGATGACCTTGCCGAGAATGGTCAGATCGCCGTAGACGATGATCGGATCCATCAGCGTGTTCTCCGGCTGAAGACGGATATATCCGTTCTCTTTGTAGAATGTCTTGACGGTAGCGGAATCCCCGAGAAGGGCGACCACCATATCTCCGTTCTTCGCGGTATTCTGCTGCGCTACGATCACTTCGTCTCCGTCCAGAATGCCTGCGTTGATCATACTCTCCCCGTGAACTTTCAGCATAAAGACCTGCTTGTTCGGGAGATATTCGGTAGGAATCGGGAAGTAGCTCTCAACGTTCTCGACAGCAAGAATCGGCTGTCCTGCGGCTACGGTTCCTACCAGGGGTACATTGACGAGCTCTCGGCGGCTCTGGTTGAAATTCTCATCCATGATCTCGATCGCCCTTGGCTTTGTCGGATCCCGTCGGATGTAACCGTTCTTCTCAAGAGTTTCAAGATGTGAATGAACGGAAGATGTGGATTTCAGATTGACTGCCTGACAGATATCTCTTACCGAGGGCGGATATCCGCGGTTCATCAGTTCGCTTTTAATAAAATCCAGAATTTCTTTTTGTTTTGCTGTGATCTTACCGTATGCCATAGAATTGATCCTCCTTGCATGACGTGTCGGCAGAAATGTGCATACTTTGTCTTTTATTATGTCAGTGTACCATAAGCACCGGAAAAAAGCAAACAGATATTCCGAAAATCTGTTCGTATTTTGTCGTGAAAAGCTCGTAAAAGTAGCCGGAAAACATTGCTTTTATACAGATTCAAAGGTAGAATCTAAAGATATAGTTATTGACATAAAACTGTTTCAAAGGAGACAGAGCATGACACTGAAAGATTTAAAGCCCGGCATGAGCGCCAGGATCGAGACGGTCGGAGGACGCGGAGCGCTCCGGCAGCATTTCCTGGATATGGGCATGATTCCGGGAGTGAAGGTAACGGTCATCAAGTATGCACCGCTTGGAGATCCCGTGGAACTTCGAATCCATGGTTATGAGCTTACGCTGCGGCTCGATGATGCCGGAGCGATAACTGTGACTCCGATTGAAGACGATCGGGAGGAAGAGCCTTCTGCACCGGGAAGAAAAGAGATGAGGACCGCCGGTAAGCATACGGCTCATCCGGGCCTTGGTGAGACAGGGCGTTTTCATCCCAGGGGAAGCGGAGATCCGCTGCCGAAGGATACGGTCCTGACCTTTGCGCTGGTGGGGAATCAGAACAGCGGGAAGACGACGCTTTTTAATCAGCTGACCGGATCAAATCAGCATGTGGGAAATTTCCCGGGCGTAACGGTCGACCGAAAGGATGGTGTGATCCGAGGAAAGTCAAATACCCGTATAACAGACCTTCCGGGCATCTATTCCATGTCTCCGTATTCGAGTGAAGAGCTTGTCTCCAGAAATTTCGTCCTGCAGGAAAAGCCGAAGGGGATCATCAATATCGTCGATGCGACGAATATCGAGCGCAATCTTTACCTTACGATGCAGCTTCTTGAGAGCGGTATACCGACCGTTGTTGCGCTGAATATGATGGATGAGATTCATGCGAACGGCGGATATATTGATGTAAATAAGATGGAAAATGAGCTCGGTGTCCCGGTCATTCCGATTTCTGCCGCAAAAAATGAGGGAATCGACGAACTGGTCGATCATGCAATGCATATTGCATACTATCAGGAGAAGCCCAGGAGGCAGGACTTCTGTGACAGTCATGACCATGGAGGAGCAGTGCACAGGTGTCTGCATGCGGTCAGCCACCTGATCGAGGATCACGCTGAGCGGACGGGACTCCCGGTACGTTTTGCGGCGTCCAAGATCATTGAGGGAGACCGGCTGATCACAGAACAGCTGGGGCTGGATCAGAACGAGCTTGAGACGCTCGGACACATCGTGCTTCAGATGGAGAAAGAGCGGGGCCTTGACCGAAGTGCCGCAATAGCGGACATGCGGTTTTCATTTATCGAGAGAGTCTGCAGAGAATGCGTAGTAAAGCCTCGGGAAAGTCAGGAACATATCCGCAGCCAGAAATTAGATAAAATTCTGACAGGGCGTTTTACGGCAATCCCTGTATTTATCGGAATCATGGGTCTGGTATTCATTCTGACCTTCAATGTGATCGGAGCATGGCTCCAGAGCCTTCTGGAATCCGGCATAGGGATCCTGACCGGCGCTGTGAATGATGCCCTGATCGCGGCAAATGTCAGCGAAGTGCTCAGAAGCCTTGTCATTGACGGGATTTTTGAAGGTGTGGGAAGCGTTCTGAGCTTTATCCCGATCATTGTCACGATGTTCTTTTTCCTCTCCATGCTGGAGGACAGCGGATATATCGCGAGAGTGGCTTTTGTCATGGACAAGCTGCTTCGAAAAATCGGTCTTTCCGGACGGAGTATCGTCCCCATGCTGATCGGTTTCGGATGTACGGTACCGGCAGTCATGTCCACGAGGACGCTGCCCAGTGACCGGGACCGGAGAATGACGATCCTGCTCACGCCGTTCATGAGCTGTACGGCCAAGCTTCCGATTTACGGATTCTTTGTAAATGCATTCTTCCCGAATTCGGGAGGACTCATTATGGTAGGGCTTTATGTTCTCGGGATCCTGTCCGGAATATTTGCGGCCTTTCTGTACCGCAGGACATTGTTCTGCGGGGAACCGGTCCCGTTCGTCATGGAGCTTCCGAACTATCGCCTGCCGAGCCCCCGTAATGTAGCGCAGCTTTTATGGGAAAAGGCAAAAGATTTTCTTCAGAGAGCTTTTACTGTCATTCTTGTCGCGACGATTCTCGTATGGCTCCTGAACAGGTTCGACTTCAGCTTTCATTTTGTTCCCGAGGGATCTGATTCGAGTATTCTCGCGACGATATCAGGCGTACTGGTACCGATTTTCAAACCGATCGGGCTGGGGGACTGGAGGATCTGCACATCGCTCATTTCGGGCTTTATGGCAAAGGAGAGCGTGGTCTCTGTGCTGCGGGTCCTCTATACGAATACCGGCGGGATGGCCTCAGTAATGCCTCCGATTTCGGCTGCTTCACTTCTCGTATTCAGTCTGCTGTATACGCCCTGTGTTGCGGCGATCGCCTCCATTAAACGAGAACTGGGGACCAGGTGGGCAGTCGGCGTTGTGCTGTGGCAGTGTGCGTTTGCGTGGATTGCAGCACTTCTGGTGAAGATCATCGGCGGGCTTTTCATCTGATCATCGGATATCCCGTCAGAAAGGTCTTGCAAGGCAGTTCAGCCGGAGAAGTCATCCATGTAAGGAGTGCACTTTTATGTTGATCGGTCTTGTGCGTTCCGTGATAAGAAGGAGTGAGTGAATGAATATTGCGGATCTGGTGCTCGTTATTGTGATCGTGCTGGTCTTTGGAGCTGCGGTGTATGGTATTGTCAAAAATGGAAAGAACGGAAAACACTGCAGCGGATGCGGCGGTGCGTGCAGCGGCTGCAGATATGCTGAGTCGGAAAAGCGAAAATCGAAGGATGCTGCTTCTTAAGAGCAGGCACACAGAAAATTTTGTAATAAATATTTGTTACTTCTGCATAGTATCTTGTACAAGCACTGCTTCGGCGGTGCTTTTTCATTTTCCCTTAATGTCCACCAACGTCTGTATGTGAATAAGCGTTCTATGTGTTATACTGTATGTATAAAGGTCAACATTGTTAATCTGAGAAATGCGGCTATCCGGATCTTTCGTGTTGCGATAATATTTTGGAGCACATTCTTTGGCGTCAATCGGAACAGTTGTGTACCCGATGAAGTCCTGTTATTTATGGGAGGTAGATATTGAATGTTTCCCGGCAGAAAGAAACGGATCATGACATTTTTCAATGCCCGGTTCGGGAAAGACCCGACGGATTCCGCTGAGGCGCTGCGCTGCAGAGACCGTCTTCCTCAGGTCCGTATTTTGGACGAAACTCTTTCCGGTACAGCGGAAGAAAACCCATATAGTATCGATGAGATCACATGGACAGATCTTGAAATGGACGAAGTATTTCTGCGGATCAATCAGACCGGCAGTTATATCGGCGAACAGGTCCTGTACCAGACCCTGCATAATGGCAGTGAGAACTTTTTCCGGGAAAACCGGGAATGGATGAATACTCTTTCTGAAAACCGGGATCTCCTGCAGGAGCTGGTATTACGATTTTATCCGATCGGGAAACGGCAGGAAAGCTATTATCTTCCGAAGTTTTTTGCGGATGCCGGACTGATGAGGCCGGAACACAGCTGGGTATTTCGGGTCTTGCAGCTGATTCTGGCGGCGTCCGCCCTGTCGGCTTTCATTTTCCGGTCCACACCCTTCTATGTTGCACTGGTACTCAGCGTGATCATCAATTTTATCGTCTATTTGATGATGAAGATGAGATATGATGTGCTGCTGTCTTCCATGTCGGGGATCGGGCAGGTGCTCGAATTGTATGAGTGGGCCATCAGGAACAAAGAGATTCCGCAGCCCGAAGGCAGTGATGTCAGGGATACTTCTCTTTTGCTGCGGAAACTGCGGAAAAAGATCGGAATCCTCATCTATACAAAGAGAGCCGGGCTGACGGGGGATATCTTTGGTCTTCTCTTTGATTATATTCTGGGCATCACCCTGATGGATGTGGCGCGGATCGACAGGATCCTGAAGATGATCGATGAGAACTGGGGAGCTGTCACAGACGCGTTTACCTACGTGGGAAGACTGGACGCTGCCATCAGCATCCTCTCGTTCAGGAACAGCCTGCATGAGTGGTCGCTTCCGGAATTGAATGCTCAGGGAGAAATCGTATCAAACGGGCTTTATCATCCGCTGATCAGGGAACCAGTCGTGAATGACTTCACATTATATGACCGGGCGATCCTGACCGGAGCAAATGCATCCGGAAAATCGACCTTCATGAAAAGCCTGGCCGTGAATGCCATACTGGCGCAGACCATTGATACGGCATGCTGTACGTCTTTGTCGATGCCTCAGCTCAAAGTCATGACATCCATGGCGATCCGGGATGATGTCGTCTCGGGAGAAAGCTATTATGTTCGGGAAGTACGTTACCTGAAGAGGATGCTTGACGAGATCGGTCAGGGAACGATGACGCTGTACGTAATTGACGAGATCCTCAAGGGGACAAATCAGAAAGAGCGCCTGGCGGCATCGGAAGCAGTGCTGAAATATCTTACACATTTCCCGGGCTTCTGTATGATTGCAACGCATGATATCGAGCTGGTGAATAAGCTGCAGGAAATGTATGCACCCTATTATTTTGAGAGTCATATCACGGAAAACAATGTCACATTTGATTATTGCATCCATCCCGGACGGGGCGGAGAAAGTAATGCGCTGGCCTTGCTGCGGGCATTCGGCTTCCCGGATGAGATCATTCAGGATGCAAATCAGACAATAAGCTCTCTGTAAACTGTTCGATGTGAAAGAGGAGAGTAAAAAGCCAGACGGAATTCGTTCTGGAAAATCAGTACAGTGACAGCCAAAGCGGAAAGGGCTGTCTGATGCGGTGAAGGAGGTATGATGAACAGCAGATTTTTTTCGGACAGCAAGGTGAATGCCGGCCGCCAGCAGGAACTGGATCTTTTAAAGGCTCTTTGTGTCGTAGGAATGATTTTTGTACATGTGCTCCTGGACCTGGGAAAAAAGGTCATGCCGGGCGTGGTCGACGATTATCTGACCGAATTCTTCGGGGGAGCCACCTTCATGATCAGCATGGGCATCGGTATGTGCTACATGCGCAGGCAGACCCCCTCCTCGTACCTGATACGGGGATTCGGGCTTCTGACGATCGGACAGTTCCTGAATATCCTCAGGAACTGTCTCCCCAATCTGATCGGCTACTGGGTAACGGGCAGGCAGTTCTTCATTTCCAACAGCCTGCTGATCCTCCAGGCAGACATCCTGACATTTGCAGGCCTTTCTTTTCTTCTGATGGCACTGTTCAAGAGACTGCGCCTTAAGAATGGGGCGATCCTTCTGATCAGCGTTGTAATGAGCCTGATCGCGCTGGTCATGTGGCGCGCTCTCCCTGCACCGTATTCATGGTTCGTGAAGCCCACGCATGACAGTTATCTTGTGAGCCAGATGCTGGCGTTCTTTGTTATCACCAACGCGGAATCGTATTTTCCCCTGTTCTGCTACTTTGTATTTGTGGCGTTCGGCTATTTCATAGGAGGCTACTATCCGCGCATCCGCGACAAGGATGCGCTGGCAAACCGAATCATGGCAGTCTGTTTCCCGCTTGCCGCGATTTATTATGTGTGCCGCTTCACGATGAAAATGTCGGTCCTGCCGGAGCTGGGCTCCGACCTTCAGTACAGCATGAAGCCCACGCCGGATGCCATTGCCACCTGCCTGTTCACGCTGGGATTCCTGGCACTTCTTTATAAATTCGTGAAGCTGATCGGGGGAAAGCTGCCCGGATTTGTCACACATTTTTCGACGAACATCAACAGCTATTACTGTCTAAGCTATCTGTTCATCCTTCCGGTGCAGACTGTCCTGATTGCGCTGACCGGGCAGCTGTTCCCGGGCAAGATCATTCCGATCGTATACAGCTTCTTTGTGGTCTTCGCCTGCTACGCGCTCATAGAACTGAATGAGCGGTACTGGCATATTCATTTCGCTACGCTTAAAGGAGCGAAAATGATTGTCTTCACCGTGTCGGTATGGATTGCTACTGTTGCGATCATTGTGTACGCATATCCCAGAATCACTGAGTTTGCGAACATCTGGAACGAATACCTGCTGCCATAGCGGGAATCTGGCCCCGCAGCATCTGATCGGTTCCGGAGGAAGACAATTTCACGACTGTAAGAAAGCATCCGGAAAACAAGACAAGACCCGGCTGTTTTAGACTTATAGACGTCAGGAGACCGTCGGAACTTAAGAAGGCGGCAGAAGAGTCTATGGATGGAATCACGAGCCTGGCGCTCATATAAGATGATGAGAAAATTTGATATGAAGACTGAAAAGAATTTAAAGGACCGCTTCGGTATATTCCGCAGCTTCGGATGGAAGAAAAACCTGCTGGCAGCCGCCGCAGGATTTCTGATCTGTGTTCTGCTGGATGTAATTACCGCGATGCTCTTTACCCACAACGTGATCGGTACCTTTAACCTGTCCGTGGCAGTGATTCCCATGCTCGGGCTGCTGATGGGAATCTGGGGTGTACTGGGATATCTGGTGAAGGATGTCTTTGACTTAGTTCGGATTCTCATAGATCCGGAAATGATAGTAATAATAGGGAATCCTCTCAGGCTGCTGCTGATTGGAGCTGCCGATATCGTATACTGCATACTTCCTGCCATCCTATGGTATGCGCTTCCGCTGAAAGGGGAAAAAAGAGCGGAGTATCCAAGGCTGGATACGTCCGGGCATGTTATCAAATATTATCTGATCATGCTGGCGGATGTGATCGTCTATGTGGCCATAATGTCTGTCGGATATTATTCCCGAACGTTGTCAGGATCGACCCTGGGATCGCTTGCCGTACTGTGTACGCAGTATCTGGATGTAATACTGATCTTCGGAATGCCCACTGTCATCCTGGTATCCCTGATCCGAAGGCGGACCCTTACCATCAATGAGAGGATGGTCCTGGCATTTCTGACCGTCGGGGTAGCCGCGTCTGTCCTGTGCGCTGCCCTGCTGTACCGGAATACCCTCTATCTGGCACCCGAGATGTTTGAGGAATATGAATCCGTTCTCAGCTCAGAGAGCGGGGTGTTGACGGATCAGAGCATGGCGGTCATAAATCGCTTCTTTGCATTCCTGGACTGGTATTATGTGATTCTTGCCATAATGCTGAACAGCCTGCTGATCCTGGAAATGCTCCTCATGCGTTCCATAGAAAAGAAGGTGACCCGGCCCATCCTCCATCTGACGGATGTACTGGAAAAATATACGGAAACAGAAGAAAACGTGCTGGATTCGGAGAACGTGAAGCAGGAATGCCAGCCGTACCGTTACGGGTACGGGGAAGTCAGTACGCTGACACGTACCTGCATCAACATGGTGGATGAGATCGACGACTATACGGAGAATCTGCAGAAGGTGACAGCAGAGAGACAGCGAATCGGAACTGAGCTGGATGTTGCTTCGAACATCCAGCGGGATATGCTGCCGAGCATCTTTCCGCCTTTTCCGGACCGCTGTGAGGTGGATCTGTTTGCCAGCATGGATCCTGCAAAGGAGGTAGGAGGGGACTTTTACGATTTCTATCTGATCGATCACGATCACCTGGCACTGACCATTGCAGATGTATCCGACAAGGGCGTTCCGGCGTCCCTTTTCATGGTCATCTCAAAGACACTGCTGCAGAACCATGCACAGACGGGCGGTTCCCCGAAAGAGATCATGACCTATGTGAATCATCAGCTGTGCCAGAACAATGAATCCTTCATGTTCTGCACGGCCTGGCTGGGGATTCTGAATCTCACGAACGGGAGGCTGATCGCCTCCAACGCCGGCCACGAGTACCCGGCCATCCGCAGGGCAGACGGGCAGTTCGAATTGATGAAGGACGTGCACGATCCGCCGCTGGGCGTGCGGGACGGGCTGCGCTTTAAAGAATATGAGATGACAATGTATCCGGGAGACTGCCTGTTTCAGTATACGGACGGCGTAACAGAGGCAATCAATCAGAAGGAAGAGCTGTTCGGGGATAAAAGGCTTGTCATGACGCTGAACGCGAAAAAGGACCTGTCTCCAAAAGAACTGATTGAAGAAATGCACGAGGCGATTCGCGATTTTTCGAAGGGAGTCCCTCAGTCTGATGACATTACCATGCTGTGCGTGCAGTTCCTGGGTCCGGACATTGCCCCGGACGGGAAACACAGGGCCTTCCTGGAGGTTCCCGCCCGGCGGGAGAGCATGGATGAAGTAAACATGTTCCTGGAGGCACAGCTGGACGAGGTCGCGTGCCCGCCGGACAGTGCGTTCCTGCTGATGCTTGCAGCAGAGGAGATCTTTGTGAACATCGCCAGTTATGCCTATGACGGAGGCGAAGGAGACGCGAGGATCGAATTCTCCTTCGATGAGGAGAAGGAGATGGCGGAGCTGGTCTTTTCCGACAGGGGCATCCCCTTCGATCCCACCAGCCGCCCGTCTCCGGACATTACGCTGAAGTCGGATGATCGGCCGATCGGCGGTCTGGGAATTCATATTATAAAGCAGCGGATGGATGAAGTGGACTACCAGTACGCGGGCGGAAAGAACGTGCTCACTATCCGCAAGTATCTGCATTCCGCGCCGTAAGCGCCTCATGCTCTGAAATGTATTGCATATGCAGCGATTCTTATTGTACTTCTGCTTAGCGGAGCACGGCCACAGTTTTTCGGATAAGCAGATACCGGATCTGTGTATGGACAGAGTTCAGGAACGCCTCGGTGTTCTTGCATCGCCGCGCGAGGTGCGAAGCACCTTCCATAAAGTCACAGGATATTCTTAGTAAATCTGGAAAAAGAACAGAAATTTATTGATGGTTACAGAGAAAAGGGCTATAAGCTCGTGAAAGCAGAGCCCGGGTGGTTCAAGTATACATTTTTAAAGTGCGGGGAAGCATTCATTCCGAAGGTAAGGATAGATTACAGAACGATCAGCAAAAGAGATGAGTATGAGAATTACATCGCATTATATGAAGATGCAGGCTGGAAGCTGATCAGCGGAGACTTTCATAGCGGCAAGCATTATTTTGAACAGATGAGTCCGAATATCGATGATGAAATATTTTCTGATTCTGAATCTTATTCAGAACTGTATAAACGTCTCTTTGTATATGCATTATTCTGCTTTTTGATCAGTATACTATGTTTTTTCCCGTTGATAAAATTATATGACTTCCATATGCTGACACACCCAAGGGACTTGTTCCTTACTCCGGGATTATGGGAATCCTCAGGATTTAAATTTATTGCTGGATTCCTGTTCGAACTGCCATTTGTTCTTTGGAGAAACGGAGCGCACATTATCTGGACCGTATTTTTTGCAGCATCTCTCATATGCATGATAAAATCAAAAATGAAAGAAAAAGCATTAAAAGATTCATCGGGAAATAAAGGATTACTATGAACAGGAGAAGTATATGAACAAATTAGTCGAAACGGACAGACTGTTTATAACGGAAATGACGGCAGACATGGCAATGGATGTCCATAAGAATTCATTGGATGAGGACATAAGAAGATTTGTGCCCGATGAGGTTTTTGAAACACCGGAAGAAGCAGAGGAAACTGTAGAGTTTTTAATGTCTCAGTATGGCACCGCAGATGGACCGCTGGTCTATGCAGTGCTATTAAAAGACGGAGAAAAAAACATAGGCTATGTTCAGCTCGTTCCCATCGGGGAAGGGAAATGGGAAATCGGATATCATGTTGCAAAACCATACACCTGCAAAGGCTATGCAACAGAAGCCGTAACAGCATTCCTCCCTGTTATGGCAGAAAAGGTCGGAATAAGTGAAGTGTATGGGATTCGTCTGCTGGAAAATGCAGCTTCAGGACGCGTTTTGGAAAAATGCGGTTTTGAAACTTTTTTTGTCGGAGAAGGTGAATACCACGGTGGAGTATATGAAATAAGCAAAAGTGTCTGGAAGCTGTAATAATCCGCAGACGTCGCTCACATTATAAGATGACCAATGAGCATCAGGATGAACACCCCGTAATTTTTGAGAATCCAAACACAATATATGTTAGTGATAGGGACTACACCCTTGAGGATTATATACGCGATAACGCCCACCCGGACAAAATGGATTGCATCAAGGACACTGAACCAGAGCGAGTTTGGAGAATCACAAATCTGGTTTCTATAGGCATCGAAAATTTCGATGCAGTCAGCTATATCATCGAATACCCGCACCTACAGGAATCATTCTTTGAAAATCAGTGCAAGCGAAGCTTGTCGGGATATCGTCAACTTACTCATGACTGAGTCACGAGCATTCTACATAGGATCAAAGGGGAATGGACCGAAACGAACATAAAAACCACGCATTGCGAGAATAGTTTGATATTGATATACTGTCTTTACGAACACACAACGCGAGGTGATAATATAATGGATATAGCACATATTATAAAAGAATTGAGAGAAGGTGCAGGGATGTCACGTAAAGAGTTTTCAGAGCATACGGGCATCCCTGTTCGTACATTGGAAGATTGGGAAGCAGGTCGGAGAACACCTCCGGAGTATATACCGAGACTATTAGCATATCAGATTAAATTTGAGAGTATTTATGATGAAAAGGCAAAAAGAAATGTATCGGTAATACAAGATGCGGATGGTAATAAGATTGTTGTTATAAATGATATTGTTTTCAAAGGGAAAAGATCCATTCAATGGGAAGATGTTGAAGAGTATTTAAAGCGATACGTAGGGGATATATATTCTATAGCTGAAGACAATGAAATAATTTATATAGGGTCAGAACTTCCAAGTGAATATGCCGGTTCTGTTTACACAAAGAAATTGAAAGGAACTGCGGCTAAAGCTAAAGCAAATGCTGCCCAGGCTATTCCGGAAATGATTGAGATAGCCTCGAATGGCATATTTGAAGATAATCGAAAACCAAAGCATGGAAGAGATGCTAAAAACGGATGGTATCGGTATGATACGAGGTTTGCACTTCCAGTATATGGAGATGATGGAAATGTTGAACGGTACAACATTTTTCGCGGAAGGATCCTTATAAGATATGCTTCCAGCGGAAAGAAATATCTTTATGATATTTTGGAAATAAAAAAAGAAACAGGCAAGTCCTGTCAGACCTAAGTCCTACCCGGTGAAAACCCGTTTCCTGTAAAAGATAGTACTGGAAAATAGTGTATATGTCAAGGCTTACAGGAAAGACAATGAGTATCCCGCGCTGATCTGATGAAGATTACAGCTTGTCAAAAAGGCTCTCCTGTCTGACAAATAGAATCGAACACATGCTTGACAAACAACTGTTCAGGTGATACTATTTCTATCAGAACGAACGTTCCGAACAAAGATTCCGAACTGATTTTTGGGATAGTGCCCGGAGGTTGATTTATGACAGCGGCGAATACAGGAAGAACTGCATATTTTAGGAGCGATTTGAGAAGGCCCTCCGATGGTAAACCCGGATATAGAAGCGGCAGCAAGAGGATCCGGAGAAGAAGAGCGCGGAAAGACAGGATTATTTCTTTTATCGCCGGCGCACTTTTTGCAACTGCCGTCCTTCTTTTAATGTTCCTTCTTTCTGCAGGAACAGCGAAAGCGGAAAATATCTCTTCGGGGCGGGTCTACAGAAGCGTTCGGATCGAGGCAGATGATACTCTCTGGGATATTGCGGAGAGGGAGATGGACTCCGCCTGGTCTGAAAAGCGCGATTATATTAAGGAGGTTGAAAGGATCAACAATATTAACGGCGACAACATTTCTGCAGGCGATTACCTGATTCTCCCTTATAACAGGTAAGAGACGCGGATTGTTATATATTCCCTTCATGGCGGGATCAGGCTTTCCCCCGTTTGCCTGATCCCGCTCATTTTTTCTTACCGCAACTTATTGTTATGTCGGCTGACACTGACCGGAATCCAGCACTTTTGTCTCTCGGGCAGGACTTGAATTTTCGGAGTGACAGTCTTAACACCAGTCAGTACAGAATTGTTTTATGATATAATGCATATATAGATTTATCTTTCCGGAAAAGAGGAGCGTCTGCATACGGGCGCATGAGCAGCTATATTCTTTCAGGAACCTAAATGTGTTGTGAAAGGAGAATTTCAATGTCTTTTCTTGCAGGTTATATGGTACCGCATCCGCCAATCGCGGTCGCTGAGATCGGGAGAGGGGAGGAGCGGAAAATCCAGGCGACACTGGATGCCTTTTCGGAGGTCTCCCGGGATATCGCGTCAATTAAACCGGATACAATCATCCTGACATCTCCTCATTCGGTCATGTATCGTGACTATTTCCACATTTCTCCCGGGACAAGGGCAAAGGGAAATTTCGGGCGTTTTCGTGCTCCGGGCGTAAAGTTCGACGTAAAATACGACACAGATCTCGTCCGGCAGATAGAAGATCTGTGTGAGAGCAACGGAGTGCCGGCAGGGACGATGGGAGAACTCGACAGGATGCTTGACCACGGAACAATGGTCCCTCTTTACTTTATTAATCAGTATTATACAGACTACAGGCTTGTCCGGATCGGTCTTTCAGGCCTTCCGCTTTCCATGCACTGGAAATTCGGCCGTCTCATCCGTGATGCGGTCGAAAAATGCGGAAGACGCGCTGTCTTTATCGCGAGCGGGGATCTGGCGCATTGCCAGAAAGAAGATGGTCCATACGGTTACCGATCGTCCGGTCCCGCCTATGATAAGCAGATCATGGAAGTCATGGGAAAAGCCGATTTTAACTCCCTTCTATCATTTGAAGAGAGTTTCCTCGATGACTGCATGGAATGCGGGCATCGTTCCTTTACGATCATGGGCGGAGCTTTTGAAGGCACAAATGTCAGTGCGAGAAAATTGTCGCATGAGGCGACCTTTGGGGTAGGATATGGAATCTGCATCTATCACCCGGTCTGAGAAGGGCCAGGAATATAAAATTTCAGAACAAAAAACTGCGAAAGCAGGGGAGAAGTATGCTGTCTGCCCGGTCTGTCCGCATCACTGCAGGCTCAAAGAAGGTGCTGTCGGGCTCTGCAGGGCACGCAGATGTGAGAACAGGCAGGTCGTTCCCGTCAATTATGGGATGGTCACAGCTCTTGCTTTGGACCCGATCGAGAAAAAACCGCTCCATTTCTTCCATCCGGGGAGCAGGATCCTGTCCGTCGGCAGTTTCGGCTGCAATCTTCACTGTCCGTTCTGTCAGAATCATGAAATTGCTGAAGGAACGGCGAAAAGTACGGGGGCGGTGAGAATGTCTCCCGAGGAGATCCTCGAAGCAGCGGTCAATCTCCGCAGCCGGGGGAATATCGGGGTTGCATTTACCTACAACGAGGCGCTTGTCGGCTATGAATTCGTGCGGGATACTGCCAGACTGGTTCACGAAGTCGGCATGTACAATGTGCTTGTGACCAACGGCATGGCCGAGATACCGATCCTTCTTGAGCTTCTCCCCTATATTGATGCAATGAATATTGATCTCAAGGCTTTCCGTCCTGAGCTTTATAAGTGGCTTGGAGGAGATCTTCAGACGGTCATGCGCTTCATTTCCAGAGCGGCAGAAGATGCCCATGTGGAGCTCACAACGCTCATAATACCCGGTAAAAACGATGATCTACAGGACATGGAGGAGGAGGCTGCCTGGATTGCTGAGATCGATCCGGAAATACCGCTGCACATTACGAGATACTTTCCGAGACACCGAATGACAGAGCCGCCAACGGATATCCGTAAGATGAGGATTCTTATGTCAGTGGCAAAGAAGCATCTGAAAAATGTAGTCCTCGGAAATGTCTGATCTCTGATGCAGAATTCCCGTGATTTCAACCGTGAGATAAGAGATGAATACGTAAAGTTAAAACATTCTTTGAAACAGAGTCTTCGTGACATAATCTGTAAGTTATTGATGAATATGTAAAGGTGACGGCAGACAGTAAACAGAAGAGGGATGGGAGGGATACCAATATGGATCTTTATGTACAGCTTGCCAGAAAAACAGTTGAGACTTATATCCGCGACCGGAAGATCTATGAGCCGCAGCCGGAAGAGCTCACCGAGGAAATGAAAAACGGACGGGCCGGCGCCTTTGTCTCCATTCATGAGAACGGGGAGCTGCGCGGCTGTATCGGAACGATTGCTCCG
Organism: uncultured Eubacteriales bacterium; assembly: GCA_900314565.1. Classification (GTDB taxonomy): domain Bacteria; phylum Bacillota; class Clostridia; order Lachnospirales; family Lachnospiraceae; genus Chordicoccus. The sequence goes on from OMVU01000001.1 coordinate 145,971, forward strand.
GTCCAGAAAGCGCTTTATCTGGAAATCATTGCAAACGCGATCTCTGCATCCACACGGGACCCGAGGTTTCCGCCGATCACAGTGAAGGAACTGCCTGATCTTGAAATCAGTGTGGATGTTCTCGGAGAGGCAGAAGAAATACCGTCGGAGGATTATCTTGATGTGAAGCGGTACGGCGTGATCGTGTCGAAGGGAAGACGTCGCGGACTTTTGCTGCCGGACCTTGAAGGTGTAGACAATGTGGAGACACAAGTGGCGATTGCAAAGATGAAGGCCGGGATCCGTGAGGAGGATACGGATGTGGTGCTTGAGAGGTTTGAGGTGATACGGCATGAGGAAAAGTAAGAGAAGGTTCATCTGAACGGATGGAAAAAGGGGAAAATGGTTGTGCGGGTGTATGGAGGGATGTATAATATCGATATGCATCTATTCCACAAACGCGAGTTTAACGAAAAGATGGACAGGCAAAATATGTACTGAGGTATGTATTGTGCTGTCCATCTGTTTCGTTAAACTCGTAGGCACTATAACTGACAGTTTCGTTAAATTCGTTTTACTTAAGCTAAACGAGGTATTTATATATGGCTGACCGCACCACCTACCGCGAACAAACCGACCGCCGCAACATCCTCCGTCTCCGGAAAGTCCTCTCGGAGCTTCCTCCTTTTGTCAAAGACTATTTCCGGTCGATCGACACCACGACGACCACCCGGACCCGTATTTCCTATGCCTACGATATCCGTGTCTTCTTCGAATTCCTGAAATCACAGAATCCTCTTTACAAAGAATATGCTCTCAGAGATTTCTCGCTCGAAGACCTGGATCACGTCTCCGCCTCCGATATCGAGGAATACATGGAGTACCTGAAACTCTATGAAACGCCCGAGAACCGTCAGAATACGTCTGCCCTGAACACCAATGGGGTCGTCGGTATTAAACGCAAATTATCGGCTCTGAGAAGCTTCTACGGCTATCTCTTTAAGCGTCAGATGCTCAGAACGAATCCCACAGTTCTTATAGATATGCCAAAAATCCACGATCGAACGATAGTTCGACTGGAGGCTGATGAAGTGGCGATTCTTCTCGATTACATTGAAAACTGTGAGCAGACCCTGCAGGGAAAAGCTCTTGCCTACTATAAAAAGACAAAAGAACGCGACCTCGCTCTAGTCACGCTTCTCCTCGGGACCGGAATCCGTGTCTCCGAGTGCGTTGGACTTGATGTCGAAGATATTGATTTCAGAAACAACGGAATCCGTATTATCAGAAAGGGCGGGAATGAGGCAATCGTTTACTTCGGTGAGGAAGTTGAGCGGGCACTGAAGAACTACCTTGAGATCCGCAGGGGGATTACTCCGGTGACCGGTCATGAACATGCCCTCTTCTATTCTACACAGAGGCGCAGGATGACGATCCGTTCTGTCGAGAACCTTGTCGAAAAGTACGCCTCCGCCGTGACAACGACCAAGAAAATCACGCCGCACAAACTGAGGAGCACCTATGGTACAGCTCTCTACAGGGAGACCGGCGACATCTATCTGGTCGCCGATGTGCTGGGACACAAGGATGTAAACACGACCAGGAGGCATTATGCGGCAATGGATGATGCACAGCGCCGCAGGGCTGCAGGCGCCGTTCGGCTGCGGGAAGATACAGACACATAAGGAAATATGCTTCGTTCAAAATCCCCTTCGTTTAGGCACAGAACATCCGGGCAGCATTCTTGTTCTCTATTAAAAAATTACTTATTTCTTACAGATAGTATTTGATAAAATAATTATTGCAATACAATCGATCACTGTTATAACAAAAAACACTGTAGAGAAAAATGCTGGCAGTACTGTTTCCCAGATTGCCAGGATAAAAATCATAAGTGTTATCAGCGCCATGCCGATTCCGACTACTCTGCAAAGCTTTTTTGTATCATATCTGTTCTTTTCATCTCTGCCTGCCGTATTATACCCGGCAATAAGACTCGCTCCATGTCCTGAGATAAGGATAAGGCTGATAATTAAAAACAGAATTCCTATTATCCAAACGATCCAATCCGGTCCGCTGCTGATTTCTTTTAGTGTCATGAGCGTATCCTCTCAATTACTGATTTATTCCTGGCACTAATATAACCGGAGGCTATCTCCGACTTCAACATCTTTCTGTCATTCTTATTTTTGGGGAAAACCCGTATAGGAAAACAGCCGGATTGAGGGTTGACATAACGCACGGATATCTGTATGACGGTTAACATAAGCTGTGGTTTGAAGTTGTATGGTTTACGTAATTTTCGGATTCTTCGGAGAATGCCGGACGGGTGCCGGTCTTCTCCAAAGAAGCAGGCCTGACCGGAAGATTTTCAGCAAGAGTTCTCCACGGTGATTCTTCAGCCTGTTTTATTCAAAACGACGATAAAACCGGATTTTTTTAAATATTTCTACGGCAAATTGTATGTTATTATTATTGGATTATGCTCTAAAAATGTTATAATAATACGGTACAGGTCACATTTCTGGCTGGATAATGCATCTTCAGAAGGAGATCGTTTTTTGTGACCGGAAAGAGGGATCCGGGACCACGTTCAAAGCCGCATTGCGGCAGGGTAACGAGGCGATTCGGCATCCGAACGGACAGGTGTAGATAAAGAAGTGTAAAAGGAGGAAGTAACAGGATGTTTTTAAAATTCATACTTGCACTGCTGCCTATCATCTGGCTCATTGTAGCCATGAGTATACTGAAGTGGCCGGGTTATCGTGCGTGCTTCATGGCACTGGTCGTCACGATCGTGATCGCGGTCTTCGGATGGAAGCTCAGCATTATCAATACTGCGACCGCAGCACTTGAAGGAATCTGCAACGCGCTCTGGCCGATCATCATCGTTATTCTCGCCGCACTCTTTACGTATAACCTGACACTGAAGACCGGAGCCATGGAAAAGATCAAAGCCATGCTGGCAGGCGTCTCCACAGACCGCCGCATCCTTATGCTTCTGATCGCATTCGGTTTCGGTAATTTCATGGAAGGTATGGCGGGCTTCGGAACCGCTGTCGCGATCCCTGCAGGCATCCTTGTAGGTCTCGGATTCGATCCGATCCTCTCGATCGTATCCTGCCTGATCATCAATTCGACACCTACGGCCTTCGGATCAGTCGGTGTTCCGACAAACACCATGTCCAATATTACAGGGATCCCGTCCGTTGAAATCGCAGGAAAAGTTGCGCTGATCCAGCTGGTGGTCTCGTTCATTATTCCGTTCATTGCAGTCGTCGTCATCGGCAAGGGCTTCAAGGCGCTGAAAGGTCTCGTTCCGTTCATTCTGATCGCGGATGTGACATTCCTCGCACCTCAGTTCGTCGTCGCAAATGTGATCGGACCGGATCTTGCCAATATCATCGGCGCCATTATTTCCATGGTCGCCATGATTATTGCTGCGATGAAGCTTCCGATGAAGAAATATCCGGAGTTCGAGGTCAAAAAAACAGGAGGGAGTTCCAAGGGACTTACAGCGAAAGAGGCGCTGGTCGCCTGGTCGCCCTTCATTCTGATCTTCATATTCCTGCTGCTTTCATCTACACTCGTCCCGATCATTCATGATCCGCTTGCGTCGATCAATTCAAAGATCTCGTTCTATGCGGGTGAGAATCCGGCGACCCTCACATTCTACTGGATCAATACACCCGGCGTACTGATCCTGATTGCCGGATTTATCGGCGGCCTGATCCAGGGAGCGAGTGTCGGGGAAATATTCGGCGTCCTCGGTACAACGGTCAAGAACAATGTGAAGACGATCATCACGATCTGCTCGGTTCTTTCAGTCGCAAAGATCATGGGGTACAGCGGTATGATCAGCGATATCGCGAAGGTACTTGTCGCTGTGGCAGGGGATAAGTTCCCGCTGATTTCCCCGCTGATCGGAACGATCGGAGGATTTGTCACCGGATCCGGAACGTCTACCACTGCCCTCTTCGGCCAGCTGCAGGTCGAGACAGCCAAGGCGATCGAGGCAAACCCGACATGGCTTGCAGCTGCAAACCTTATGGGCGCAGGAATCGGAAAGATGATCTGCCCGCAGAGTATTGCGATCGGTACGGCGGCCTGCGGCCTGACCGGCGCTGAGAGCAAGATCCTCGGCAAGTGCGCAGCATATACACTTCTCTTTGCCGCGATCGGCGGAATCGTCTGCTTTGTATTCCCGATGATCGGTCTGGTATAAAACAGGACTGCAGTGAAAAGGCTTTATCTTCAGCTTAACAGTACAACGAAACCGGGCTGCCGCTTTGCGGCAGCCCGGTTTTGGCGTTAATGAATATTCGGTTTTGGCGTTAATGAATATTCGGTTTTGACGTTAATGAATATTTCGGTTTTGACGTTGATCAATATCCGGTTTCAGACTTTCATGTATGTTATGAAATGAATCTGCTGCGGCTGCTCACACGGTTTTTGAGGATGTGCTCTCCGTCTCATAGACAACAGGCACTGAGGATGTTGATCCGGTGACGAAATCTTTAACTTCATCCGGCAGCGGCACCTCATCGTTCTTTACTTCCATCCATGTGATGACGCCTTTTTCGACTTTTATTTCTATCTCGTAGCGCTGATCGCTCTCTGTCTTTTCCCAGTTACGCGCATGAAGGAAACAGATCTCAGTAGTTCCATCTCCCTTTGCCTTGAAGGTATAGACGTCAGTGTGGCTTGTCCCTGTCATGGCAGAGTCCGTCTTATTATCTATGCTCTCCGTCTTTGTCAGTTCAATCAGAGCATCATTGGGCATTTCGTAGGTCCACTCATAGCCGGTGGACGGGATGCCGGTGAGTTTTGCGGTCAGAGTGTCGTTTACTGCACTCAGATCCATTTCTGTCGTATCGGTACTGCGGCTGATATTGATAGCAGATGTACTGCTCCCACAGGCTGTGAGACAAAGAGTGACAGCTGCGACAAGTGCGAGCGCTCCTTTAATTGATTTTTTCATAACTTTTTCCTCCTGGTAGAATGGTTCTTCCTATTGATTAAATTTCCGTTATTTCCGGGTCCGTCAATAATTTTCATATTGATCAATTCCCCTTACTTCCGGGTTCATCAATAATTGTTTCCGGATATATCAAAGGTTGCATTTAAAATTGCAAGTTAAAGAAAAAATTTATTTGGTGTCGTGAGGCTCCGGAGAAAATGTATCTGCAGTAGTTTCCACGGGAGAATTTCCCTCCATCCCACCTGAAGCTCCGGGGTTATTCTCGTTCCCGGGTGTTTTTACAGGATCCGTCTCTTTTCCATCTCCGGAAGAATCCTCACCGAAAAAAAGCTTCTCTATCTTTCCTTTCTCTGCAGCAGCCTTCTCGTTTCGTGTCCGGAAGTGCAGATCCGCATCCTTTTCGGTCTCATCGAAGACTTTCTCATCAATGATCTGATCGATCGTCCGGTCCCAGGAAGATTCGACGAGCTTCGGTTCATGCACTTTTGCGAGATCGCTCTTCTGCTTCAGACGGAAGTAGAGACTTGCATTTTCAGGCTTTCGGTCTGCATAGACAACTTTATGCGTGACGGGATCGATACTGTCGAGCAGCCGGTAGGCTTCGATATCGCCCGGGAGATTTTTTTCTACGTCTTTTTCAAGAATGAATGTCTGAATAAAGGTGGTAAGCACGGCGCAGATCGGCACACTGATGATCATTCCGAGAACGCCGAAAAGACCGCTTCCGATCAGGATCGCGACGAGGACCATAAAGCTTGAAACACCGACCGAGTTTCCGAGTATCCTCGGTCCGAGGAAGTTCCCGTCGAACTGCTGAAGAAGGATAATAAAGATCAGGAAATAAAGAGCCTTCAGCGGATTTACGCAGAATACCAGGAATGCAGTCGGGACCGCACCGATGAACGGTCCGAAGAAAGGAATGATATTGGTCACACCGATGATGACGGATACAAGCAGTGAGTAAGGGATATTTAGGATCGTCATGCCGAAATAACAGATCACACCGATGATCATCGAATCCAGGATCTTTCCGATCAGGAAACCGCCGAACTTTTCATCTGCGAAACGCAGGTTTTTGATCAGACGGTTCGCTCTGGAGACCGGGAAGAGCGCGAAAAGCAGTCTGCGAAATCTGGCAGTCAGCCTCTCCTTGGCATTGAGGATGTATACTGAGACGATGAGCCCCAGAAATGCGTTCCGGATAAAGACGAGAACGCCCTTCAGTGAATCCGTGACCTGAGCCATCAGCTGTTCCACCTGGGGTTCCATCTGTTCATAGAACCAGGCGACAAGACGATTTGCATAGTTCGCAATGACTTCACTCGAACTCGCCGCGAGTTCTGAATTCGCCATATGGTCAATCAGTGTACCGGACAGCCAGTTCTGGGCGTTCCGGATATAGCCCGGGAAACTGATCATGATATTCCGGACACTGCTGATCAGTTCCGGAAGCAGCATCGCGAGAAGAACGTAGATGAGAAGGATCAGCAGAGAGGCGGAAACAAGCGAGCTGACCACACGGATCGCCCGCATGCCCCGGTCCTCGGGCAGCTTTTTGGCTCTGTTAAGGACCAGAAGGATCAGATTCTCGATGAGCTGCATCGGCGAGCTCAGGATATAGGCCAGAACGAAGCCGTAAATAATGGGCGTAAGGACCGACAGGAACCGTCTGATCCCCGCAAAAAGGACGGATCCCCGGAACAGTACAAAATATAAAAGCATCGCTATCACAATGATACCGAGGGCCAGCCCTGCGATCAGTCTGGTTTTCTCATCTAGCTTCTTATCCATTGAACCTTTCCTTAAGCGATCCTTTCATTTTAATGTTTTGAGCAGCTGTTCAAAATACTCCGGGAGCGGGGCTGTAAATTCGCTATAGAGCCCCGTAGAAGGATGAATAAAGCCCGTTACGCTTGCATGAAGAGTCTGCCCCGCCAGTTTAAAAGGACATTTCTGAGGGCCGTATACGGCGTCTCCGAGCAAAGGGTGCCCGATGGAGGCCATATGTACACGGATCTGATGTGTCCGCCCCGTCTCCAGCGTAAATTCGCAGAAAGTATAATTCCGGAAGCGCCTGAGTACACGGTAATGTGTAACGGCCTCTTTTCCCCCGGTCTTTACGACAGCCATCTTTTTCCGGTCCTTCGGATCTCTCCCGATATTGCCCTCGATCGTTCCGGTATCGTTCCGGACTACTCCGCATACGATGCCGTGATAAATTCTCGTCACAGAATGTACCTGGAGCTGTTCGGCAATCTTTCTGTGTGCCGCATCATTCTTGCAGATGATGAGCGCACCTGTCGTGTCTTTATCGATCCGGTGGACGATTCCCGGCCTCAGAACGCCGTTAATTCCCGAAAGGCTCTCTCCGCAGTGATAGAGAACTGCATTTACAAGAGTCCCGTCCGGGTGTCCCGGTGCCGGATGTACGGTCATTCCCTTGGGCTTATTGACGATAAGGAGGTCATTATCCTCATAAAGGATGTCCAGAGGGATCGCTTCGGGGCGAATCTCCGGGACCTCCGGGTCAGGGATCCGGATCTCGACTGTCTCCCCTTCCATCATTTTGCGGCTGCTTTTGACCGTTTTTCCGTCTATTTGAACGGCACCCTCCGCGATCAGTTCCTGTATTCTGGATCTTGAGAGATCCGGCAGCTTCCCGGCAAGAAAACGGTCGCAGCGCGTCCCGTTGTCCTCTTCCTCAACAGTTAAAAATTGAATCGTATCTGCCATCAGCCTTTTTTCTTCTTCATAAATTCAAAGTCAGCGTCTTTATAATAAAAGACCGTGAAAATGAAAAACGCGATCGCCCCGCAGGTCACATAAATATCCGCTACATTAAAGATCGGGAAATCGATCAGCTTAAAATACAGGAAATCCCTGACATAGGAAAGCATCATCCGGTCTATGAAATTCCCGATTGCACCCGCTGCAACGAAGGTCGTGATGATCCGCATCGGCCGGTACCGCCTGTCAGTCGGCAGTTTCAGGAAATAGAATACTGCGAGGGCAAGGAACACCAGCGTGATCAGGATGAAGAATATTCTCTTATTCTGCATAATCCCGAAGGCCGCACCGTGATTCTCAAGGTAGCGCAGCTCGAACACGCCGGGAATCAGCTCGACCGGTCCGCCGGCAAGCGCCTGCCTGGCCTGACTTTTTGTCAGAAGATCCAGGGCGATGAGGAGGATCATACAGCCGATGGCACAAAAAATCTGTTTCTTTTTTTCACTCTTCATAGACAATCTCATCTCCGTTTATGAAACGTATTCCGGCAAGGAGCTCTTCATCGGTCACATCAGTCGCAATAAAGGCTTTTCCGATTTCTTTAAGAAGGATAAAGCGGATCTGTCCGCCGGCCATCTTCTTGTCAGACTTTGTGAGCCGAAGGATCTCATTGTCGTTGATACCGTCCGCAAATATGGGCAGTCCGAACGCAAAGCATACGTCGCGGATCTCATAGAGCTCTTCCGTACTGATCAGACCGCGTTCGTGGCTGATGGAAGCGGCAGCGATCAGGCCAAGCCCGACACACATTCCATGGAGAAGCTCAAAGTTCTTGTATTTCTCTATGGCATGGCCGATCGTATGGCCCAGATTGAGCAGGGCCCGCTCTCCCTTTTCCGTCGGATCCCGACGGACGATCGCCTCCTTGATCCCGGCGGTCGTCTTCACCATCTCAAGGACCGTCTCCGGATCCCGATCCCCGATTTCATACATATTTCCGAGCAGCCAGCCGAAAAAGTCCTCATCCGCGAGCAGGGCGGATTTCAGTACCTCCCCCATGCCGGATGCGAACTGTTCATCGGAGAGCGTCGAAAGGACTGTCGGATTGGTGTACACGAATTCAGGCATGTGGAAAGCTCCGACCATATTCTTATAGCCCTTAAAATCGACGCCGGTCTTTCCGCCCATGCTGGAATCCACCTGCGCGAGAAGCGTCGTCGGGACCTGAACATACTTTATGCCCCGGAGATACGTCGCCGCGGCAAAGCCGGTCATATCTCCCACTACGCCTCCGCCGAGTGCCAGCAGGCTGTCTGTTCTGTCATAATGGTGCTCCAGCAGAAACTCGTACAGCGCCTCGATTGACATAAGATTTTTATGTTCTTCTCCGGCGGGAAACGAAAAGATGTCGACCTGTGAAAAGCATTTTTTACAGACGGACATGACGGCATCCGCATAGAGCGGGCACGTGTTCGTGTCGCCGACGATACAGACACGCTTTCCTCTGATGGAGGAAGCCTCATAGGCGTCCTTTAAGAGTTCAAATGAATTGCTGAAGTAATGTTCCATAATACTCCTCCGTATAAAAAGAAGCACCCGGATGGCTCCGGATGCTCCTGCGAATTCTGACTTTCGTGTAATACAGGCTGGACCTGTGCCTGTTAATATTTGGATCGCATGGAAGGCAGATCGAACGCCCCGCTCAGAATGCTTTGTACATCTCCTGAAATATCGACATCCTCCGGCGTGAGAATAAATATATAACTGGAAATTCTCTGAAGGCTGCCATTCAGAGAATAGCAGGCTCCGCAGGTGAAATCTATGATCCTCTGGGCGGTATCGACATCGATGCCTTCGAGATTCAGAACAACTGTACAGGACGCCATCAGCGTGTCTGCTATATCCTTTGTATCCTCCATGGTCGTCGGGCGGATCACATTGACTTCCATCGGAGAAAAGCTGCGCTTTTTCGGAGCTGCCTTTGTCTTTTTTGCCGTCGTCTCTTTTCTCGAAGAATACTCTCTCGATGCGCCGGATGAATAGGAAGGAGCTTCCTCTTCGTCTAAAGGATCGTCATAGTCGTCCTCATCATCGTAGTCATCGTAATCGTCCGCTTTATTCTTCTTTGAGAACCGGTCAAAGAATCTCTTTCTGGGCTTTTCCTCTTCAAATTCCTCGTCGTCCTCGTCCTCATCATAATCATCGTCGTAATCGTCTTCCTCTTCGTCAAGGAAGTCGTCATCGTCGTAATCGTCGTTCAGTCTGATCGCATCAAGAAATCTATCAAAAAATCCCATCGGTAACTATCTCCATTCTCTATTTCGCCGGATAATCGCGCTTTCCGAAAATACTTGTACCGACTCTGACGATTGTAGATCCCTCTTCAAGCGCAACCTCATAATCATTAGACATCCCCATACTGAGCACATCTACTGTTACATTATCAATATTTTTATTTGCTATGTCAACACTTAAATGGGCCAAATTTCGGAAGTGGATGCGGTCCTCCTCCGGATCTTCGACAAATGGAGCACTCGTCATAAGCCCTCGCACCTGCACATGCGGCAGCAGGCTGATCTCACGGATCAGCTCTTCCGCCTCATCGGCGGAGACACCGAACTTGGTATCCTCTCCTGCAATATTGACTTCGATGAGGATCGGAATAATGCGGTCGTGCTTTGCTGCTTCCTTTTCGATCGTCTGCGCAAGCTCGAGCGAATCCACGGAATGGATCATGTAGATATACTCCGCAATATATTTGACTTTGTTGCGCTGCAGATGCCCGATCATATGCCAGCGAATATCCTTCGGGAGATCATCATGCTTTTTCCGGAGCTCCTGAATATAGTTCTCCCCGAAATCTCTCTGTCCGGCATCGTAAAGCGTAAGGATGTCCTCCTCGGGCTTCGTCTTGCTGACAGCGCAGAGTGTAACGTCCGCTGCTGACCGTCCGCTCCGGCTGCATGCCTCTTTGATCTTTTTCTGCACTTCTCTCAGATTGTCCTGTAACATGACATCCTCCGTCAGCGTGTCGTGATATCGGATTCTTTTACATCCGAAGAATTCTCTACAATAAAGTCGAACTGGGTGATCCCGTAGGAGGTCCCGCTTTCCACCAGACAGAACTGTTCGTTCTTATCAATGATATTGACTTTTCTGAAGACTGCGTACCCTTTGTTCATGGAATAGACACCCTCAAGCGCCGCCGTGTCCCGTACAATGAAGCGGTCGGACGAGGAGCCGTCCTTGATGATGACGTCGCCCTCCGAGAATTCGGATGTATCCACGTAGTATTTACCGTCCTTCAGCTCATAGAGCGTCGGGGAGACAAATGTGACTTCCTCGCTACCGTCACTCGATTTACTGACCTTCAGGAAACCGGTCTCGGTCGTACTTCCGCCGTAGGAGGCATATTCCTTCGGAATCACATAAAATGTTTTTGTAACGATCGATGTGACGGGGACTTTAAGTCCTGTCGCGGTATTCGTTACGAGCTCGATCTCGATGAACCGGCTGTCTATGAACCGCAGCAGGCCGGTCGAAAAATCAAGCTTCCCGTAATACTCCCCGTTCTCTCCCGGGAAAACACTGAAAGCGGCAGTCTGTGTACTGCCATCCTGAAGAAATTTGACACGGATCGTCTGGCGGTCAGCCAGCTGAATGATCTGACGGGCCGTAAGCTGAATGATCAGGGTCCATTTCTCGGAATTGACAATTTTGTAGATCTGCTGCCCTGCACGGACCTGGCCGTTCGTCTTGAGGACCGTCTGCTTATAGGAGTTCCGGTCCATATCGTCAGGTGTTATGCCCTTTATATCGAAGCCTTCATACCCGTCGAGGGTGTAGGAGACGATCCCGTCTGACGGAGAGGTGGCAATCGTCTGGCTCCCGATCGTGACGGAATTCTTTCCCTTCATTTCCGCAAGGTCAGAGGTATCAAGAAGAGAATTGTCGAGGACCCGCCCTTCGATCCTGTTCTTGAAGGAGTAGGTATCGTTGAATTTTCCGACTTCGAAAGAAGCCGAAAAATCTCTGACGTCCGATCCGATGGCTCTGAGACTGTCGTCGGAGAGCTCGGACTCCTCGCTGATCTGCGCATTCGGACTCACGGAATAGACCGCCCCGTACTTCTTTACCTTTGAGTTTTCCCTCGCGTAATATGTGATATAACCGCCGGCGTCAGCAGTGACGATCGTCTCTTCGCGGACAGCCAGCGCGGTGTACGTCCTGTTCTTGGCGAGCGGTCCCGATATGACCTGAAAAGACTTGACGTGCGCTCTTGTCAGAAAGAGGATGACGGTTATGATCATATAGAGAAAAACCGCTCCAAAAATAATTGTTCCGATATTCGGCCTGATGTGCCGAATATCGGAAAATGTAAAATTGCGAATTTGATTTTTATTATTCATGAATATCAGAGAGCAATGAGAATCTTATCCTGAAGTTCCTCCGCAAGATCATCCTTGTTGGCAGAGATTGAAATATAGAAATCTACATTGAATTTCGCACTGATGGCTTCAAGCTCATTGATCGTCGTCAGAAGCTCGTTTCCTTCCTCGCTCAGTTTGGAGATCTTAAGGAAGTTATCGAAATACATCTGCTCAAGGTCGTTGTCCTGTGAGATAATGCCGCAGACAAATCCAACGAACTGTTCGCTGTTGCCGATCGGATACCGGGATACATCAATAAGACGGATCTTATTGTTGAGATCATACATATGCTTGCTGCTCTTATCAAGATAAACGATATTCCCGTCCGCTTTTTTGATCTGTTCGTTGACATGAGCCAGGATGCTTGTAGTTTTTCCTTTTCCTCTCTGTCCAACAATTAAACGAACCATAATTCGTTCTCCTCCTTTACGTTTCTTTTTTTGTCAGTCTATTCTGCTCTTACGAGATTGAAAGCTGTTTGCTTATGTTAATTATAAGTTATCGAATGTTAAAAAACAAGGTCAATTAATCTGAGATAAAAGTATGTTCATATCCTCGTAGAGATCACTTGAATTCTGCGCTCCCATGATAATGGAGATGAACGGCTGGCCGAACGCGTTCTGCGAAAGAATGGCCAGACAGTGGCCTGCAGCGTCCGTTGTCCCTGTCTTTCCTCCCAGCACAACGACATCTTTCGGAGGTCTGGCTTCACCGGTGAGATACTCGTCCGTGGAATCAAGGTTGATTGCTTTGGGATTTTCATCCGAATCCGTGTAGTCGAGCTCGTATTTTCCGAGCTGCATGATGCCCCTGAAATCAGTGTAGGAAATCGCTTCATTGAGCATGAGATAGATATCGTATACGGTCGTATAGTGATCCGTATCGTGCAGACCGGTGGGATTCGTAAAATGCGAATTGGTAGCGCCGATCTCCCAAAGCTCCTGATTCATGAGATCAACGAAATGCTCCACGGATCCGCCCCCGATATGACGGGCCAGCACCATGGCCGCGTCATTCCCCGAATGTACGAGCAGTCCATGCAGGAGCTCTCTGACGGTCACTCTGTCTCCGATCCTGAAGCCAACGACCTGTGACCCCGCTTCGAGCTCCAGATCGCGCCAGATGACTGTCACAACTTCATCCATATTCCCGTATTTCAGCGTCAGAATGGCTGTCATGATCTTGGTGATGGAAGCGGGATAGATCTTCTCATGCATATTTTTGGAGAAAAAGACTTCCCGGTCGTCGAGAGACATGAGCGCTGCACTCTCCCCTTCCCGGAGTACGATCTCTTCATTGCCGACGTCATCGGAAGATACGCAGAGCCCGTATGCGAAAGCACGTGTCGTATCGAGTGCGATCTCCTCCTTCGAGTTGTAGACCATATCACGATTGGAGTATGTTGCCGGAATCGAAACGGCCTGCGCTCTGCGGAATGAGACCACCGCAAAGAGAATGACCACGCAGAGGACTGCGCCGAGAACGGCTGCTCCCGCAATGATCGTTCTGCGCGAAATCTTCAGTTCTTTCTTCTGTGTCTTCTTTCCGGGAGCTTTTTTCCGGACATTGCCGGATCCGACGGATTTTTTTGCAGAATCGGACCTTACAGGCTTATTTACAGCATCGGATCCCGCAGTTTTTTTACTCATACGAACATCCTCCGCTTACTTCTTGTCCTCCGGGGCCTGTTCTCCGGGATTTCGATCCGGCTCTGCAGGCCGACATTGAGAACCATGCCCATCCCCATATAGAGACTTACGATAGAAGTCAGACCGTAGCTGACAAAGGGAAGAGGTGTCCCCGTGTTGGGGAGCATTCTCGTCGCAACGCCGATATTGATAAAGCTCTGGATCGAAACAATGGAGGCCATTCCGGCACAGATCAGTTTTCCCGACAGGTCCTTGGCTTTTCGACACGTGTGCAGACACTCCAGACAGATCAGCAGAAGAAGCAGGATGATCCCTGTGCTGCCCAGAAAACCGAGCTCCTCTCCCGCTACGGCAAAGATAAAATCCGTCTGGATCTGGGAAATGAAATTTCCCTTGTTCGCCGAGGAGACGTCCGAATTGTTCAGACCCTTCCCTGTCAGCATCCCGCTTCCGATCGCTGTGACCGAATTGTTCTGCTGCGTCGTGTCGTCCGAGTACTCTTCCGCATCAGGATTCAGAAAGGCCATGATCCTCTGCCGCTGGTAATCACGGATCAGATGCTGATTGGGCCTTGTGACGATCAGCATAAAGATCGCACCGAGAATGGCGGTGACCAGCACTGCGCTGAATATGATCTTGTAAGAGAGTCCTGCGCAGTAATACAGAATACTGAAGATCACAAGGATCGTGATCGTATTTTTCAGGTCCGGCTGGCTTGCCACGAGGAACAGGGGCAGCGCGATGAGGAGCAGAGACTGCAGAACAAAACGGGGTTTGTTCAATTCATTCTCATGATCCATGAAATATTTGGAGAAAAAGATCACGAGGAGGATCTTGGAGAGCTCCACAGGCTGAAAACGGAGGCCGAAAATGGAGATCCACCGCGTCGCTCCGCCTGCATCCGACCCGACAAAGAGAACGAGAAGGAGCAGGACAATGTTCGCGATATAGATGATGTTGTAAAAGTTCATGATCCAGGAAAAGTCCGTGAGCGACAGGACGATCATCACGGCCACACCAAGCAGAACGCCGCCCAGCTGGCGGGTCTGCAGAGTAGATTCTGCAGACCCTACCAGAAGGATGCCGAGCGCCGAGAGTGCACCGAGCCACAGGATCAGTCTGAAATTATAATCTTTTAATTTGTACTGTTTTAGCATGATGCCTCAAAAAACCCCCGTCAGTCGGTCTGTGCCTGGGAAATGAATTCCGTGCGCGCTGTTCCGGTGATGATCGTTGCCGGATCTGCCAGACCGAAATAATACTGATAGATATCTTTGCCAACGAGCATTGAATTGGTCGAAGAATAACCGTTACCGATACGGATCGCCATGGCGATCTGAGGATCCTCATATGGCGCGTACGTGATGAACATGGAGTGTGACGGCTTGGTCTTTGACTCTTCGGCCGTTCCCGTCTTTCCGGCAACGCTGAGAGGAACGTCATAGTATTCTTCCTTGGCATTCATCACGGAGAGCATGCCTTCATGGATCGCATACCAGGTAGTGTCACTGAGATTCAGTGTGCTCAGAATGGCAGGCGTGTACTCTTCGATCAGGTTTTCTTCCGCGTCCGTGACGCGGTCGATCATGGATAAGCTGTAGCTGGTACCGCTGTTCGCGAGCGTCGTCACATATCTTGCGAGCTGTGTTGTCGTAAATGCATGCGTTCCCTGTCCGATCGCGGACGGGACCGCATACTGATCAGATACGGCCGGAGCGGCTTCCGGGATCTCGATTCCCGATCCCTCG
Source organism: uncultured Eubacteriales bacterium (assembly GCA_900314565.1). GTDB lineage: Bacteria > Bacillota > Clostridia > Lachnospirales > Lachnospiraceae > Chordicoccus. Next base: position 161,485 of record OMVU01000001.1, read on the forward strand.
TCCATATCGTACATCTGCGCATAGTTCTGGAGCTTGCCGAGCGACAGTGAATCAGACCAGTTCCCCTCTGCATTGATGCCCAGCTGGTAGGCGACATTGGAGAAGAAAACGTTGCAGGAGTTCTGGATACCTCCGATGACATTCAGGATCCCGTGTCCGGTCTTGAACCAGCAGTTCAGCGGAGTCTCGATAAGATCGAACCTTCCGTTGCATTCGAAGATCGTGTCGAGAGTGATCGCGTTCTCTTCGAGTCCCGCGGTGGTCGTGACAAGCTTGAACGTCGATCCGGGCGCTGTCGTCTGCTGGGTCGCCTTGTTGTAGAACGGTCTGGACTTATCCTCAGCCAGACGGTTGTAGTAGGAGACATCCATCGTGTTCGCAAGACGGTTATTGTCATAGCCGGGATAAGTCACGCACGCAAGGATCTCTCCTGTCTTCGGATCCGTGATGACCGTGGAGCCGGAGCAGGGATCAAGTGCAAGCATGGCCGGCGTGAGGACCAGGTCGTGGATCTTTGCGATGATGAGGCTGAACGGATCGATCACGCCGCGGGTGAAATCCTCGTACTTTCCGTCCGCCTTGTCGAATACGCCCTGATCATAGAGAACGTTGATCAGAAGTCCGCCGCTGATCCGGTCCTGCTTCAGAAGGTATTTGTACAGCATTTTGCTGAAATCCCTGTCTGTGGAGAGATACCGCTGAATATAGGCGGAAAGCTGTGTATAGATCTCTGACGAGTTGAGATACGTATCATCGTTCGTGAAGACCGAGACATCGATCCAGTTGCGGCTTGCCGCATAGGTCAGATATTCCCGGAGGGTGATCGTCTCGTCGCGCGTCCATGCAAGATATGTCGTATCCGTCCTGTCGATGAGAGTACTGTTCAGAATTTTCGTCTGGGACATGAGAAGATCGTTCACGATGTAGCTCTCATATTCCTTCATTTCATCCGAGAGATCCTTATAAGGCTTCGGAGTATTGCCGGTCAGCTCTGCGTTGAGCTCCGCAAAGACCTCGTCCTGCTTCGCGTTGAACTGGGCGGCGAGCTCGAGCTCATACTCGGTGGCGCCGACATTTTCAAGCCGTGTGATATCCAGCACATTGTTCGCGATGATCGCTTCGTATACGTCGTAGATCGGAATACGGATATCGGCCTGGTCCTCGACCTCAGTGACGTCAAATTCTTTTGCATCTATGATGACGCTTTCCAGAACGCCGGCGATTCGCTGCTCAAGGATACGGTAAGTCGCATACTGAAGTCCGCTGTCGATCGTCAGATAGACGTTGTTGCCGGCTGTCGGCTGGATCGTGGACGCCTCATCGATCTTCAGCACCTTCCCGAGGTTGTCGACGTAGACCGTCTCCTGCCCGTCAAATCCCTGCAGGGTCGTCTCCATGACTTTCTCGATGCCGGACTTTCCGACGATCGATGTGTTCGAATAATTTGAATTTATCGCCTGAAGTTCACTGAGATCCTCTGAGGATACTTTGCCTGTGTATCCGATCAGGGACGCAAAGCACTCCGGATTATTGTAAATACGGACAGTATCATCGACGATATCGATGCCGGTCAGGGAATCCATGTTCTCCGTCAGATCCGCCACGGACTCATCAGAGAGATGTGTGGCGATCGTGACGGGCAGGTACTTCCGGTAGCTGGTGGTAAAAAGCTGATAACGGACATACATGATATCCAGTACATCCTGTTTTGACAGTTCAGCCGGCATTCCGTGCGAAATCATTTCCTCGGCGGTATAAGGTTTTTCCTTTCTGACGATCGCAAAACGCTGTTCGCTCCGTAAATAGGCGATCATCTCCTCAGCCGTCGAGTTAGCTTCCTTTTCCGTCAGATCGGCGATCTTTGCATGGCCGTATACGTCCGCCCTGAAACGCTCGAGCGTGCGGCCCGTCACATTGAATACATATTCTCCGTTCTCATCGAGTACGACGTGAAAGTCATTATCCAGGGAATCGCCGTGGGACTGAAGAATACGGCCGATCCGGTAAGCCTCACCGTTCAGGCAGAGGGCTTTCTCACGGTAGGAAGGGTACGTGCCGGAATCTTCGATCGTGAGGGAGTAGGAAAGCTCGTTCGACGCAAGCACGATCCCGTTCCGGTCATAGATAATGCCGCGCGAAGCCTTCAGTGTCCTCGTCTTGGTCGTCTGGAGACTGAAATTCTCGCGGTATCTCGCTCCCTCTATGATCTGCAGATTATACAGTCTGTTGATCAGGATGAAAGAAAGGACGCAGAACAGGACCGTGAGGGCGCTCGTGCGGCCGATCTTTGTGTTTTTAAGCAAACGTTTTAATCTCTTATCCAAAGGGACTGCCTCTCCTCTTTCTGTCTGTCCATCAGAGCGTGATTGATCTTAAAGAGCAGACGGTAAAATATAAGTGTGATGAGGACTGTATAGATAATTTCGGGCAGAATGATCTGTGTCAAATAAATACCGAACTCCAGTCTGCCTCTGAGAAGGAATCCGAACACATAAATATACATGCTGTAGATAAAATCCGTGACGGCTACGAGGATAATGGGCATCTTCACATCCTCGTCAAAGAAGACATGGCAGAAATAGCCGGTCCCGTAACCGATCAGCAGATAAATGAGTGCATGAAAACCGAGAGTCCTGCTGTAAAAGAGGTCTATGAGAAGACCGCTCAGGAATCCTACAACAAGCCCCTCTTTCTTCCCCTGCATAAAGGCCAGGGAGACTGTCAGGAACAGAAGCAGATTCGGCGAAACGCCGGTCACTGTCTGCAGCTGGAAGACAGTCGTCTGCAGTATGAAAAAAACCCACAGAATGATAAAAATCACGACTTTACGTCTCAATTAGGCATCTCCTTCGTCTGTTTCAGTTCCTTGATGACAAGGACTTCCCGGATGTTCTTGAAATCGGCAGCCGGGATAAGCGTTCCGGACTTCGTAAGATGGTTCGAGTCCTCCGCGACCTCCGCGACATAACCGATGAGCAGGCCTGTCAGATATTTCGTACTGATATTGGATGTGACGATCGCAGTACCTTCCGTCACTACCTCGTCCCGATCCTTGAGCTCCGAGAATTCGATCTTGCCGCTGTTCATCATGGAAAGATTTCCGCTCACGACACAGGTGTCGGAGGTCGATGCGACCATTCCGCTGATGCTGCTCGCGTCGTCGATGATCGTGCGGACCGTGGACCAGTTCTCTCCCGTCTCCGTGATGATCCCGATCAGGCCGCTTCCGGCAAGCACGTTCATGTCGACCGCGAGACCGTCCGCTTTTCCCTTGTTGATGACAAAGGTGCTGTACCAGTTCCCGGGATCTTTGGAAATGACCGAAGCGGCGACTTTCGTATACTCGGGATACTCCTGATCGAGTTCATAGAGGTCCTCGAGACGCTTCAGTTCCGCCTGTGCCTGGATGAGCTGATTATTCTGTGCCGTCAGTTCTTCGATTTTTGCACGAAGTTCTTCATTTTCCGTGTTCAGCTTCTGAACGTTCTTAAAGCCTGAAGCCCAGTTCATGAGAGCGTCCCCGACACGGTTCACGCCGTTCTGGAACGGTGTGATGACGGTGCCCGCGATCGTATAGAGCGGGCCCTGGGAGTTCTCCCGTGTGAAAGTCGCAAGGATGAGCGTAAGACATATGATGATCAGGACGATCAGAAAATGCCTGCTCTTCAGAAGGTCATTAAAAAATTTACGCGTTCTTCTCATTTCTTCTTTCCTATCGTGTAAGCCCACTTGTGGAGGGCCTTGTGCCGGATGATTTCCTCCAGCCCGCGGATCGTGCACATCTCGTAATAATTCGGCAGGTTGACATTGCAGCCGATGTGCTTCTTCAGGTAGCGGTCAATATAGGGGATCCTTGCAGTCCCGCCGGAGAGATAGATCCCGTCCCGGTTCACCGACTCACGGATCTGCGGAGGCGTGCGTTCGAGGAAGATCCGGATCTCTTCCGCAAGCTGGGACATCTGTCCTCTGACTGCGCGGCAGACGATTCCCGACGTCACGGAAGCTTCCCTCGGAAGACCTGAAAGAGTATCCATTCCGAATACGCTCCTCTCCTCGTGGATATCTTCGCCGAGCGTGGCGATGACAGCCTTCAGCCTTTTCGCGGTCCGATGGCCGACCAGGAGATTCTCCTGCCGCCGGATCATGTCGCAGATCGCTTCATTGAGCTGTCTTCCGCCGATCGGGATGTCCTTGCTGATAATGACCTGTTCGTTCGCGATGACGGAAATTCCGGTGCTCTCCCCGCCCATATTGACGATCATGGACCCCCGGGTCTTGGAGAGGGGAATTCCCATAGCGACCGCGTCACAGATGGCCCGGTCGACCAGAAAGACCTTCGGGCTTCTTAAGTAGCCGGCGTGGCTCATCGCGTAATAGGCCCGCTTCTCAATTTCGGACATGTTTACGGGAACTGAAAAGTAGACGATCGGCGCGTAGCCGGTCTGTCTGTCGATCCTTCGAAGCATTGTGCGCATCACATATTCGACCTGGGCGACGTCGGCGATCCTACCGCCCCGTACAGGCTGCGCAACTGTGATATTGGCGGGAGTCCGCTCGTACATTTCCCATGCATCGTTCCCGACCGCAATGACCTCCTCGCCATTTCGGATCGCTATCATATTATTTTCAGTAAGTGTCTGTCCCGAGGCCTGGCTGAATACCTTGATCTGGCTGGTCCCGAGGTCGACACCATATGCGTTATGTATGATCATAGTCCTCTCCGGGGATAAGAATACCGCATTCGTTAAAACTGATATAGCAGTTATCACCGATAATAATGTGGTCGAGAAGATTGACCCCGATGAGCTGCCCTGCAGCGTAGACACGGTGCGTCAGGCGAATGTCCTCGTCTGACGGAGCCGGATCACCGCTCGGATGGTTGTGCAGGAGAATGATACTCACCGCGCGGCAGCGGAGCGCCGCAATGAAGAGCTCTCTCGTGGACATGACCGCATAATTGACGGTGCCCTTTGAGAGGATCTCCTCCGAGATCAGCCCGTTTTTCGTATCGAGCATCATGCAAACAAGGCTCTCCGTCTCCTCGTGCCGCAGCCGCTCCATGTAATAGTCGGCGATTGTTTCCGGCGCGGAAAATGAAAGAACCTGTCTGGCCCTGTATGTCGAGATCCTTTTTGCCAGCTCGCCCACGCATTTCAGCTGGATCGCCTTGACCTGACCGATTCCCGGCACGGCCATGAGCTCGCTCACGGACAGATGACAGATCCCCAGAAGGCCGGTGTTCCCGGATTCAAGGTGGAGGATCTGGTCTGCCAGAAAGACAGCGGAGGCGCCTTTTGTTCCCGAGCGAATTATTACAGCAAGAAGCTCCTGGTCCGACAGCGAGGACGGACCGTAGAGCAGGCATCGCTCGTAAGGGCGGCTCAAATCAGCATCTTCTCTTGTAAGTAAGTTTTTCATACTGCCTCTTTTCCCTTCCGGATCGCGTTCGGATAGAGAGGCAATCGTATTTTAGCATAAATGAAAGGGACTGTACATTGTTCCGTCACTGATTTTTCGATGAATTCAGGGCAATCCGAACGGAAAATCAGGATCTTTTTTGTCCTTCTTCATTCCGGAACGCAAAAACGCAGGAGTTCAGAGGGGCTTGATCGCCTGATATTTCCTGATGATCGCCTCCGAGACCCGCACACCGTCCATCGCAGCAGACATGATCCCTCCTGCGTAGCCTGCCCCCTCTCCCGCCGGATAGAGTCCGCCGACGGAGGAGACCAGACTGTCATCCCGGACGATGCGCACGGGGGATGACGAACGGCTCTCGACCCCTGACAGGATCGCGTCAGGGCGGTCAAAGCCCTCTATTTTTTTCCCGAATGCACTGATTCCGGAGATCAGACTGTCCGACATAAAGTCAGGCAGGATCTCCCGAAGATCGGCGAAACCGGCTGCCCCCTTTGTGCAGGATCCGAATTCTCCGTAACCGGACGAAACAGTGCCGGTCTTAAAGTCGCCGTAGAGCTGTTCGGGGATCTTTCCCGCCAGAGTCTGAAAGGCAAGCCGCTCGAGCTGTCTCTGAAAGGCGATCCCGGACAGGGGACCGTGGAACTGCGCGTCCGCATAGGGGTTAAAATCCGACGGGGTGACGGTGATGATCAGAGCGCTGTTCGCATTTTTCGAGTCACGGCCGGAATAGCTCATCCCGTTGACGGCAAGATATCCCTCCTCCGAGGAGCTGTTGACAACATACCCTCCCGGACACATGCAGAAGGAGTACACTCCCCGCCCGTCCTCTGCCTTATGCGTGAGTTTATAGGGTGCGGGCCCGGTCTCCCGGGGAGCAGTCTGCCCGTACTGGGAGCAGTCGATCATTTCCTGCGGGTGTTCTATGCGTACACCGGCAGCAAAGGCTTTCGACTCGAGAAGGACGCCTTCCTTTTGCAGCATGCAGAATGTATCACGGGCAGAGTGGCCCGGCGCGAGCACACAGATATCCGCCGGGATCTCTATGGTATCATTCACGATCACAGACGTAAGGGCGCCGGAAGCGGAGACGGTAAACCCCGTCATTTTTGAGGAAAAACGATACTCCCCTCCGAGCTCTTCTATTCTCTTCCGCATACGGATAAGGATCGGGATCAGTTCATCTGTCCCGACGTGCGGACGTCTGTCGTAGAGAATGTTCCCGGGAGCGCCGAATTCCACGAACGCCTGCTTCACGAACGCACCGCGAAGACCCGGATCCTTGACGGATGTGTTGAGCTTTCCGTCCGAGAAGGTGCCTGCTCCGCCCTCCCCGAACTGGACGTTGCATTCCGGATCGAGCGGACCGCCTTCAAAGAACCGCGTGACCTTTGCCGATCTTGTCAGCGCGTCCTCTCCTCTCTCGAGAATGATCGGCTGCATGCCGGCCAGCGCGAGATGATAGGCCGCGAAGAGACCGCAGGGGCCGCTGCCGACCACGACCGGCCGGTGGGCCGGAAGTTCCTTTCCATGTTCGGGAAAACGGTAGACCTGCGGATGAATTGACATAATGTTTTTATGTCGTCTGTCTCTCCGAAGGATCTTTGACTCTCCGGAGACATCGACATCCAGGGTATATACAAAAAAGAGCTCCGGCTTCTGTCTGGCATCGACGGACCGGCTTGTGATGACAAGACGCCTGATTGCGCTCTCCCCGACCCGCAGGACTTCGGCGGCTCTTTTTTTGAGGGCTCCCGGATCATGTGTCACCGGGAGCTTCAGTTCAGTGATCCGTATCATACGTTATCCATCTCCTTCGCTGCGGCCCGTCCCGCCAGAACACCGGTGGACCATGCGAACTGCAGGTTCCATCCCCCGCAGGCCGCATCTATATCAAGAAGCTCTCCTGTGAGGAAAAGCCCCGGATGCAGTCGTGATTCACAGGTCTCCGGATCTACCGCATCCGTGGAGACCCCGCCGCCGAGGACCTGGGCAGAGCGGGCACCCAAAGTTCCTTTGAGTTTCAGTCTGAAAGACTTGATCGTCTCCGTGAGGGCGCGCGTATCCGTGAGCGTATTTTTTCGCGTCAGGACAGGGATCAGTTTCTCCGGGAAAAGGCCGGTAAGCAGCAGGTCCGGTTCCTCCCGCCTGAGACTTTCCTTTCTGAAATCCAGGAAGGCATGGAGTGCCGCGGCATCCATTTCCGGAAAGAAATCGATCGTCACACTGCAGCTCTGCCCTGCATCCATCAGTTTTGCCGCGTATCCGCTGATACAGAAGACCGGAATGCCTGAGATCCCATAGTCGGTGAGCTGGAGCTGTCCTTCCTCCGAACAGATGAAGAGATCGCCGGCGTACAGGGAGATCTTTCCGAAGATCCGAACACCTGCCCAGCCGGGCTTTTTTATATTTTCCGTAATGAGCGGCACGAGCGCAGGCGTTCTCTTGACACAGGGAAGACCCAGCGAGGCTGCAAGGGCCGGCCCGTTCTCATCCTCCGAATCGGAAAGAGATGCGGAGGAGCCGGTAGACAGGATGACTCTGTCCGCATGATAGGTCCAGGTCTCTGTGGATACATCGAACCCGGACGCGGTCTCTGCAATGCCGGTGACCGGCTCATTGTTCTTGATCTTAACGTGCAGACGGCTGCATTCCAGCAGCATATTCTTCGCGACGGACTCTGCCTGCTCACTGTAAGGGTAGACCCAGCCGTCATGGTTCGTCGTGTAGACGCCCAGACCAAGAAACAGGGAGATCGTCTCCTGTACGGAAAAATTCTTCAAAATCTCATGTGCAAAGGAAGGGTCCGTTCCGTGATAGACAGACCGGTCCGATCCGGTGTTGGTGAGATTGCATCTTCCGTTGCCGGTGCGGAGAAGCTTTAGAAGCGGCTTCTTCCCGCGCTCGAGCACTGTGACCGAAGCTCCTCTCCCGGCCGCCGTGATCGCAGCGATGATCCCGGAAGCGCCTCCTCCCACGACAAGGATATCAGGGTTTTTCATTTTATTCCTCATGGGCGGGAAGACGTACAAGTCCCGCCTCCTTCATGCACTGAAGAGACATCAGGATACCGAGTTTTGCGGAAGGCCAGGTGAGACCGCCCTGAAAATAGACATTGTACGGCGGGCGGATCGGTCCGTCTGCTGACAGCTCGATCGAGGAGCCTCCGACGAACGCTCCCGCGGCCATAATCACCGGGTCATCATAGCCCGGCATGTCCCAGGGCTCCGGAGTCACATGTGAGTCGACCGGAGCTGCTTTCTGGATCCCTCTGCAGAAGGCGATCACCGCTTCGGGAGTACCGAGCGTGATAGCCTGTATAATATCGTGCCGGCTCTCCCGGCTGTCCGGAAGGACCGGATATCCGAGCGTTTCATAGAGGGCGGCTGCAAAGACCGCGCCTTTGAGCGCCGATGCGGTGACAACAGGGGCCATGAAGAATCCCTGGTAAAAAGAGGGATTCACGCCCAGAGAAGGTCCGACTTCAGCTCCGAGGCCCGGACAGGTCATGCGGAATGAAGCGTTCTCCACATATTCTTTCTTTCCGGTAATATAGCCGCCGACAGGAGCCAGTCCTCCGCCCGGATTCTTGATGAGCGATCCTACAACAAGATCCGCGCCTACATCGGAGGGTTCGACCGTCTCGACAAATTCTCCGTAGCAGTTGTCGACCATGCAGATCACATCCGGTCTCACAGATTTCACGCAGGCAATGGCTTCCCCGATCTGAGACACGGAGAGCGTTCTCCTGCTCGCATAGCCTTTGGAGCGCTGGATCGTGGCGAGACGTATTTTCTCATCGGCGACCGCCTCCCGGATCCCGGGAAGGTCAAAGCTGCCGTCAGGAAGAAGGTCGACCTGGCCGTAGGAAATACCGAATTCGGCCAGAGATCCTTTCGATTTCCGGATGCCGATAACTTCCTCCAGCGTATCATACGGCTTGCCGGCGATGGAGAGCATTTTATCCCCGGGCCTCAGATTTCCGGCGAGTGCGATGGAGAGCGCATGTGTTCCGCAGGAAATGAGCGGCCGGACGAGCGCAGCCTCCGTGTGGAATACTTTCGCGTAGACCTCCTCCAGCGTATCTCTTCCCAGATCGTTATACCCGTAGCCTGTCGAAGTTCCGAGACAGGCCTCACTGACCCGGCAGGACTGCATAGCGTGAATGACCTTCAGCTGATTGAATTCGGCCGTTTTGTCGATCTCGTCAAAACGGTCCTTCAGACCGGAGCAGATTTTTTCTCCGAAAGAAAGTACATCCCGGTCGATGCCGCAGGATGCATAAAGTGTATCCAGTTCTTCTCTTATCAATTTATTTTCTGTCCTCACATTTCTTAAGTGGTGTATTAGTAAGCAGAACTTCGCATCCACACCGATGCGTGCAGGAAGTTCAGTCAGTATTCTGATTTTGATGCGGAATTGGTGTGATCTCAGATGGGAGATGAATAACCGTATTGAGCTCGCGCTGCGCGGTCTCCGCCATAAATTCCGCGATCTTTATGGAATCTCCGCCGAAATCCGCCCGGTCGATCCACCGCGCATCCCGTTCTCTGCGGAACCAGGTGAGCTGACGTTTTGCGAAATGTCTCGTATCCCGCTTCAGGATCCTGACGCCTTCGTCGTATGGAATCTTTTCGTCGAGCACATCAAGCATCTCCTTATAGCCGAGCCCCTGCATGGATACCATGTCCCGTGTGAGGCCCATCGCCCGGAGATAGGCCACTTCATCGAGCAGCCCTTCCTCCATCATAAAATCCACACGCCGGTCGATCCGGTCGTACAGAGCCGCTCTCTCCTCACTGATCACGAAAAAGAGAAGATCATAGGGTGTCTCCCGCTGACGCTCGGCTTCATTATGGTCAGAGATCTTACGCCCGGTCTCCCTGAAGAATTCGAGCGCACGGATCACCCGTTTCAGGTTATTCGGATGGATCTGCTCTGCAGCACAGGGATCGACCTCAGCCAGTCTTCTGTGGAGTGCGTCAGCCCCGTTCTCCTCGGCATAGTTCAGGAGTTCGTTCCGGTAATCCGGATCGGCGAACGTATCCGTAAAATCGATATCACGCGTGACGGCCTGTATATAAAATCCGGTGCCGCCGCAGAGAATGGGAATATGTCCCCGCGAATGGATCTCTTCGACGCAGGCTTTGGCCATTTCCTTATAGCGCGCGACGTCGAAGCTTTCGGAAGGATCGGCAACGTCGATCATGTAATGCGGAATGCCCATCATCTCCTCAAGGGTGATCTTGGCAGATCCGATGTCCATATATCGATAGACCTGCATGGAATCCGCCGAGATGATTTCCCCGTCGATGCGTCTTGCCAGCTCGACCGCGCATTCGCTCTTTCCGGCAGCAGTCGGACCGGCGACCACGATCAGAGGGATCTTTTTATTTTCATTTGACAAATTGATGCCTCCTCAGATGATGCGTTTGAAACGTTTTTCGAGATCCTTCTCCGTGAAGGAAATGATCGTCGGGCGGCCATGCGGGCAGTGATAGGGATCCTCGCAGGTGAGGAGCTCATCGATCAGAGCTTCCGCCTCCCGCACAGAGAGGACATCCCCGCCCTTGACGGCAGCTTTGCATGCCTCCGTCGCGACCCGGTGGACATAGATCTCAAGTTTCTTCGGATCGGAACTCACTTCGAGATGGTCGAGCATTTCAGTGAAAAGACGCTTTGATCCCAGAGCGCTCATATGATACGGGACTGCCGAGATCTTGTACTCTCTCCCGCCGAAATGCTCGATCTCAAAGCCTGCCCGGCTGAAAGCGTCCTTATACTCCTCATAGAGGGCCTGCTCATCCATGTTCAGCGAGACAACGATTGAAGGATCGATCTGCTGGGAGGAGACAGATGACGAGGCATATTCTTTCATAAAACGGGTATAGAGGACTTTTTCATGGGCTGCATGCTGATCGATCATAAAGAGCCTGTCGCCATACTCAACGATCCAGTATGTCCTGAAGGCGCAGCCGAGGATCCGGTGATTCGGCTTCGCCGCGATGTCGAGAAAGCCGGGGAGCGTCTGCTGCTCGTAGAATTCTTCATTCTTCTCCGGTCCGTGACTATTTTCTGCATCGGATGGCTTTTCCGGTGCTGCAGCGAGGTCTGTCTGTTTGTTCTGTTGCTCGTCAATGGAAAATCTGCCGGCATCGGTGCCTGAAGCGCCCCGTGCTGCCGCTGAATTTTGCAGATCAGATGCTCTGTGTGCGTCTGATGAGACAGTGATGTCTGAATCCGGTGAAACTGTTCTTCCCGGATCCGATGAAACTGTCCTTGGATCCAATGAAGCTGATCTGCCGGAATCCGATGAAACGGTTCCTGAATCCGATGAAGCTGATCTGCCGGCTTCCGGCCGGACTGCTCCGCCGATATCATAGGTCACCGGCACTTTTGCCGGAGCGACTGCGGAGAATCCATAGGGAGCGGATGTCTCCCGGATCATTTCCTGCTTATTTGCCTGCCTCATGATCGTCTGCCGTTCGAAAGGTTCCGGATTCTTATATTTTACGGGCTTTTCCTGCTTCACAGCAGGCTTCTCGGGAGGATTCAGGCTCTGACGAATGATCATCTCCTGGTCATAAAGCGTCTTCCGGATGCAGTCAGAGACTGCACGCATGATGAGGCGCTCATCGGAGAAGCGGACGTCCATTTTCGTCGGATGCACATTCACATCCACGAACTTTCCGTCTACGGTGACCGTCAGGCATGTGAACGGATATTGATGCTGCATCAGCTTGTTCCCGTAGCCATCCTCGATTCCGAGAGATATGACACGGCTCTTTACATATCGTCCGTTCACATAGTAATTTTCAAAGTTCCGGTTCCCGCGCGAAACGGAGGGCTTTGCGATAAAGCCCGTAATTTTGATTCCCTCCTGTGCGTAATCGACCGGAAGGATCTCCGATGCAAGCTCCCGTCCGTAGATGTGGTAGATCGTATCCCGCACTTTTCCGTTACCGGTCGTGGTGATGCGGCTCGTTCCGTTCACGATAAAATCAAATGCAATCCCGGGATTCGAGAGCGCGAGCTGCTCGACATACCCTCCTACATGGGAGGCTTCCGTCATGGCGGTCTTCAGGAATTTTGCTCTGGCCGGGGTATTATAGAATATGTCCCGGACGATGATCGTCGTTCCGTCAGGCGCACCGATCTCCTCATAGATCTTTTCTCTTCCACCCTCCAGTACATAACGGACGGCGGTCAGCTCCTCCGGCTGCTTGGTGATGAGCTCAACCCTGCTCACCGCTGCGATGCTGGAGAGGGCCTCGCCCCGAAAGCCCAGCGATCCGATCTCGACGAGATCTTCCACTGATTCGATCTTCGAAGTCGCATGCCTGAGAAATGCAAGGCGTATCTCTTCCGGCGCGATCCCCTTTCCGTCGTCCGTGACGCGGATCATGGTTATCCCGCCGTCCCGGATCTCAACAGTGATATGGGTCGCTCCCGCGTCGATCGCATTCTCCGTGAGCTCTTTCACTACGCTCGCCGGCCGTTCGACGACCTCGCCGGCCGCTATTTTATCGATCGTATTCTGATCCAGAACATGTATCTGACTCATTGATTTCTCCATCTGTTATTCAGCTTATTCTGAAGCCTGTAGAGCTCATTCAATGCCTCGATCGGAGTGAGGGTCGAGACATCGATCTCACTGAGTTCTTTCAGGACATCTTCATCTTTGACCGTGTCGAAAAGGGTCATCTGCGTGAGATCGACCTCGTCATAGTGGACAGGCTTGTGCTTTTTCGCTGTATGCGCGGAGATCGTTTCGATCGCCGAAGTGATATCCGCCTTCGAGAGTTCTCCCACGAGCTGCTGTGCCCTCGTGAGGACCGCTTCCGGAACACCGGCCAGGCGGGCGACCTGCACGCCGTAGCTCTTGTCTGCACCGCCTTTTACGATCTTTCGCAGGAAGACGATGGTATCCCCTTTCTCCCGGACGGCAATGCAGAAATTGTTGACGCCGTCGATCTTGCCCTCGAGCTCCGTGAGCTCGTGATAATGTGTGGCAAAAAGCGTCTTTGCACCGATGATCTTGCGGTCTGCAATATATTCCACGACTGCCCATGCGATCGAAAGCCCGTCAAAAGTCGATGTCCCGCGGCCGATCTCATCGAGAATGAGCAGGCTTCGGGATGTTGCGGACTTCAGGATATTCGCGACTTCCGTCATCTCGACCATAAAAGTACTCTGCCCGCTCGCCAGGTCATCCGACGCGCCGACGCGGGTGAAGATCCTGTCCACAATCCCGATCTTTGCCGATTTTGCCGGAACGAAGCTCCCGATCTGCGCCATGAGGACGATCAGGGCAGTCTGTCTCATATAGGTGGATTTACCGGCCATATTCGGTCCGGTGATGATTGAAATCCTCTTTTTCTTATTGTCAAGAACGGTGTCATTCGGAACGAATGCTTCGCTCTTGATCATTTTCTCGACGACAGGGTGCCGTCCCTGCCGTATGTCAATGACGCCGTCCGTCGCAATGACCGGGCGGACATAGCGGTTCTTCCTTGCGACTTCAGAGAAAGATGCGTAGACATCGATCTCGGCGACGATCTTCGCGGCGTTCTGGATCCGCGGGATATTTTCCCCGATCTTATCACGGACGGCACTGTAAAGTTCGTACTCCAGTGTCCCGAGACGGTCTTCCGCGCCGAGGATCTTGTCCTCAAGCTCCTTGAGACGCGGCATAGTGTAGCGCTCTCCGCCGACGAGCGTCTGCTTTCGCGTGTAGGTATCCGGGACCTTGTCCTTGAAAGAATTCGACACTTCGATGACATAACCGAAAACTCTGTTGTATTTTACTTTGAGCGTACTGATCCCGGTCTTCGCCTTCTCCTCGGCTTCGAGATCCATGAGCCATGTTTTTCCCTCGGTCCTTGCGCTTCTGTACGCGTCCACCTCCTCATTGTAGTGGTCACGGATGATCCCTCCCTCCTTCATCGCGAGCGGCGGATCATCGATGATCGCGCTCCCGATCAGCTCGCAGAGATCTTCCAGTGTATCGAAGTTCTCGAAAAATGAACGAAATCTGTCGGCCGGAAGCTCCGCAAGCAGCTGCTTTATATGCGGGAGCATTTCCATCGAGGATTTAAGTGCGACAAGGTCTCTCGGATTGGCGCTCTTGATACTGATTTTAGCCGCCAGCCTCTCCAGATCGTAGACCGGTCCGAGATATTCCCGGATCTCGGCACATGTGATCTCATTTTCATTGAGAGCCTCGACCGCACAGAGACGCTCGTCGATGGCTTCCTTTGACAGAAGAGGCTGCTCGATCCAGCTGCGTAAGAGCCGTCCTCCCATCGCTGTTCTTGTCCGGTCCAGGATCCAGAAGAGCGATCCCCGTTTTTCTTTCTCGCGGAGAGTCTCCGTGAGCTCGAGATTCCGCATGGTAGAGCCGTCGAGGACCATGAATTCTCCGGAGTGATACGGACGGATCTCCGTAATGTGGGAGAGGTCTGTCTTCTGCGTCTCGAAAAGGTAGGAAAGAAGCGCGCCTGCAGCACAGATCCCACAGGAGAAATCCGCGATTCCGAGGCCTTCCAGTGTACTCACATGAAAGTGATCGAGGATCGTCGTCCTGCAGACCGTATCGTCGAAATATCTGGGATCCATCGTCTCGATCAGGATTCCGAGTCTGCCGCTGAGCTCATCCACGTCCAGACCGGACATGATGAGCGATTCGCTGCAGATGATCTCGCGCGGGGCGATCTTATAGATCTCATCCGTGAGGGCTCTCAGTTTGTCGACTTCCGTCAGAATGAACTCCCCTGTAGAGACATCGCAGGCGGCGATTCCGAACCGGTCCTCCACGCAGACAACGCTCATAAGAAAGATGTTCCGGTTCTCGTCTCCCTCCGCGATATCCATGTTCGTTCCCGGTGTGACGACGCGGGTCACTTCCCGCTTTACAAGACCTTTCGCGAGCTTCGGATCCTCGACCTGGTCGCAGATCGCGACCTTCTGCCCTTTTTTGATGAGTCTGGAGACATAGACGTCCAAAGCATGGAAGGGGACTCCGCACATCGGAGCGCGCTCAGGAAGGCCGCATTCCTTTCCGGTCAGAGTGAGCTCGAGAAGACCCGAAACTTTGACAGCGTCTTCGAAGAACATCTCGTAGAAGTCACCGACTCGATACATAAGTACGCAGTCTTTGTACTGTTCCTTTACTTTTTTGTACTCCTGCATCATTGGGGAGAGTGCCATGTGATAACCATCCTTTTTCAATCTGCGTCGAACCTGGCGCGGCTGTCAGGAACGTCATGATATTCCTGATCCTGTGAAATATAATTATGAACTCTGACGTAGAATTCCCGTGATGTGAGTCTGAGATGAATGCGCAAAGTGAGCCTTTAGAAAGCGACTTCGCCCAGATAATAGAAGCCTCTGCACTCGCGAAGCCGGACCGGAACGATTTTACCGATCATAGAAGCGTCTCCCGGGAGATGGACGACCAGATTATGGCCGATCCTTCCGGTCACGAGGCCGGGCTCCTTATTCAGCTCCTCGACAAGAACGTCGTGGACCTGTCCTTCAAATCTTGCGCACTGCTCTTCCGCTGTCTCTTTGATCGTGGCCAGAAGCCGGTCAAAGCGTGCGTGCGCGACCTCGTCCGGGACCTGATCCGGCATGGATGCCGCCGGAGTTCCTGTCCTCTTCGAATAGATGAAGGTAAATGCGCTGTCGTAGCCGACCTCACGCACAAGGCGGAGCGTCCCTTCAAAGTCTTCCTCGGTCTCGCCCGGGAATCCCACGATAATATCTGTCGTCAGGGAAATGTCCGGCATGGCCTCCCGAAGCTTCTTTACAAGCTCCATGTAATGGGCAAGATCATAGTGGCGGTTCATTTTTTTGAGGAGCCTGTCGCTTCCCGCCTGGACCGGGAGATGCAGATGACGGCAGACGAGGGGATTCTCCGCCATAGCCTCTATCAGTTCATCCGAGAGGTCCTTCGGGTGCGAAGTCATAAAGCGGACCCTCCTGAGTCCGGGAACTTTGCAGACTTCCCGAAGGAGCTTCGCAAAGCTGTACGGTTCCTCAAAAGTCTTCCCGTACGAATTGACATTCTGACCGAGGAGCATGATCTCGACGACGCCGTCGCTGACAAGATTCCGTACTTCCTGAAGGATCTCCTCCGGACGTCTTGAGATCTCCCGCCCGCGTACATAGGGGACGATGCAGTAGGTGCAGAAATTATTGCATCCGTACATGATGTTGACGCCGGACTTAAAGGGATACTTGCGGGACACCGGAAGGCTCTCCGGAAGATACGGGGTCGAATCAAGGATCTCAATGATCCGTTTTTTCTCCCGGATCGTCTTAAGGAGCAGTTCCGGAAATTCATAGAGATTGTGCGTTCCGAAGATCAGGTCGACAAAGGAATAGCTCTTCTTGATCTTCTCCACAATATGCTTTTCCTGCATCATGCAGCCGCAAAGACCGATGACCATATCTTTCTTTTTCTTCTTGACACTGTTCAGATGACCGAGACGGCCGTAAACGTGCTGGTCTGCATTTTCACGAACCGTGCAGGTGTTGTAAATGACAAAGTCCGCCTCGTCCTCATTGTCCGTATTCTGAAAGCCGGCTGCGGCGAAAATTCCCCGGATCTTTTCGGAATCGCGGGCGTTCATCTGACACCCGAACGTCGTCACATTGGACTTGAGCGGCCGTCCGAGCGTCTGCTCGAGTTCAAGGACATAAGAGCGTGTCTCCGCGATGAACTCCGTCTGACGCAGCGCTTCGGCACGCTGTTCTTCTATACTTTTCAAACTGGTCTGCATAAATCCTCCATTTTATTCGCCGTGCCGCATATTCTGCAGATAATCGACCCAGTAAAATTCCTCCCTCGGGTGATTCATAAAGATCGTCCCGACGTGCTCTCCCTCGATGATCCGGTGAATGATGCGGAAATCATCCGCATTCGCGATCACCATATCCGAGCCTGTCGAGGTGGCGATCTCCGCGGCGATCAGCTTTGTCGCCATTCCCCCTGTGCCGAAACCGCTTCCGGTGGTTCCTTTGGCCATTTTCATAAAATGACTGTCCAGATGATCCACCTCAGAAATAAAGACAGCATCCGGATTTTTGTGGGGATCGTCCGTGTAGAGCCCGTCGATATCGGAAAGCAGCAGGAGAAGATCTGCCTTGACCAGAGCCGCAACGACGGCAGAAAGACGGTCGTTGTCTCCGAATTCGATATCGTAGGTAGCGACTGAGTCGTTCTCGTTCACGATCGGGATGATTCCCATCTTAAAGAGCTGATTAAAGGTATTCCGGGCATGCACACGGCTCTCTCCGTCTGTGACAGTCTTCTTGGTCATGAGGATCTGGGCGGTCGTCTGGCCGTACTCGGAAAAGAGTTTCTGATAGATCATCATGAGGCGGACTTGCCCGATCGCCGCGCAGGCCTGCTTTTCCTGCAGTGAGTGCAGACGCTCGATGCCCATGGCGCTGCGGCCGACCGCAATTGCTCCTGAGGAGACGATAATGACATCCTTCCCCTGATTGTGGAGGTCCGATACCTCGCGTGCGAGGATCTCCATCTTTGTGAAATTGAGTTTCCCGGTCTCACTGTGCACCAGGGACGAGGAACCGATCTTGATGACGATCCGGTTCTTATTCTTCAGCGTCTGTCTGATATCCAAAGTTAAACTCCTTTCAGGAATGCGTGTATCCAGGCTGTTGCGAAAATCTGTGCTTCATGGGATTGTATGAACATTCAAACGGCTTCCGCGCCAGGAACTTCTAACATTCACAATTGTTCACACAATCCCATTTCGCACATAGTTTCGCAAGCGCCTTATGCGTGTATCAGGCGATCGCGGAACGCTTTCCTCTATGGAAGCCGTTTGAATGTTCATGCAATTTCCATGAAGAGCAGCAACTCGCAAGCGCCCCCTGCATGAATGTTCACCGCGCATCTCTCGTGATGCCGAGCCCGTCGAGCGCCGCCTTCTGCTTCTCCTGCATCTCCTGTTCCCCATCCGGATCCATATGGTCGTATCCGATCAGGTGCAGCGCGCTGTGTGCGATAAGGAACGCGAATTCCCGAAGAGTGCTGTGTCCGTACTCTTCCGCCTGACTCTTCACCCGCGGGATGCAGAGCACGATATCGCCGAGAAGCAGGTTCCCGGTCTCCGGATCAAAGTCGTCGAAGCCATCCGGATCGAGCTCGTCGAAATCTCCCGGAGTATCATATTCGTGCATGGGAAATGAAAGGACGTCGGTCACGCTGTCCATATTCCTCGTTTCAGAATTGATCTCCCGGATTTCCTCCTCCCCCGTGAAGAGAATGTTCACTTCCGCCTCATAGGAACACCCGGCATCGGAAAGCACCCGGGCGACCACGTCTCCTGCTGTCTTTTCGTAATCGAAATATAAGATTTCGGAAAAGTCAGAACCTGTATATTCATTTTCGATCTGAACCTGCATCTTTACTCCCTCGTGCGGATCCGTCCGCGGTAGTTTACACTCTTCGTCTTGTTCTTTGCCTGTTTTGCCTCGTAGTTTTCGTAAGCCTGCACGATTTTCTGGACCAGCGGATGTCGGACGACGTCCTTGCTCGTCAGCTCACAGAAGCCGATATCGTCGATCTTCTGAAGGACTTTGGCTGCCACATCCAGTCCGCTCTCCGTACCGCGCGGGAGATCTTTCTGGGTGCGGTCTCCGGTGATAACGACCTTTGTGCCGAAGCCGATACGTGTCAGGAACATTTTCATCTGGGCAGGGGACGTATTCTGGGCCTCGTCCAGGATGATGAAGGCATTGTCGAGCGTACGGCCTCTCATATAGGCCAGGGGCGCGACCTCAATGAGGCCTTTCTCCGAGTTCTTCAGGAAGGTCTCCGCACCCATGATGTCATAAAGCGCGTCATAGAGCGGTCTCAGGTAGGGATCGATCTTGCTCTGCAGATCACCCGGCAGAAAACCCAGTTTTTCACCGGCCTCGATGGCAGGCCTGGTCAGGATGATCCTCGTCACCTCATCTCTCCTGAACGCGCGCACAGCCATGGCCATGGCCATGTAGGTCTTTCCCGTACCGGCCGGTCCGATCCCGAATGTGATCATCCGATTCCGGATAGACTCGACGTACTTTTTCTGTCCGATCGTCTTCGGCTTGATGGGACGTCCGCTTATGGTGTGGATGATCGTATCACCGTCAAGTTCTCCCATTGCCTGCTCCATGTCATCCATAAGGAGGGAAAGGGCATAAGTCACATTCTGCGTTGTGATCGTATTTCCCCGTTCAGAGAGGATGAGGAGCTGGGCCAGGAGCCGTTTGGCTTTCGCTGCCTGCAGAGGCGTCCCCTGAATATGGACGGAATCTCCCCTGGGGATAATATCGACATTGAGCGTCCTCTCGATGGACTTTACATGTTCATCGAGCTCGCCGAATATATTGCGCGCGTGTTCCGCCGGTATCTCGACGGAAAGGTCAACGTGACTTGCCATTAAAAATCCTCCTTGAACTTATATCTGTATGAAGATGAAGGCGCTTGCAGAGCTCCGCTCGAAATGGGCGTCCGCCGGGCACTTATCCCTACATTGTACCATCTTTGGATCATTTGCGGAACTGCATCTTTATTCCAGTATGGAAGCTTACAGTACTGCATCTTTATTCCTGTATGGAAGCCGTCTCATTTATGGTAGGGTGCTCCGGAGAGAATGCGGAATGCCCGGTAAATCTGCTCCGCAAGGATCACGCGCATAAGCTGGTGCGGAAATGTGAAAGCAGAAAAGCTGAGCTCCAGATCTGCTCTCCGCAGCACATCCTCTGAAAGACCGAGAGACCCTCCGATGATAAAGTCGACAGTTCCGGTGCCGCTCTGCATGTGTCCTCCGAGCATTTTGGCAAACTGCTCGGAGGTGAGCGGCTTTCCCTTTATTGCCAATGCGATCACATAATCACGATCTCTGATTTTTGAAAGAATTCGCTCCCCTTCTTTTCCCAATATGCGCGTCCTTTCAGCCGGAGAGGCCTCTTCCGGCGTCTTTTCGTCCGAGCACTCTTCTATCTGGATCTTTGCATACCGGGACAGGCGCTTCAGATATTCAGCGACGGCGTCCCGGTAGAACTTCTCCTTTATTTTTCCGACACAGATGATGCGAATTTGCACGTAAATGATTCCTTTCCAATTCTTAAGGAGCAGGCTCCTGCGAAACTCTGTGCGATATGGAATTGTGTGAACGAATGTTAGAAGTTCCTGGCGCGGAAGCCGTTTGAATGTTCATACAATTTCCATAAAGCACAGACTTTCGCAATTGCCTATCATAAAGAGCTGCCGTGGTCATCCCTCGGCAGCTCTCTTCTGGCTTTTATTTTTCGTTAAGCGTTCTTGCTCTTGATATAGTTGTCGATGCCTTTTGCACCTGCGCGTCCGGCACCCATTGCAAGGATAACGGTCGCAGCGCCTGTAACCGCATCGCCGCCGGCGTAAACGCCTTCCTTCGTTGTCTTTCCTTCGTCCTCTGTCGCTACAAGGCACTTGCGGCGGTTGACTTCAAGGCCGGGGGTCGTAGAGGAGATCAGCGGGTTCGGGGAGGTTCCGAGGGACATGATAACCGCATCACATTCCATCTGGAACTCAGAACCGGCAACCGGGACAGGACGTCTTCTTCCGGAAGCGTCCGGCTCACCGAGCTCCATACGGATGCACTCGATGCCGGTCACGTTGTCGTTCTCATCAGTGAGGACCTTCGTCGGGTTCGTGAGAAGGTCGAAAATGACGCCTTCTTCCTTCGCATGATGGACTTCCTCTGCACGGGCGGGAAGCTCAGCTTCGGAACGACGGTAAACAAGGTGGACTTCCGCGCCGAGGCGAAGCGCTGTTCTTGCAGCGTCCATCGCAACGTTTCCGCCGCCGACGACGACACACTTCTTTGCCTTGTAGATCGGTGTATCGTAATCATCGCGGAAAGCCTTCATGAGGTTGTTTCTGGTCAGGTACTCATTTGCGGAGAAAACACCGTTCGCATTCTCGCCCGGAATCCCCATGAACATCGGAAGACCTGCACCTGATCCGATGAAGACAGCCTCAAATCCTTCTTCCTCGACGAGCTCATCAAGAGTGATCGTACGGCCGATGATAACGTCCGTGATGATCTTTACGCCGAGGCCTTCAACGTTCTTTACTTCCTCTGCGACGACCATATCCTTGGGAAGACGGAACTCGGGAATGCCGTAGGTCAGAACGCCGCCGGCCTTGTGAAGCGCTTCATAAATCGTTACGTCGTAGCCCATCTTGGCAAGGTCGCCTGCACAGGTAAGACCTGCAGGACCGGAACCGATCACTGCGACCTTGTGGCCGTTCTTCTCCTTTGCGCCTTCCGGCTTGATGCCGTCCTCTTTCGCGCGGTCCGCAACGAAACGCTCAAGTTTGCCGATGGAGATGGGCTCTCCCTTTATTCCGCGTACGCACTTGCCCTCGCACTGGGTCTCCTGCGGACACACACGGCCGCAGACAGCAGGAAGAGAACTGGACTCGCTGATGACCTGATACGCACCTGCGAAATCTCTCTCGGTGACCTTCTTGATAAATCCAGGGATGTTGATGCTGACCGGGCAGCCTTCGATACAGCGGGCATTCTTGCAGTTCAGACATCTCGTAGCTTCCTCGACTGCCTCCTCCTCGTTGTATCCGTAGCAGACTTCATCAAAATTCGCTGCCCTTACGAGCGGCTCCTGTTCCCTTACCGGAACTTTAGTCTTGGACATATTTGGCATTACTTGTCACCTCCACAATTAATTGCCGCAGTTGCCGGAATGGGTCTCGCCTTCTTCATAACGAAGCTTTGCTCTGCCCTCTTCCGTCTTATACAGCTGCATTCTCTTCATTGCTTCAGACCAGTTGATCTTGAATCCGTCGAATTCAGGTCCGTCGACGCAGGCGAACTTAATTTCATCACCTACGCTCAGACGGCAGGCACCGCACATACCTGTGCCGTCCACCATGATCGGATTCATGCTGACGATGGTCGGAATATTATACTTCTGTGTTGTGAGGCACACAAACTTCATCATGATCATCGGTCCGATCGCAACGCAGTGGTTATACTCTCTGCCGTCTGCGACCAGCTCGTCGATCACAGATGTCACGACTCCTTTATGTACGTAGGAACCGTCATCGGTCGTGATGTAAAGATTCGTGGCGACTGCCCGCATCTCATCTTCGAAGAAAAGGAGATCCTTTGTTCTCGCACCGATGATAACATCCGCCTGATAGCCATGCTCTCTGAGCCACTTGACCTGCGGATAAACAGGTGCTGTACCGACACCGCCGGCTACAAAGAGGAACTTCTTGGAGCAGAGCTCCTCATGGCTCATCTCAACAATATCTGAAGGTCTGCCGAGAGGACCGACGAAATCATCAAAAAAATCTCCTTCTTCAAGCTTCATAAATTTAAGTGTCGAGACTCCAAGCGGCTGGAATACGATCGTTACCGTTCCTGCTTCGCGGTCATAATCACAGATCGTGAGCGGAATACGTTCGCCCTCTTCACCGCTCTTTACAATGATGAACTGGCCGGGCTGGCAGTGGCGCGCCACAAGCGGAGCTTCGACGACCATGAGCCAGACAACTGAGCTCAGCTGTTCCTTCTTTAAAATTTTGTACATGACTACCTCCTGATTATCATAACTGCGTAAACACACGCATGCTCACCGCGTTTGTCTTCTCAGCTATAAGCAAAAAAGATTCTAGCACTAATTATGCAATAAGAAAAGCAAAAAATACACATCAGACAGCATCATTCGATCACAGTGTACGTTGCTGATGCTGTTTTGCTGAGATTCCCTTCACCGTCTGCCATCACAACGGTAAGCACATGCGTCCCGTCCGGAAGAGGGATCGGACCGGTATATTCCGGAGATTCCGTCGAGGGGATATAATCGAATTCGTAATAGGCGACAAACCCGGAAGGGACATCAACTGTCACTTCTGTTCCGGGTGCGTAGGTGCCGGAGCCGGGCGTGATCGCCGGAGCGGCATGCTGCTTCGTCGTAATTGTGTATTTTTTCACAACAGTATCACTGTAGATTCCATTGTCCTTGATCGCGATCGCGCGAATCTCATTTTCTCCGGGACTGGTCTCGATCGGACCCTCATAGACCGGACTCGACCCCGTAGGTTCGGTCCCGTCTGTAGTGTAGTGAACAGTTCCCTCAGGGGCTGTGATCGTCACCCTGACAGTGCGTTCATACGTCCCTTCGACCGGAGAGATCAGAGGAGATTTACATATATAATCTCTGTATGTGTAGAGAACTGCCTCCGCACTGCAGTGATCCATCAGCTTCTTGATTGCGGTAAAATCGTTGTTCTCGTCGTAAAGCTCGATCAATAATCCGTAGGCATCTGCGTTCCCCGGATCCTGCGCGATCAGGTTCAGGAGGACAAGCTCGGTCTCCTCATCCCGGTTCTGCGCAGAATAGATTTTTGCCAGAAGAAGTCGGGGCTCGGAAAGGTTCGGCTCAAGCGTGATCGCCTGATTTGCGTACTTCTCTGCCCGGGCATAGTCCTTTTCGGAAAAATTATATTGAGCCAGCTCTAGCTGAAGATCATAATCGCCCTGATTTCTGTAATCGATGGCAAGCTTTAAAGCCAGTGCAAAGACGATCACGGCAAAAGCAAAAAGAATGACAACGGCAAATGGGTTCAGGCTCTTTCCTGTCCTGCCCTTTTTCTTTTTGTGCCCTGATCTCCGATTCTCATCCTGATCTTTCCGGCTGTTCTCGTTGCGATTCAGCAAGTCCCCGACAGTCGAATAATCCGGAACGAGACGCACCTCCGCACCGCAGTGCGGACATATTAGCTGGCCGTTCGGAATTTCACGGCCGCAGTTACTGCATAACATGAATATTTCACACGGCGTGTCAAAACGCCTTACTCCCCAAATTTATTTTCAAATTCTTCCAGGCTCATAAGGATCTTCCTGGGCTTTGTCCCCTCTTCGGGACCCACGACACCGGCCTCGCAGAGCTGGTCCATGATCCTCGCAGCCCGGTTAAATCCTATCTTGAACATTCGCTGCAGCATACCGATCGACGCTTTGTCCTTTTCGATGATAAAGCGTCCCGCCCTGACAAAATATTCATCCAGCTCGCTGCCGGATCCTCCGCTGTCAGGACCGGAATTGTTGATCGTCTCAATGATCTTCTCTTCCACTTCGCTATTATACACTGCCTGATTTGTCTGTGCCGATAAAAACTTAACGACTTCGGCAATATCATTATCCGAGAGAAATGCTCCCTGGACTCTTGCAGGTTTGGGATATCCCTGCGGGTAGAACAGCATATCTCCTTTTCCGAGAAGCTTTTCCGCGCCGTTCATGTCGATAATTGTTCGGCTGTCAACACCTGAGGAAACTGCCAGAGCGATCCTCGAAGGCATATTCGCTTTAATAAGACCTGTGACGACGTTGACGGACGGCCTCTGTGTGGCAATGACCAGATGCAGTCCGGCGGCCCTCGCAAGCTGAGCGAGCCGGCAGATCGCGTCCTCGACTTCGCCCGGCGCGACCATCATCAGGTCCGCGAGCTCGTCGACGATGATCAGAATCTGCGGCAGCTTTTTCATTTTCTGTTCGGGCGGCAGCGTCTCGTTGATCCTCTCGATCCGTTCGTTGTAGGATTTGATATCCCGGACACCGGTGAACTCCGCAAATTTATTGTAGCGGTCATTCATCTCGTGCACAGCCCAGTTCAGAGCTCCCGCGGCTTTCTTCGGATCGGTGACTACCGGAATGAGAAGATGGGGAATCCCGTCATAGATCTTGAGCTCAACGACTTTCGGATCGATCATGAGCATGCGGACTTCCTCAGGAGTAGATTTAAAGAGAACGCTCATGATCAGAGTATTAATGCAGACGGATTTACCCGAACCGGTCGTTCCCGCGATCAGGAGATGCGGCATTTTTGCAATATCCGCTATGACCGGTTTTCCCGCAATGTCCTTGCCGACGGCAAAGACGAGCGCCGCTTTCGCTTTTTTATAATCCGCTGACTCAAGGAGCTCTCTGAAATTCACAGGAGTATATTCTTTGTTCGGCACCTCGATCCCGACGGCAGCCTTGCCCGGAATAGGTGCCTCGATCCTGATCTCGGAGGCGGCCAGATTCAGCTTGATGTCGTCCGTGAGGGATACGATCTTACTGACCTTGACGCCCTGCTCCGGCTGAAGCTCATACCGGGTGACCGTCGGGCCACGGCTCACATTGATCACATGCACATTGACGCCGAAATCACGGAAGACCTGCTCCAGTTTGTTGGCCGTTTCAATGAGATGCTCTTTGGTATCCCCGGCCTGCTGACTTCCCTTTGTGAGGAGCTCCGTGGATGGAAGTCTGTATTCCGGTCCCGCACTCCCGTTCTCTCCGATCTCCGTCCTGATCGATTCGATCCCTTCCTCGATCTCTGCTTTTGAAGATCTCGGATTTCGCTCCGGAGATCTTTTCTTCGTCGAATCGGCAGGAGACGCCTCCCCGCGGTCGCTTTCTTCCTTCTGCGCCTTCGATCCGGCAGAGGACTTCTTTTTCGTCCGTTCACCGTTCTTTGAGAGGGTCAGGCTTTTAAAAACGCCCTCCTCAGGGGTCATGTCTTCGCTCTGCAGCGGATCTGTCCCGATTCCTTCTATTGTAATCTCGGGATAAGTACCGTACGTTCCACGGACAGGGTCGGAAGCAGGATCGAACGGATCGCTCTTCGATCCTTCGCCGCGCAGGAAGGAAGGCATTGCACTGCTGCCTGAAGTATCTTCGGACCGGTTCTTAGATGACGTTTTTCTGCTCTTCCTTGCGGGACGTTCCGGCTCTTTTTGCTCTTCTTCAATAAGCAGGGAATTGAGATCAATGTCACGGATCTTTCTGCTCCCGGAAGCAAGATCCTTCGCGGAGGACGGATCGCCGCGTTTCCGGCTCCTCGTCTTTTTGTCTTCCGGTGACTTCCTTTCAGATGCCCTGGTCATGGAAATATCTTCCCAGTCCGGATCGTAATCACCGTCGTCATAGATGTCATCAGCATTGCAGTGTTCATCACGCATCCGACGAAGCTCACCTGCACCCTGCCGTGTCCTCTCCTTAAGCTCCGAGACGAGAGGCTTCTGTGTGATCAGGATCACTGATATGATGAGCGCTGCGGCCGTAAGGATATACGCAATGATCTTGCTGAATCCCAGAGTGAAGATGAAGGTAATAAGTCCGCCGATGATACCGCCTCCTCTGTGGTCCTCAAAGGAATTATAAAAATAATCCCTGACAGAAGTGTCCTTGACGGATCCATCGGACAAGGTCAGCTGGAAGAACGCGCACAGAAAAATGAAAAGAAGAATAAAGCCCGCCATCTTTCGGCGGATCAGAGGGCTTTCCTTATTTGCCATGCCAAATGACAGCAGGAAGAAGCAGTAGAACGGAAGGACAAATGCCATTATGCCGAAAAGACCGTAGAGAAATTTACTCACACCGGTGCCGACCGTACCTCCTAATCCGAGATTGCTGATAAAAAGGACGAGACCGCAGACAAGGCATAAAAGGAGCACGATATCCCTGCCGATACTTTCCGAATCTGTCTTCTCTTCGAGCCGGAGATCAGGAACCGCATTCCTTTGAGCCGCGTTCTTTTCAGATTTCGCGGATTTCTTTGTATTCCCTGTTCGTCCGTTCTTTTTCGCTTCTGACATATAATAACCTCCATGCATACGACATGAGCCCGTGCATACACTTAAGTTCCTTTAGTGTCTTTCATCGTTGATAGCATATACGCGGCCGCTCCCGGCCGCGTTCTGTCACGTTATAGAAATTCCGTAATTTTCAAAAAATGAAACTGCAGATGATCGAGGCTGTACCGATAACAAAACTGTAATATGCGAATGCCTTAAATCCTGATTTTCGCATACTGTTCATGGCAATTCCGATCGAGATGAGCCCCGCTATCAGGGCTGCCAGTAATCCTGCGGAATAGTTCGCAAGAATATCCACCGACATGTCCGCATGCAGCAGAGTCCCAAGATCCAGGATCAGCGCGCCGAGAACGACCGGCACGGACAGGAGGAAAGAAAAACGGATGGCAAATTTTCTTCCGAACCCCAGAAGGATACCGGCAACGATCATGATTCCCGTCCTCGAAATCCCGTTCAGCACGGTCACGCCCTGAATGAGTCCGATCACGGCGGCCTGAACATAAGTAATGTCTCTGGGCACCTTTGTTCCGGGCTCGATCCGGTCCGTGACCAGAAGGAGTACACCGGTCAGAAGGAAGCCTGCCCCCGAAAAAATCAGATTGTCCGAGCCTGTCAGTCCCAGATGTCTGAGAGGGAGCGCAACGACCGCTGACGAGACGGATGCAGTCAGAATGAGCAGGAACATTTTTCGGTAGTTCGATGCTACGATTCTCGCATAGTCCGGTTCCTTATGGGATGCTGAACTCCTGAGATACGCGAACAGATTCCGGAAGAGGTCGCCGATCATGCGGAGCATTTCGCCGAAAAGCCGGTTGATATCATTTTGCATCGCAAGCAGAATGGCTATGAGCGTCCCCACGTGAAGGATCACGTTGAAAAGGGCTGCATCCCCGCTTGTCGGGATGAATTTCTCTGCCAGGATCAGATGGCCGGTGGAGCTGACGGGAAAAAACTCAGTCGCCCCCTGCAGTAGTCCGAGTATTATAGACTGCAGTATATCCATTGTACCCTCTGCTCAGTTATTCTTCATCCCAGTTCGTGTAAACATCCTGTACGTCATCGCTCTCATCCAGAAGATCAAGGATCCTCTGCAGGGAGGCCTTGTCCTTTTCGTTCGTGAGCGTTGTATACGTCTGCGGTATCATCGTGACTTCCGACTGAGCCATGGGAAGACCAAGATCCCTCAGGGCTGTTTCAACGTCCTTTAATGCCTCCGGATCCGTGATGATCTCATAGCTGTCCTCTTCCTCGCGGAAATCTTCCGCGCCTGCATCGAGGGCTGCCATCATAAGGTCATCGGAATCCATCTCACATTCTTCCTTATCGATGATGATCTGACCTTTCTCATCGAACATAAAGGAGACGCAGCCGGGCGTTCCGATGTTTCCGTTTCCTTTTGTGAATGCGCTTCGAACATTGGCCGCAGTCCGGTTCTTGTTGTCCGTAAGGGTCTTTACGATGATCGCGATACCGCTCGGACCGTATCCTTCATACGTAATGGTCTCATAGTTCGCGCCGCTTCCGTCGCCGGCAGCTTTTTTGATGCCGCGCTCGATCGTGTCATTCGGCATATTGTTGGCCTTGGCCTTTGCAATAACGGTCGCAAGCTTGAAATTGTTTGCAGGATCCGGACCGCCTTCCTTTACCGCGACAGCGATTTCTCTTCCGATGATCGTGAAGATCTTGCCCTTTGCGGCATCGTTCTTCTCTTTCTTGTGCTTGATGTTGGCAAATTTAGAATGTCCTGACATGATTTCTCTCCTTTAATTGTTTATTGCAGGCGTTTGGCCCTTACTTTTTTAATTACATGATTCTCAACTTCCAGTATATGGAACACAAAGTGCCCGTCCCTGATCTCGGTGTCGTTCTGCTCCGGGATCCGTCCGAGACGGTCTGTGAGATATCCGTTCAGCGTTTCGAATTCCGTATGGAAATCACAGTGGAGAACTTCCTCGACCTGCTCGATCGGGGTAAGTCCGTCGATGACGATCCCATTTACGGGATCCGTCTCTATATAGTGTTCCTCCGGGTCAAATTCATCGAGGATATTGCCGACGATCTCCTCCAGGATATCCTCCATCGTACAAAGCCCGGAGATCTGACCGTATTCATCCACGACGAGGACCATGTGGATCTTTTCGCTGCGCATGAACTGAAGGATTGCTCCGATACTTCGGGATTCCGGCACGATCGGTGCCTTGCGGATCAGATCGGGGATCTCTTCGATCCGTGCGGAGGCATGTTCGGGATGTTCACGCATCTCGATAATAGAATCCCTGAAATGCAGGATCCCGATCACATCGTCCGGATCATCCCGATAAACCGGGTACCGCGTGCGGCTCTCCTCCAGCATCTTATAGATCGCTTCGGCAAGGATCTCACTGCCTTCGATCGCTGTGATCTGATTTCTGGGCGTCATTACCTCGCGGACCGTCTTCTCGTCAAAGGTGATGATGTTCTGGATCATCTCGGCTTCATTCTCTTTAATGAGCCCCTGCTCATTCGCCTCATCGACCATCGAGATGATTTCACGGGCAGTGACGTCCGGTTCTTCTTTCGCCGGGTCCATTCCTCCCAGACGGATGCATGCATTGGAAATGGAAGCTGCCGCGTACGTTAACGGAGTCAGTACAAAACACGCACCCATACAGAACGTACAGTACCGGTTCAGTGTGCGCACAGGCATCTGCATTGCAGCCTTGGAAGGAATCACCATGCCAAATGAAATAAAGAACAGGAGCATGATGAAAAGAAAAACCAGCCAGAGTAAAAAGCACCAGATCATGGACGCCGAAATGTTTTCCTCTATCACCCGAAATAAGGGGACCGCCGTGAAAAATGTGATACAGAAGACTGTTATGACAAGCACTGCCCTCTGTGTATATACAACGCGCGCAGGTCTTGCCAGAAGTCTCAGGATCTTACGGTCCTTTCTGCTCCCGTTGTCTGCATTGATCTTTATTTCCGTCTCGGGGACTGCTTTCAGAGCCGCCACACAGGCATAAAGAATTCCGTTTATGATCGTCAAAATGACAAAAACCGCAGCTGCTGCAGGCAGCGGCATCGAACGAACAGTCATGTACTCCTATCCTCGTGAATTGGTTCCTGCTCGGCAATTACTCCTAACTATAACATTTTGACGGAAGTTCGTCAATCAGACTGTTCCCGTCTCTTTTTTCAGCCGCGGTTCACATAGCACCGGGGCACTCTCGGACTTATATTGCAGACAAATTCATAATTAAATCTTCCGGAGATCGCGCCGAGCTCTTCGACAGTAATGTGTTCATCTCCCTGTGTCCCCACAAGAACGACCTCATCCCCTCGCTGCGTATCTGGAATATCCGTAACATCCACCATGAACTGATCCATACACACACGTCCGAGGATCGGGGCCCGCTTACCGCGGATGAGGACAGATGCCTTCCCGGAGAGCTGTCTGGGATATCCGTCCGCATATCCGACCGGGATCGTCGCAACACGGCTCTCCCGCTGTGTCGTAAATGTTCCGCCGTAGCTGATGGAATAGCCGGCGGGCAGAGTCTTTACATAGGAAATGTGGCTTACGAGACTCATGACCGGACGGATCGGGACAATGTCCTTCTCCACCTCGTCGGAAGGATAAAGTCCGTAGATCGTAATGCCTGCGCGGACCATATTGAGATTGGCTTCCCGGAACCGTATGATCCCTGCGCTGTTGGATACATGACGGATCGGGATGTCAATACCGAGCGCGCGGATCTTTTCGGAAAATGTCTGGTACCGCTCGAACTGAATAAGGGCCGGTGCAAGATCCGTCTCATCAGCCCTTGCAAAATGCGTGAACAGACCTTCGATCACAATGTTCGGCATTTCACTGATCTTCCGGATCTCTTCGAGCGATTCCTCCGTGGGCAGGAAGCCGATCCTCCCCATGCCGGTGTCGAGCGCAATGTGGATATATGCATTTTTGTGAAGCTTTGAGGCTTTTCGGGATATATCCCGGGCAGCCTCCTCATCGAACACGCACATGCGGACATCTTCCGTGATGAGCTGTTCCCTGTCTTCGATAAAGGAATACCCGAGAATGAGGATCGGCTTCCTGATCCCCGCCTCCCTGAGGATGAGTGCTTCGCCTGCCGTGGCGACGGCGAATCCCCACATATAGGGAACATTCTCCATGAGCCGGGCGATTTCCACCGCTCCGTGTCCGTAGGCATCTGCCTTGATTACCCCGGCGATCTGTGTTCCGGGGGTGAGATTCTTTGCCATGTTGTCAAAATTATACTTTACAGCGGACAGATCGATGTCCGCACGGATCCTTGTGTACATATAAACCTCCATGCTGCAAGTTTTATCAATATGAGGCAATTGCGAAAGTCTGTGCTTCATGGAATTTCGCAAGAGCCTGTTTATCAATATCAGTAAATAGTAAGCCCTTTTATTATATCGGAAGCATTCATATAATCCGGCCCCAGCCTCTCCATCGCCCGGTCTCCGGCCTCTCCGTGGAGATATGCCGCAAGTGCGCCGACCGTATCCGGATCGCAGCCTCTTCCGATGAGGGCTGTCAGGATCCCGCTGAGGACGTCTCCGCTCCCGGCTGTCGCCATTCCGCTGTTCCCGGAACAGTTGATAAAGGCCCTGCCATCCGGATTGGCAATCACTGTTCTCGCATCTTTCATGAGAACGACCGCACCGGTCTCCTCCGCAAACTGCAGGGCATATAAGACCGGATCCTCCCTTAGACTCCTGATTGGAAGCCCGGTAAGGCGCGACATCTCTCCGAGATGCGGAGTGAGGTAAACTCTTTTCGACAGTATGTCCGGAAACGAATTTAAACCGGCGATGATATTGAGTCCGTCCGCATCGATGACGAGCGGAAGGCTGCAGGAAGCAAGGACATGCAGGACGATCTCCTTTGAAAGACCACTCATTCCGAGTCCCGGGCCGACACAGACCGCATCCGCCCAGGAAAGGCCTGCATCCACTGCAGAAAGGGCTGATTCGGAATCGCCATAGAGCCCCAGGATCGCTTCCGGAAGGAGTGTCTGCAGGATCTCCCGGTTCTCCTCCGGCGCAATAATCTTTACCATCCCGGCACCTGCCCTGAGTGCCGCGAGCGCGCTGAGATAGGATGCGCCGCACATGCCTTTGGACCCTGCGATGATGAGAATTTTGCCGAAGCTGCCTTTATTTCCGTCGCTTTCCCGTTCGGGCAGGAGGAACTCCGCATCACATGGAAGGAGCGAATGGATCTCCGGTCCGTCTCCCAGTCCGTACTGGTCACAGATCCCGATTTCGGCGACCTTAATGCTTCCGGCATATTTTGCACCCGGGTTCAGAAGAAGTCCCGCCTTTTTCATCTGCATTGTCACCGTGACATCAGCCTGTACGGCACAGCCCATGACGGCTCCCGTGTCTGCGTGGATGCCGGAAGGGATGTCTGCCGAAATGACATACGCCTTCTCTCGGTTTATTGCCGCGATCACGTCCGCATAATGCCCCTGCACATTTCTCGAGAGTCCGATCCCGAAAATGCAGTCCACATAGATATCGTAGCCGCTAATCTCGTCCGCGGGAATTTCCCGGATCCCGAGATTCCTGCAGATCCTCATCTGTTCCCGCATGTCTCCGGTGAAGTGGTCTTCCGACCCGACGACACAGAGATCCGCCCTGTATCCCCTCATGAACAGGATCCTCGCACAGGCAGCGCCGTCACCGCCGTTATTGCCGCTTCCGACAACACAGAGGATCCTTTTTGCCCCGACCGTCCGGTCTGCTTCTTTTATGACCTCCAGGGCACATGCAAGGGCGGCCCGCTCCATGAGCACACAGGAAGGCACCCCGATTTCATTGATCGTATAGGAATCACAGGCTTTCATCTGAGAGGCCGTGACAACATGTTCCATCTGCTTTTCCTCCTGACTTCCCCTCCGGATTTACAGTTGCAAAGCGGTGCCATTCGCATTCCGCTTCGCTACATGCTCATGCCGCGCTGTCGCGCTATCGTCTGTTCGCAACTTGTGCGGCCCTGTGAGCAAGCTCCCGGC
>OMVU01000082.1 GCA_900314565.1 uncultured Eubacteriales bacterium
CGCCACCCGTACTTGTACGGGCTAAGCGAACAGCCTGATGTGGAAGACGCTCAAAAGCGTTGTTCGACCACAGGGCAGGTACAAGCTCGTGACTTCAGTTATGAGTAAGTTGACATGCATACCTGGAATTTGAGCGCCAGCAAAGAGCCATGCCCGACGATCGTAAAAAGAGGTAATACCGGAAAGAAATAATACTATGTGACAAAATAACGGAGGAAAGTTAAATTCCTTTATGCTATGATTATAATACACGCATCTACAGTCCCGAAGAAGAACATCAGGATTTCCATAGCGTCCTCAGATCTCTGAGCCTGACATCTCAGTTTACCTGATCATAGCCGGTCATATTCTAGTCCTGCCATTGTTATACTTCGTACAATCCAACGCGAGGATCATACCCTCCGGAACAATGCATGTCCTGTGTGAGAACTGCATCCGGTTAGAGGTAACAAAACACTTAATTTTAACGCATTTCTGAGAACATAATACATTGATTTTACCGGCCATTTAATTTAATATAGTAATATCGATATATAAGAGAGGAGCGGTTATGGCAAGCTCATCAGGATTCAAAGAAAGAATCTCCGGAAGAATCCCTTTTTTGACAAAGAGCGAGACAAAGGTCGCGCAATACATACTGGAAAATTATGATTCCGAAGAACTGCTGAAATACAATGTCTCGGAGCTGGCGAAAAATGCCGAAGTATCGGATGCCACGATCATTCGTTTTTGCCGTTCGATCGGGTGCACCGGGTATCAGGATTTCAAGGTCAATGTGGCAAAAGATCTGATTCCCCGGGAGAAACAGCTGGATCCCAACGTGGAACACGGAGATGATACGAAGACGATCTGCACCAAGATCTTTACAGCGGAGATCAATGTTCTGAATGATACGCTGGCGGAGCTTGATTTTGACCTGATCGATGAGATTGCCGAGAAAATAAATAATGCCAAGAACCTCTATATCTTCGGTACGGGGGGAAGCCAGGTCGTTGCAATGGACGCTCTGCACAAGTTCCTCAAAGTCGGTATCCGCGCCTATGTCTATCAGGATGCAGATCTTCAGAGAATGTCCTCTTCTCTTGCGAGGGAGGGAGATGTAGCGCTCTGTATTTCATTTTCCGGGGGCAATAACAGTATCATCAGCTGTATGCGCAATGCAAAGAATAACGGTGCGTATACCGTCGGGATCATAAGCCTTCCCAAGTCAGCGCTTGTCCGGCATAAGCTGCTGGATGCAGTCATCTATTCTGCCTATGATAAGACAATATTCCAGTCCGAATCAGTCAGCACCAGGATCGCGCAGCTGGCGGTCATAGATTCACTGGTCAGTAAAGTGGCGTTCATGGATTATGAAAAGTCGCTTCACTCGATTGCATCGACAAGAAGAGCAACATCGGAAAATAAGATCTGATTTCTGATGCCTGAAATCTGAAATAAAAATTCAAAACGTGAAATGAAATAATATGTCAAAAACCGTCGTTCAATGAACGGCGGTTTTTTTTGTCTGTTTTCTCAATTATTCAGAGGATTTAAGCCATTGTGGGATAAAAATGTGTTTATTTGAGGATGCGACGGCACATTTGCGCGGCAAAAAAGCCGCCGGGAAATGAAATAGATAGATTGTAATAATATTACAAAAATGCGCGGCAGAAAATGTAACAAATTACTGAATATTTCAAAATACTACATTTTATATTGACATATTATTTCAGAAATAGTAATCTATACTCAACAAAGGAAATAAATTTACAAGATGGACTGAAACAGAACAAAAATTTATTTCAAAACATGAAAGGAGAGGAACAGATGAAAGCAGTAATTTTACACGGACCGGAAAACTATCCGAACAATTACGAGGTGATGGATATTGAAAAGCCGGTCTGCGGCGACCGTGATCTGGTCATCAGGATGAAAGCGGCAGCTCTTTGCGGAACTGACAAGCGAATCTTCACAGGCGGAAAGACCAAAGGCGTTCGCAAAGATTCCGTCGTCGGTCATGAGATCTGCGGTGTCATCACAGAAGTCGGCAAGGACGTTGAAGGATATGCCGAGGGTGAAAAGGTCGCGATCGCAAACGTTATCCCCTGCGGCCACTGCGCAGCCTGCCTCAGCGGAAGAGAGAATGCCTGCCTGAACCGCAAGGCCATCGGCTATGAGTTCAACGGCGGTTTCGAAGAGTATGTTCGGATCCCGGACATCTGCATCGAGAGCGGCAATGTCGTCAAGCTTCCGGAAGATGTCAGCTACGCTGCAGGCGCACTGATCGAGCCACTTGCATGCTGCATCAGAGGTCTGAAGAATACCGGAACGACTTTCAATGACACAGTCCTTGTAATCGGCGCAGGCCCGATCGGTCTTATGCATCTTCAGCTTTCCAAGATCGCCGGAGCGAAAAAAGTCTTCGTGAGCGAGCCGGATGCAGGCAAGAGAGAACTGGCCGCAAAGCTCGGCGCAGCAAGAGTCATCGACTCCATGAATGAGGATCTTGAGCAGATCATCATGGAAGAGACCAACGGAGAAGGCGTCGACAGAGTCGTCATGGCGATCGGCGTCAATGCACTGGTCAACTCCATCCTGAAGCTTGCCAAGAAGGGCGGCACGGTCTGCCTCTTCGCAGGATTCCCCAAGGGCAGGGTGAGCGAGATCGACGCTTCCATTATCCACTACAACGAACTCAACGTTACCGGCAGTACAGCATACAGAAGGATCGATTACCTTCAGGCAGCTGATATGGTCCGCGAGAAGATGATCGACCTCGACGCGATCGTTTCCCACAAGTTCCCGATCGAAGAGTTCCGTGAGGCGCTTGACATCCACATGGCGGGCACAGGCCTTAAGGTCGTCATCGAGAACTGATCTTAAAAAAGGTAGTGATCGACAATCGATCGAGACCGAAGAGGGTCCGGAACGGACCTGAACTAAAAGTACATTGAGCAGCAGAAAAGAATTCTGTTCGCTTGAGTAATAGTAACACATTTTAAATCTATACTGCTTAAGAGCAGGAAAAAGAGAAAGGAGTCATTATGGTAGCACCTATGTATGCAATGGGAAAGGCAGTCAGGCTTTCAAGAATGGTTAATGCGGAGAGCAACAAGATGATGGCGATCACAGTTGATCACGCTACATCCAGAGGAATCGCTCCGATGACCGGTATCCAGGATATCCAGGGCGCAATCGACAAGATCGTAGCCGGAAGACCGGACGCTATGACAATGACAGGCGGCATCCAGAAGCGCTGCTGGGGCCCGCACGTAGGTTCAGGCATTTCTATCCTTCACAAGATTTCCAATTATGCCCCGACTTCCCCGACAAATGACGTCGTATTCGGTGCTGTTGACGCAGCTGTCCGCATGGGCGCAGACGCAGTCTCCATGGGATGCATTACACTTGGTGATTTCCAGAACGAGCAGTTCGCACGCATCGGTGAAGTTTCCGAGTACTGCGACAAGATCGGCATGCCGCTCATCGGCCATGTATATCCGAAGGGCGAGAGCGTTCCTGCTGACAAGCGTACAGCATGGGAGAACATCGCTTACTGCGTAAGAAGTGCCTGCGAACTTGGCATGGATGTTGTTAAGACGACCTACACAGGCGATCCGGACAGCATGGCTAAGGTCATCGCATGCGTACCGTCTTCCTTCCGCGTTGTTATCCAGGGCGGTGACACACCGAAGGGTCTCGAGGGAGACGCACTTCTTGACTACTATCTGAAGATGACACGTGAAGCGCTCGATGCAGGTGTCGGCGGTGTTACAATGGGCAGATGGGTATGGGATTACAAAGATGTCACAGCACTTGTAATCGCTCTTCGCCGCCTGATCCACAAGGGATACAGCGTAAAAGAGACAAGAGAGCTTCTTGAGACTGTTGAGAACGACAAGAATTACGAAGACTATCTGCTTCTGAAGTAATCTGATTGAACAGCAGGAGAGTGGCTATGGGAAGGTATTTACTTGGTGTAGATGTAGGGACGACTTCGCTTAAGGTTGCGGTCATTGATCAGGATGCAAAGCTTCTGGGAATCAGCAGCAAAGCCTACCGCCTGATCACACCGAGACAGGACTATGTGCAGATCGATGCAGAAAGCATGTGGGACGCATTTGTAGAATGTATCCGCCTGCTTCATGAAGGCAAAGGAATCGACACATCCGAGATTGCCGGTATTGGTATCTCATCCCTTTGTCCGGGGCTTGTAGCTCTCGGTGAGAACGGAGAAGTGCTG
The DNA here is from genome assembly GCA_900314565.1 of uncultured Eubacteriales bacterium. GTDB lineage: Bacteria > Bacillota > Clostridia > Lachnospirales > Lachnospiraceae > Chordicoccus. The sequence goes on from OMVU01000082.1 coordinate 4,226, forward strand.
TACGATCCGATCATTTATTCAGACCGCAGAAGCAAAGAGGAAGCAGAACTCATTTTAGAGGCTGTCAGTGCTGAGAAACTCTTTGAGATCACGGCTAACGGATCTATGGCTGGTGCATTTTCCGGATCTTCCATGCTCTGGATCAAGCGTAACCTTCCGGAAGTCTACTCTAAAACGAAATATTTCGGTCACCTGAATACGTTCCTTGCCCAGCGAATGACCGGAAACTTTGCAATCGATTATTCCAATGCCTCCTATACGAATCTGTTCGAGACGACAGGCGGCAAAAAATGGTCGGATGAACTTTGCAATGCGATCGGCATTGACAGGGAGAAGCTTCCTCCGCTTCGGGAGTCAACGGATGTAGTAGGAGGACTGCTGCATCCGGACCTCCTTGAACTGGGAATAAAAGAAGGAACACCGGTCGTGATCGGAGGAGCGGATACACCGTGCGCCACACTGGCAGCCGGTGTCACAAGGGCAGGGGATGTCTGCGAATCAGTAGGTACGACAGACGTACTTACGATCTGTATAGACAAACCGGTCTTCGACAAAGGCTTCATTAACCGGTGCCATGTTGTACCCGGGAAATGGATCTATCAGGGGGCTATGTCATTTACCGGCGCGGCGAACAACTGGTTCCTGGATGAGTTCTGCGGGGATATCAAGAATACGGCAGTCGACAGCAGGACAGCTTACACCATGATGAATCAGGAAGCAGCGCAGGCTGAACCGGGATGCGGAGGCGTCGTCTTCCTGCCTTATATGCAGGGCGAGAGAAGTCCGATCTGGGATCCCTATGCGAGAGGCGTCTTCTTCGGAATTTCCCTGAAAACGACACGCAAGGAGCTTAACCGGGCAGTACTGGAAGGCTGCGGATATGGTCTCCGCCAGTTATCAGAGATCGCGGAAAGAATTACAGGGCAGAAGATCACTTCCTTTACATCGATCGGCGGCGGAGCGAAGAGCGAAGTCTGGGCCCAGATCAAGGCGGATATCACCGGAAAGGATCTCCTGATCCTTGACATGAGTGATATGGCACCGGTAGGTGCAGCGCTTCTGGGAGGAGTCGGCGCAGGAGTCTTTAAGGATGTATATGAAGCCTCCGATAAGGTGGAAAAGAAAGTCTGCCGTACAGTACACGCATCACATGATAACGATGCTGTTTATCAGAAGCGATTCGAGACATATACAAGTCTTTATCCGGCACTTAAAGATATTTACAGGACCAATGCGGACTGAAACTTTACAAAGTAACTAACTCACATAGTACATTTAATTATTAAAGAGGAAAAGCTATGAAGAAGAAAATATTTAGCGCTATATTGGCAGTTATGTTGGTAGTTCTTGCTGTAGCAGGATGCGGAAGCTCAGGCGGATCTTCAGGCGGCACCACATCAGGTGGCGGAGCAGCTCCGGCAGCAGGCGCAACAAAGATCACGATCGCTGTTCCGGATCCGGAAGCTTCTTATATCTACGCAGCAGCATCCGAATTTGCAAAACGTGCGATGGAGTATTCAAACGGTACTCTTGACATCACTGTATCGGGAAACGGTTCTCTCTACGGCGGCGACACAGCTGCAGGTATCAAGCAGCTCTCCGCAGGCTCTCTTCAGATGCTGATTCTTGCTACTTCGGTTTATGCAAGCTTTGAGCCCGGCTTCAATGTTATTTCCGTACCGTATATGTTCGACGATCAGGCACAGCTCCTTGATTACCTGAACAGCGAGACAGGCGACGCTCTTATGAACCGCGTAAATTCCATGGGCATTACGACAGTCGGCAAGTGGACAAGATCCTTCCGTGAAGTCACGAACTCCAAGAAGCCGATCAATTCTCCGGAAGATCTCTCTGGTATCGTTCTTCGTGTACCGAACAACTCTCTGTACGTTGAGTTCTTCAGCGCTTGCGGCGCTGTCACAACTCCGATGAACTTCTCCGAAGTTTACAACGCTCTGCAGCTGAATACTCTGGATGGCCAGGAGAACCCGGTAGACGTTCCGTACTCCAACAAGTTCTATGAAGTTCAGAAGTACATCTCCTTCACGAATCATATGGCTGACGCATGGCTCGTCGGTATCAACAGCAAATTCTATGAAGGCCTCACAGATGAGCAGAAGGCTGCGATCGATAAGGCAGGCCAGGAAGTACAGCAGTGGAATGTTGATATGATGGCTGAGCAGGATAAGGTCGCTCTTCAGACTCTGATCGACAACGGTATGGAATCCAATGAGATCTCTGAGGAAGGCAAGCAGGCTTTCATCGATGTATCCAAGAGCTGCTATGACAAATTTAAGAAGCTGATCAATGACGATGAGCTTTTCGACGCAACGACCAAGTTCACAGGAAGAGCATAATCAGGAACTGACGGTCTGTATACAGTGCCGGGGGCTGAATATCCTGCATGAGTAATTGGTGTCGAAAGGATAATGAGTTCCGCTTCTGTTAAATAAAAGGTGGGGCTCGCGCATTAACACTTGAAACAACTGAATATGTCGGTGCATCCTCTGATGCCGGACATATTCAGTTGTGTATAGGATTTATGCGAAGCCCCTTTCTCTTTAAGACTTCAGTGAAATGCGGAGAGGAGGAAAAATGGAACGAAAGAAATCAAAGCTTTCCGGATTCTTCGATATAGTGAATACTATCGAGGACTGGATCCTGGCTATTCTTGTCATCGGCATGGTCATTGTCATCATGCTCCAGATCATCGGACGTGTGATCGGCCGTCCGCTTCCGTGGACGGAAGAAACCAGCCGTTATCTGTTTCTGTGGATGATGTTCGTAGCACTGGCCGCCGGCTTTAACCGCTGCGAATCGTCCCGCGTAACACTGTTCCTTCAGGTAGGCCCGAAATGGCTCAAGAAGTTCAGTGAGATCTTATACGCAGTCTGTGTCGTAGGATTCTTTATCGTAATGCTCATCTTTGGTATCGAGGTCGTAAAACAGCAGGCCATGCTCCATGAGATGGGAACGGCACTCAGAATTCCGATGACAGTCATCGGTATCTGCCAGCCGATCGGAGCAGTGCTCGGTATCATCGGTACTCTGCAGAGCTTCCTGGAATATCACGGCAAGGTCGCCATTGGCGATAAGGAAACTGAGAAGGCCAAGGCATTGGAGAACGAGGGGTGATTAAGATATGAGTATGAGTCTGGTTTTAATTCTTATATTTTTAGGTCTTATGTTTTTAGGCGTTCCCATTGCTGTTTCTCTGGGTGCGGCATCCGTGATCGTTATGGCAACCATGACGACACTCCCGCTGTCAATGGCAGCACAGTCCATGTTCACCGCCATGAACTCCTTTATCATGGTAGCAGTACCGCTGTTCATCCTCTGCGGCTCACTTATGGATGAAGGCGGAATCGCAGATCGTATTTACGACCTCGCTGAAGCTCTGGTCGGTTGGATCTACGGTGGCCTCGGACATGTATCCGTCGTTGTTAACATGCTTTTCGCAGGAATGTCCGGTTCCTCCGTAGCGGCGATTGCATCGATCGGTAAGATGAGTATCAACGCTCTGGAGAAAAAGGGCTATCCGAAGGATTATTCTACAGCAATTAACCTTTCCGGCTCCATGCTTGCATCGGTCATTCCTCCCAGTATTCTGATGATCAATGCCGCTGCAACAGGAAATGTCTCGATCGGCCAGGCGCTTCTCGCAGGTCTGATCCCCGGCATCCTGATCGGTATCATTTTCATGGTCTACAACTACTTCTACTGCAAGCGTCACAATATCGGTGACCGCGCGAAGTTCTCCGGAGCGAAACTCAGGAAGGCATTCGTAAGAGCGATTCCTGCTCTGCTTACACCGATCATCCTTCTGGGCGGCGTTTACACAGGTATCTACACACCGACAGAAGGTGCTGCGATCGCTGTTGTGTACACATGCATCATTTCCATCTACGTATTCAAGAACCTGAAGTGGAGAGACATTCCGAGAATCATGATGAAAAATGCCCGCTCCACAGGTACGATCCTCTTTGTCGCTATCGCTGCAAAGCCGGCTTCACTGCTCTTTGAGATCGACGGCCTTCCCAGCACGATCGCCCGTCTGATCGCAGGAATTTCAGACAACAGAATCGTCATTCTCCTTGTTCTGTATGTATTCCTTATCTTCGTCGGAATGTTCATGGATGCGACGGCTGCCATCTTCATCCTGGTACCGATCCTCCTTCCGGCTGTACAGGCAGTAGGCGTTTCCCCGCTGTTCTTCGTAGTATTCCTGGTCATCACACTGTCCTTCGGTCTGATCACACCTCCGGTCGGTGTCTGCCTCTACGCAGCTGAAAATGTCACCGGCCTGCCACTGGAAAAGATCATTAAGGCATCTATTCCGTGGATCGGGCTGATCGCGATCTCCCTTGTAATATTCATTCTTTTCCCGCAGATCATCGAAATACCGGTCAGCCTGGTATTCGGGACATAATGGAATCGATCGATCCGATACAATAATTCTGTCAGGAGCTGCCTGGGCAGCTTCTGATGGGAACATCTCAGAATTTGATTTACAACCGAATAAGATACTGGACCGAATAAAATACTGAACTGAATAAGACACTGAGATCCGCGAAGAGAGTTTCATTTCAAGAACGCTTATCAGTGTATCCTTTATTAAGAAAGATACGTCATCTCTTCTTTAGAATTAACGGAGGAAGCATAAAGAATGAAGATCGTAGTGTTAGACGGATATACCGAAAATCCCGGTGATCTGAGCTGGGAAGCCCTGGAAGCACTCGGAGAACTGAAAGTTTACGACAGAGTTTCCTATGTGGAGTCGCCGGTGATCGCTGAGACGATCGGCGATGCAGATGTTGCAATTACCAACAAGACCCCGATTTCGAAAGCGACCATAGATGCCTGCCCGAATCTGAAGGCAATCGCTGTACTCGCTACAGGATATAACGTAGTGGATTATGCGTACGCCGGTGAGAAGGGCATTCCGGTCATGAACGTTCCGACATACGGAACACAGATCGTCGGTCAGTACGCGGTAGGTCTTTTGCTTGAGATATGCTCTCATTATCAGCATCATTCGGACACGGTGAAAGCAGGAAAATGGGAGAATAACGTTGACTGGTGCTATTGGGATTTCCCGATGATCGAGCTGTACGGCAAGACAGCCGGCATTATCGGTCTCGGAAGGATCGGACGCACAACAGCAGGCATCCTGAACGCGCTCGGCATGAAGGTCCTGGCTTATGACAGCTTTGAGAGCGAAGAAGGACGGAAGCTTGCGGAGTATGTGGAACTTGACAGACTGTTCGCTGAATCGGATGTCATTTTCCTGCACTGCCCGCTTTTCCCGGCAACGGAAGGAATCATCAACAGCGAGAATATCGCAAAGATGAAGGATGGTGTGATCCTGATCAACAACTCACGCGGCCAGCTGGTCGTAGAGCAGGATCTTGCGGATGCTCTGAATTCCGGAAAGATTTATGCAGCCGGTCTGGACGTAGTCTCCACCGAACCGATCAAGGGCGACAACCCGCTCCTTACGGCAAAGAACTGCATCATCACTCCGCATATCTCCTGGGCAGCACAGGCAGCCAGACAGCGAATCATGGATATCACTGTCGCCAACGTGAAATCCTTTATAGACGGAAACGCAGTGAATGTCGTCAATAAGTAACTGAAACTACCCACATCCTTGATTCTCAGGAGGGTTTATTTAATGAATTGGAAAAATTTGGATGCAACAGAATCATTTGAGCTGCTGAAAGCACATGATCGGGTAGATCTCAGTACTGCTATGGCCGGCGAAAGCGGAGCGAAACGTGTTGCAGAATACAGGATTCCGATGGGATGCGGGCTGGTCTACAGCTATGCAGCGAAACAGGTCGATGACGAGATCCTCGACATCCTTCAGGCACTTGCTGATGAACAGCAGCTCACACAGAAATATGAAGAACTCTATAACGGCGGGATCGTCAATACGGGAGAAAGCCGCATGGTCCTGCACCAGCTCTGCCGCGGGCAGCTCGGAAAAGATGTTTTTCATAACGGCGTCAACAAGAGAGAATTCTTTGTTACACAGCAGAATCGAATTGCCGAATTCGCTAATAAAGTCCATAACGGCGAGCTCCTGAACGAGAAGGGCGAGAAGTATAATACGGTCGTCCAGATCGGTATCGGCGGATCCGATCTTGGCCCCCGTGCTCTGTACATCGCGCTTGAGAACTGGGCGCGTGTGACCGGCAACCTGAAGATGGAAGCAAAATTCATCAGCAATGTCGATCCGGATGACGCTTCGGCAGTGCTTGAGAAGGTCGATATCCCTCATGCGATTTTCATCGTCGTCTCCAAGTCCGGAACGACCCTTGAGACACTGACGAACGAGACGTTTGTCAAGAACGCCATCAAGGCAGCCGGCTGCGAAGTCTCCAAACATATGGCAGCTGTGACAAGCGAGACCTCTCCGCTTGCAGGCAATCCGGAATATCTGGATTCCTTCTACATGGATGATTTCATCGGCGGCAGATATTCTTCTTCTTCCGCAGTAGGCGGCGCAGTCCTGTCTCTGGCGTTCGGTCCGGAAATTTTTGCCCGGATCCTGAACGGCGCAGCTGAGGAGGACAAGCTTGCCAAGAACCCGAACGTACGGGAAAATGCAGATCTTCTTGATGCTCTGATCGGTGTCTACGAGCGCAACGTCTTTGGGTATCCCATGACTGCGGTCCTTCCGTATTCTCAGGCCCTCAGCCGCTTCCCGGCACATCTTCAGCAGCTTGACATGGAGTCCAACGGTAAGCATGTGAACCGTTTCGGAGAAAAGCTGAATTATCAGACAGGTCCGATCATCTACGGCGAGCCGGGCACGAACGGACAGCATTCCTTCTATCAGCTCCTTCACCAGGGCACACAGATCGTTCCGATGCAGTTCGTCGGCTTCAGGAAGAGCCAGAGGGGCGATGACGTTGAAATTCAGGGCACTACCAGCCAGCAGAAGCTTTCCGCAAATGTAGCGGCTCAGATCGTGGCATTTGCAACCGGAAAGAATGACGAGAATCCGAATAAGGTCTTCGAAGGACAGAGACCGTCCAGCATCATCGTCGGAGATCAGCTGATTCCGGAGACGCTGGGTGCGCTGCTCGCTCACTTTGAGAACAAGGTCATGTTCCAGGGATTCACATGGAATATCAACAGCTTTGACCAGGAAGGCGTACAGCTCGGCAAGGTTCTTGCGAATAAGGTCCTTGCAAATGATACAGACGGAGCGCTTGCCGGTTACAGTGAGATGCTCAGCATTTTCTGATCGGTTTTTAATCAGATAAACAGGGCATAGATAAGCTGTTCTCCTCTCCGAACGGACAGTTTTCCGGCGCCAGCCGGAAAAAATCCCAACGCAGCCCTGTGAATAAATAAAGGATCGGCGTATCAGTCCAGGCGCCGATCCTTTTCCCTTTATGTGACAGACAGGCAATTGCGAAAGTCTGTGCTTCATGGAATTGCAGGAACATTCAAACGGCTTCCGCGCCAAGAACTTCTAACATTCACTCAAGATGTGGAAAAGCATTCGCAAAAATCGTAAACTCGCTGCGCTCAGACAGTACAGTTCTAAGGCTTGTGCAGATTGTTTGAATTGTTCCTGCAATTCCATTTCACACAGAGTTTCGCAAGAGCCTGTTATGTAATCAAAAGTCTGGGTTCCTTCGGAAAAAAATGCTGAAGTTTCCGAGGAAAGATGGGACAGTATCGTCAGTCTGTAGAGGAAATTCAGATGGTCAGCACTTCTATTCCGCGGTCTGCAAGCGCGGTCGTTACCTGTTCCGCGATTTTTTGATCTGTGATAACGGTCTTTACCCGGTCCTTGAGATTGAGGGGCACAGTGCCGTGCCGTGAAAACTTCTCGGACTCTGTCAGGACAATGACCCGGTCCGCCTGTCTCGCCATATCCCGGACAGCCTGGGCCCGCATCTGGTCCTGATTGGTGAAGTCTGTCTTCTCCGACCAGCCGTCGACTCCGATGAAAAATCGATCTACCCAGAAGTTCTCTGCGCACTGCCGGACCATGGGCCCCACCATGACCTGCGCGTCCTGCTGGTAGATGCCGCCCAGAAGGATGATCTGGAAATCGGAGGAGCGGCGTATATAATCAGCGATGAAAGCGCTGTTCGTGATCAGGGTGATGCCGCTTCGAAGTTCTGCCAGCGCAGCGGCCAGCAGCGCACAGCAGCTGCCGCTTTCTACCATGATCGTGTCGCCGTCCTTTACGAGTTCCGCAGCGCGCAGCGCGATCCTCCGCTTCTCCTCATAATGATAGGCGAGCCGTCCTTTGATGTCATCCGTACTGGACAGGACAGCCGATCCGTGTTCTCTTGTAATCAGGCCCTGCGCTTCCATGGCATCCAGATCCTTGCGGACGGTGACCTGAGATACTCCCAGATGCGCTGAGAGCTCAGCTACATCCAGCTTCTTTTCTTTTACTAAAAGTTCCAGGATCTGATTGGTCCGGTCTTCCTTTCTTCGCATATCGTGAACCTCCTTCGAAAGTTATATCGATCTTTGACACAGAACTCTCATGGCCGGTGCTGGAAGAAGAAGGCGAAAAGTGAAACTGTTCTCCAATACCGAGTTTTATGACTGCTTTCGAGAGAAGAATGTGCAAAGTGAGAATGATCTTTTGTATGGAACACAAAGCAAGTGCCTGGATTCAGGAATGCCTCGGCGCTCCTGCCGCGACGTGCGCGGTGCTTAAGACGCCTTCTGCTGCGCCCATCTGTGATTTGCTGCCATCAGATTATAGCACATTTCTTACTGATTATTTCGGATTTCCTTACGTTCATAAGCAATAAGTCTCTTTTTTATCTCTGAAGCAGAATTCTCGTGATTTCAGGAACGCCTCTGCGTTCTTGCCGCGGCGTGCGCTGACCCGAATCCCGTGCTAATTCTCGCGAGCGAGAATTGAATCTGTAACATCCCGCTAATGGTTCTCTCAAAAAAAGCACTCGATGCCCTGATCAAGGAAAACCTTCTGATAGGAGGCAAGATCTTCTGCATGCAGTGCCTTCACACCGGTCATCGCATACTCCCTGTTCAAAAACTCATATTTGCGCTCGCCCATCTGGTGAAAGGGCAGAAGCTGTACGCGCGTAAGTCCGATCTCACGCAAAAGCGCTGTGATTCCCTCAGCATCCGTCAGGTCAGCGTTGAAATCCGGGATCACGGGGATCCGGGGCAGAATAGTCAGGCCCTGTTCATGTGCCCACAGAAGGTTCCTGTGAATCAGATCTGTCCCGACGCCGGTTCCTTCCCTGTGCTTTTCTGTATCATAGTGCTTGATATCAAAGAGCAGGAGGTCAAAGAGAGGGGCAAGCCTGTGAAAGACTTCCGGACGCACGCACCCGGTGGTCTCAATAGCAGTGTGGACACCCTTCTCTTTAAGACGTCGGATCAGAGCTTCCGCAAAGTCGGACTGCACCATGCCTTCCCCTCCCGAGATCGTGACACCTCCTCCGGATTCCTCATAGAAATCTATATCCTGCATGCACACGTCAAGGACCTCGTCGACTGTTTTATATTCTCCTTCATTGGTCAGTGCACGGCCCGGACAGCCCTGTACACAGGTCAGGCAGCCGGAACATTTCCGGAAATCGATGTGGATCCTTCCGTCTTCTGTGGCAGTGACTGCATTTTCGGGACAGGTATGTATGCATTTTTTACAGTGCACGCAGTTTTCTCTGTGGTACATGACCTGCACCCGGGACAGCTGGGACTCCGGATTGGAGCACCATTTGCAGCGAAGAGGACATCCCTTCAGAAATACAGTGGTGCGCACACCGGGGCCGTCGTGGATGGAAAACTTCTGAATATTAAAGATAAGACCTTTTACTTCCATTTAGAAAAATCCTTTACAAATAACACCTTACAAAAACTTACAAAAAGCTCCTTATAGAAAACCCGATACAGGGATCCCTCCTATTTGAAAAATTCTGTACTTCCAGAAAAAATCCTACTCGCACCAGTTGAATAACTGAAACGAGTAGGATTTCTTTTACTCCTCATCCCTGTCTGCAGGATCACTTT
>OMVU01000186.1 GCA_900314565.1 uncultured Eubacteriales bacterium
GTTACAGAACCCCGGATGAAATCTTCGAGGAGGAAATCGACCGAATCTACCAGGCTACTGCCTAGCGGAGGGTGTCCAACTTGTTGTTGCAATTTAGGAGAATAAATACCGGGAGAAATTCCGGAATCCGGAACGCTTCTATCAAACAGAACATGGGATTCAGAGCATTAAGGAAATTTGCCAAAAGAAAGAGGGATGCTTGATAAACACATAAGGTTCGGTTTTATCATATAGAAAACGACAGGGTTCCGGTGTTATAATAAATCCATCGGAACCCGTATTTAATCAAGGAGATTTTTCAGTGTGATTCTTAGATATTAATGATTTAATTTACGATAATCAAGGGGAGGACGTATGGCCGTAATAAAAAGAACATGTGCATTGCTTATGTCAGTTGCAATGATAATTTGCTTACTTCCAGGATTCTCAGAAAGTGCTTTTGCAATAACCGACAGTCAGGGACCGCAGGTCAATTCAATTACGGTGGATAAGGCAGAGGTACAAGTCGGCGAGACAATCAATTTCATGGTTCATGCGACGGATGAGAGCGGGATTTCTGAAAAAAGTGGTGGAATCAATGGAAACTATCTGTACTTTCAGAATGCGGAAAAGACCAAGGTCATCAGCGTCGACCTTAAGAAGATCGACGATACGACTTTGGAAGGGACATATACCGTCCAGGCAAGTGATATTGACGGACTTTATACCATGAGTCACTATGGAATTTATGATATATATGGAAATGAAACGGTAAAATCCTCTCCAAACTGTAGCTTCTTCATTGGCGATCCGAGTTCACAGACGAAAATCACTTCTTCTGCTGTTTCGGGGAGCAGAATAATCAGCGAGAATAGCTTGGTTTATGATCAGACTGTCGATGGTGATTTATACATTGCTCCGAATGCATCGGTTACCATGAAAAACGTTACAGTAAAGGGGAATATCTATGTACTGGGAACGCTGAATGCAAACTCAATTCAGGCAACCGCGTTATATGCAAAAGAGGTGATCATAGGAGCCAAGGTTACTGGAAATGGAGCGGTAGCACTGTCTGGTACCTGCTCAATTCCATCGACGTATGTTTCGGATAAAATCATCAATGAGATTCCGATGAAACTCAACAGCAATCTGGTTGCTATCGACGGCAAGCTTTCAATCAGTGGAGCTTAGATAGAGTACAATATTGTTCGCAAAAGTGAATAGTAGAAAAGCCATTGAGGCTCGTGTAAAATGATTAGCGACCAAACTTCTCATTCACAAAGGAGAACCTCACAATCAGATTAACACAAATCTCACGAATTTACTATTCAGCTTTATGAATCAGCCGGATCCCATGCTCAGCATGCTGGAGTGGCTCTGCAACCAGATGATGGAGGCAGAGGTCACCACGCAGCTGAATGCTGAGAAAAGCGAACGGACGGACGACCGCTCGGGCTACCGCTGTGGCTATCGTCCCCGTAAGCTGAATACCCGGCTTGGGACGGTTTATCTGCTGGTGCCGAAGGTCCGCAAAGGAGGGTATGTTCCCTTTTTCGTCAATGCCTACAAGCGCAGTGAAGCGGCCCTGGTCAGCGTCGTCCAGGAAGCCTATGTCAATGGCATATCGACCCGGAAGATTGAGCGTCTGGCGGAGAAATTGGGGATCGAGGGGATCTCCCGCTCCCAGGTCAGCGAGATGACGAAGGGGCTGAATGAACAGGTCGAAGCCTTCCGCAAACGTCCGCTGGACTGGCATGAATATCCCATTTTGTGGGCCGATGCGCTGTACGAGGATGTCCGTGTAGACGGGCATGTCGTCAGCGAAGCGATCATTGTCGTCTGCGGCGTAGATGAACACGGGAAACGTGATATTCTGGCCGTTGAGCCGATGGCGGAGGAGTCCTTTGATACCTACAAGGTCGTCTTCGACCAGCTGAAGGAACGGGGACTCACATCACCGAAACTGATCATCAGTGACGCGCATCCGGGCCTTGTGAAGGCTGTCAAGCAGTGCTTCCCAGGATCGACCTGGCAGCGGTGCAAGGTCCATTTTATGCGGAATATCCTGGCCCACATCCCGCAGAGACAGAAGAAGGTCTTTGCCTCTGAGCTGAAGATGATCTGGTTGGCACCCACAGAAGAGATCGCCAGAGAGCGGGCGGATGCGCTGATCCAAAAATATGAGAAGCGGTTTCCCAAGGCGATCGAGTGCCTGGAAAACGGCCTGGATGAGTCTCTGACCTTTTATGGATATCCGGACCTTGATCCCAGGAAAGTCTCTTCCAGCAATATGATCGAGCGCCTGAACCGCGAGATCCGTCGCAGGACAAGCATCGTAGGCGTATTTCCGAACGAGGACTCCTACGTTCGGCTGGTGACAACCTACCTGATGGAATATTCTGAGGACTGGTCGACATCACGGAGTTACATTCGTGAATCCGCCATCACAAAAATCCTTGAACAACAGGCCGCCTGATCATTATCGGGGACTCAATGGAAACTTTTTGCGAACAATTCTTGACACTAGCTTTCTGGGAGTATGAAATTCTTTCTGTAATTTGGGGCCTTTCATGAGATGAGATATATCTGAATGGGAAAAACTGCCCTTCAGCACCTGTCTACCGTTTATCAG
>OMVU01000065.1 GCA_900314565.1 uncultured Eubacteriales bacterium
GAAGGCGTATCCGCAGGTGCCGGAGTCCGGCCGCCTAAAGCGGCCCTGAGGCGTAAGCCTCAGATAGGAAGCACGTGAATTTATTCATGTGAGCTTCACGAAGGCTTTTGAGTACGGTGCGTTCAGCGCGGTCGTCGGCGGAGCCATTACGAGGCCGCAGGAGATCACGGCGAGGTTCGTGAAAGTCCTCGGATGAGAGTTACAGATAAAGAAGTTCATTATATCGGATTTGTTTTCTCTGTAGTGGAAGACTGGCGGATTCTTTACATCGGATTGGCTTTCTCTGCGGTGGAAGTGTTTTTTCATCGTGAGATGAGTGCGCAAAGTGAAACTTGGTAAGCGGGTGAACAGATGGAACGAAAACAGATAAAAGTCGTCGCGGCGGTTATTCTTAAAGACCGGAAGGTATTTGCAACGCAGCGGGGATACGGAAATTATAAAGACTGGTGGGAATTTCCCGGCGGAAAGATCGAACCGGGGGAAACGCCGGAAGATGCCCTTAAGCGGGAGATACTGGAGGAGCTGAACACAAAAATAAGTGTGGAGAGATTTCTTGCAGCGGTAGAGTATGACTATCCGGAATTTCATCTCTCCATGGACTGTTTCTGGTGCCGTGTGGAAGAAGGCGAGCTGATCCTGCTGGAACATGAAGCGGCAAAGTGGCTGCCTCTTGATGATCTCCTGCAGGTGAAGTGGCTGCCGGCAGATGTGCTCGTGGTAGAGGAGATTGGGAGGGCATTATGACACCGGATCAAAGACTGTGGAGCAGGACGCGGGATGACCTTGTCCGCGCGGTGGAGAGTCTCGGTTTTCGCGGAGAACTCGGCGAGGCGATCGCGAGGCACCTCGGAAGCCCGAAGGCAATGGAGCGGATGATCTCTTATCTTCGCTATGTGAAGCCGAAGACAGAAGAACTGGTCGTGGACGAAATGCTGGCAATCCGGAGCGAGATCGATGCCTGGAAAGAGAAGAAGGCCAGCGAAAAAGCAAATGCCAGATACAATGAGGTGCTGAACTACGGACTACCGGGCATTGACGGTCCGGATAACGCAGACGAATGAATATATCCTGTGATGACACAGTCTTTCGCAAGTGCCTGCCTGTGATGACATATTGAAAGGAGCAGCAAAATGCTGAAAACAGAAAGACTGATCCTGCGCCATTTTGAGGAAAGTGACGCGGAAAATGTATTTGAATATGCGAAAGATCCGGCCGTCGGCCCGATCGCCGGATGGCCGCCGCATAAGAGCGTCGGCGAAAGTCTGGATGTGATCCGGAATGTATTTTCCGCAGCAGAATGTTATGCCGTCTGCCTGAAGGAGGATGGAAAAGCAATCGGCGCAATCGAACTCAAACTGAATGGCCATACCGACATGACCGATCGGGACGATGAGTGTGAACTCGGCTATTGGCTGGGCAGACCGTTCTGGGGACAGGGAATTATGCCGGAAGCCGCCAGGGAGATGCTGCGCCATGCTTTTGAGGATCTGGGCATGCAGAATGTCTGGTGCGGATACTACGACGGCAACACAAAATCAAAACGGGTACAGGAAAAATGCGGTTTCCGCTATCAGTGGACCACGAAGGATGTTGATGTCCCGCTGATGCATGAGAAACGTACCGGCCACGTGAACCTGATGACGAAAGACAGCTGGTTTTGGAGCCGACTCTATGAATCTGCAAAGTCGGTACAGAACGAAAGGAAGATCTCTGAGTATGTGGAGGCCGGCGGTGTGGCGGCGGCCATTCTTTCGGCATCCGGCAGAATTTATACCGGTGTCTGCGTCGATACCTGTTCTTCATTGGGCATCTGTGCCGAGCGGAACGCCATTTTCAATATGCTGACGAACGGGGAGCAGGAAATCCGCAAGGTGCTCGCCATCATGCCTGACGGAAAAATCGGCGCGCCATGCGGTGCCTGCCGGGAACTGATGGTGCAGCTGATGCCGAAGACGTACAGGGATATTGAAATCATGCTGGATCATGAAAGCGAACAGGTCATAACGCTCGGTGAACTGACTCCGAATTGGTGGATCGGAGGAAGATGAGGATGAAGACAGTCGATATACAGGGCATCACCCATATTGAACCGGTGCCTGACGGAACGTCCGAATGGTATTACGGGATCAGTTATGAGCATGGGGATCTGTACGAAGCGGAGGAAGTGTTTCGTGCGGGCGAAACGGTGAAAGGGAATACTGTGTGCCTGATCCATTATCCGGATGGAGAGGTCTTCTGGCCGGTTCCGAAGAAGACCGGGACCTGTTCGGAAAAGCCGGTCTTCCTGGATGAACGGATCTATCTCCTGAATGTGGATTTCCAAAGCGGGCAGATATGCATTTTCCGCTTTGACTGTGGGAGCCATGAAGCGGAGCTGTTCAAGGAACTGCCGCTCAGTGCCGTAAAAAGCTGCTATAATCTGCAGCTGCACAGTTCTCCCCTTTCGCTCACACGGCAGGGAGAGGAAGGCGTGTTTGAGATCATCTGGCCGGAGCGGGTCAGCTTTGCATTGGAACCGCATGAAAGTTTCTTTCTGCGGGACGGGGAGAATCTGTATTTCAGCAAATGGTATGAGACGGGCGAAGGGCCGGATTACCGGTATTGGGAAGAGACGGTGATCCGTGATCTTAAGGGAAATCTTCTGGAGACTCTTCCGGGGGATGTCCGGATCATGCCGAACGGGGAAATGTGGTATTTGAAGTGATGAACGCGTGCCGATCGGAGGAATGATCGAATGTGCTGCAGATACTGGGCTGAAGAGTCTCCTGAACTCAGGGAGATCGTGGAAGAAATGAACCGCTCGCCGCTCGTTGAGAAATGGCAGAAAACGACGGCGGTCAAAAGCTACGGCGAGATCCGTC
The DNA here is from genome assembly GCA_900314565.1 of uncultured Eubacteriales bacterium. Classification (GTDB taxonomy): domain Bacteria; phylum Bacillota; class Clostridia; order Lachnospirales; family Lachnospiraceae; genus Chordicoccus. The sequence continues at coordinate 2,862 of OMVU01000065.1, forward strand.
CGACGGATGTGGTGCCGGTCATCGCGCCGAACCGGAAGGGCGAAAGGGCTGTCTATCCCATGAAGTGGGGATATTCCGGAAGAACGCTGCTTCTGAATGCCCGTATGGAGACAGCGGCAGAAAAACCGACCTTCCGGGACGACTGGGCAAGGCATCGCTGCATCGTGCCGGCCTCCTGGTACTTCGAGTGGGAGCACCTTCCGGGAAAGGACGGCAGGAAGCGTACCGGCGACAAATATATGATCCAGCCGAAGGATTCTGCTGTGACCTGGCTGTGCGGCCTCTACCGGATCGAGAACGGCATGCCGGTGTTCGTGGTCCTGACACGGGAGCCCGGAGAAGAGATCCGGTTCATCCATGACCGGATGCCTCTCATTATGCCGGATAAGCTGGTGAACGAATGGATCCGGCCGGGGGTACGGCCGGAGGAATTGCTTCCCCATGCGCTGACAGAGATGGTCTTTGAGAAGGTACAGTAACCGGATGATTGAAGGCTAAAGTGTGAATTTTGAAAAGATGCGATAACCGGAAAGTTGAAGCCCGGAGCAGTATACAATTGGTGAAAATAGAAAATTCGGGATACTTTTTGGCGGGGTGTCGGTCTTGACCGACATCCCGCTTTGTAATGCGAAATTTTTCTTGTATATCGAATACATGTTTGGTATCATGGATTTATAAAGAACTAATGTTTGCTGCGCGCAAGCTCGCAGAGCCGGAGCGGATCCCGGAAAGGGATCGTCAGTCAGGGCGTGTGAGCCGGGAAGTGTGGGTCAGAGAGTGTGGGTCAGAGAGTGTGAGTCAGGGGCTGTGAGTCCGGAACTGCATACCGGGGATCTTATCTGACCGGAAGGAATAGGGAGGAAAGCATCATGAAGACATATAACGCAAACTGTCCGTGCTGCGGATATAGAAATAACAGCCTGTATCTGGATGAGACCGAAGGCTGGATGGAATGTGAAAAGTGCGGTGAGCTGGCACAGGTATCGAAGTACTTAAAGAAGCGCGTGAAGATTTCGGTCTTTCGGAGGGAGACCCCGGGAGAAGCAATGGCGGCAGGCCTCATCTGATGATCGGGAGCCATGTCAGTTACGGATGCAGTCAATCTCAGATGCGGAAGTTTTGTAAGGTAAATGCGTTCTGCAATTACCCGTATAAAGGGATCTGTGAAAGGCAGATGTTCCCATTTGCAGGAGGGGGTGAGTATATATGACCATGATCGGAGCGATGGCGATGCCGGTGAATTTTCGGTACCGCGATGTTTTCTTGAAGGGCAGACCGCGGCATGACCGTTTTGATTCCTTCCGCCGCAGGCATCCCAGTATGGATGTCGGAAGAAGGGCCAAGATTTTTGCTCCTTTTGATGCACTGAAGGGATTTAATGAGGCGGTGGCTGCCAAAGATATTCTCTACAGGGACAAGGAGGTGCCCGGCGAGGAAGATTCTGCGGAACTGAACCGCCGGCTTGAGATCCTGCACGGACTTACCTTTAACGGACGTATGGCCAGGGCAAACCGTGTATATGTGACGGTTACTTATTATGAGGTCTGTAATGATATAAATCATGAGGATTACGGACTTCGGGGACAGTACAGGACGGTCAGCGGCATCTGTCGGAACGTGGATGCGGAAGTAACCAATACGATCCTGGTCGGAGAGACGAGGATTTCTCTGGAAGATGTCAAAAAGATCGAGATCGAGAGCCCCGAAAATTTTTCTGTCCCTCCCTTCACCTGAATCGTATATAAAGTGAAAGCCTGTTTTTGATGACAGCTGAGGTTTACAGCTGATCGAAAAACAGCATAAAAAACCGAATAATGCAGAAAAGCATAAAAAGAAAAAGAAAAAACGTATAGTTGGAGGATTTCGTCATGAAAAAAGTGTATTTCGTAACAGGTCTTGCAGTATTGGCAGTATCCGCAGCCATGTTTACAGGATGCGGCAGCAAAACGAGCGCCGGCGCTCCGGCGACGAAGGCACCCGCCGCAGCAGCATCCGCGGCTCAGTCTAAGCCGGCCAAGAGCACTGCTTCTAATACCGCTTCGAATACCGCTGCAAAGATTTCTGTCGATGACGCCAAGAAAGCGGCCCTCACAAATGCCGGCGTGCAGGAAAGCGATGTGGTCTACAAAAAAGCAAATCTTGAGACCGAAGACGGCGTTCTGGTATTTGAGATAGAATTCTACGCAGGTGACATGGAATACAATTATGACATCGACGCTGCTTCCGGTACAGTCCTTAAGGCAGAGTCGGAGACAATGGACGCAGAAGATATTGCGGAGAGGGATGCGCTTACGGGCAAGGCTTCCGGTACGACAGCAGGCGCTGCTGCAGAAGGTATAACGGAGGAGCAGGCTCTGGAGATCGCGCTGAACCATGCGGGTGTAGCGCATAGCGATATATCCTCTTCCACTGTAAAACAGGATTTTGACGATGACACAGGAGTCACAAAGTACGAAGTGGAGTTCCATGTGGGTACACAGGAATACAAATATGAAATCGATATCACCACAGGCAACATTCTGGAATCCAGCGTAGAAATCGACGATTGATACGATACTGATACAGCAGAAAAACAACTGCGCGGCAGCCATGACAGGCTGTCGCGCAGTTTTCTTCAACAGGATATAATGCGAGATGACAGATGATCGAAAAATGCATTTTGGGATGCATTTTTTGACATAAAAAGCCGGTTGTAAGATGCGCAGCTGTGCGATAACATGGAGAAAATGTGAAGCGTCAGAGACAATTCGGAAAGGAGCCTTTTTGTATCCGATAATTCATAAAAGACCGCAGGTCTCCGATTCCTTTGAACGGCTCGATATGCTGTGGGAGCGCTGTCCGCAGTACCGGGAAAGGACCGTCTTTTCTTCAATGGAGGAGCTTCTTGCGGAACACGAATCCTGGCAGAAGGATTTCGAGGACGTCAGGGAAGAGTATGAATCCGGACAGTATGAACGGTTCCTCGTCCGCCTGTCCTGGTCGGATCTTCCGTACCGGTATGCCACGAAGCAGCTGATCGAGGGATCGCCTGCTTTGGCTGAGAATCCTTATGTCGAAGCGTTCATGGAGCAGTTCCGGGATATTGATACGGATTACAAGGCGTGTTTCCTGTTCCCGGAGAGCTTTATTTCACAGTTCTTTGTGATCACGGACGTATGCAGGCGGGCGGAGACATTTCACCCAATACGGAATCTGTTTCCGGACGAGGAAAAAACGCATTACCTGGCGGTTTTTGATAAAGAGAACATGGATGACGTCCTGCTTCTCTATCATCTGCTTTATACAAATACGACAGAGGATCTTTATGGGGGATATTCTCTTTACGATTATTCTCTTCCATGGTATCAGAACCACCTGTGGGAAGACGGGATCATCCTTCGGTCTCCGTATCTTCCGGATGCGCTGGCAAAGTTTCAGGGCAGTCTTCCTTTCTATCACAATCCGGCAAAAACGGTCTATGTTCGGAGGAATATCCGGCATATTCTCGACAGCGGTTACTTTGCGTCCGAGCTGGAATTTTTCCGGAATCTGACACAGGTGATCATGCCGCTTTTTCAGTGGTGGTATACGGATCTCATGCTCTATGAGGAGAAGGACGGGCTGAGGACGGACTGGCGCCTTCAGCGGACTAAAATCCGGACCCGCCTGACCGCGGAAGGTGTGATCCAGCCGAAATGGAAGCACGAGCTCACGCTGTTCCATCTGGTGAGGGAGAAGTATCCGGATACGCTTTACCAGTTCCGGCCGGAATGGCTCGGCAGACAGAGTCTGGATCTTTTTATTCCCTCTCTTAAGACAGCGATCGAGTATCAGGGAATCCAGCATTTTCTGCCGGTCGGGTTCTTCGGGGGAGAGGAAGCGCTCGCCACGAGACAGGATCTGGACCGGCAGAAGAGACAGCTGTGTGAAGAAAATGATGTGCGGCTGATCGAGTGGCCGTATGAAATACCGCCTACCGCGACGAATCTGAAGAAAGCGCTGTCTGAAAGCTGAGATGGTCTGCTGCCGAGGGAGTTCGATCCTGTCCTGCGAATATGCGACACGGCCGGAATGCCGGGTTGATCCTGATATATACGTTTACGGACAGAGAAATGAAATTTCATTGGAATGTGCTTTTAGAATGGATTTATAGAGGAGAAATACAATGTCTTTGGAGCGTGCAAGAAAACATCTTGAAAAATACGGTCTTGCGGAGCGCATTCATTTAACGGAGGAATCCTCCGCAACAGTGGAACTTGCCGCATTGGCTGTGGGAGTAGAGCCGGGACGGATCGCTAAAACGCTTTCGTTCATGATCGATGGCAGGCCGGCCCTGATCCTGGCGGAAGGGACCGCCCGGATCGATAACCGGAAATTCAAGGATACGTTCCACACAAAAGCGAAAATGATCCCGTCGGATCAGGTGGAGGAACTGGTCGGTCACGCGCCGGGTGGTGTCTGCCCGTTCGGGATCAACGACGGGATTCCGGTCTACCTGGACGATTCATTGAAGAAGTATGAGACTGTATTTCCGGCGGCCGGGACAGGGAACAGTGATATTGAGCTGACGATCCCGGAGCTTGAGGAGTGCTCTGAGATGACCGGCTGGGTCGATGTGTGCAGGGCGTAAGGTCGTATTTATGAAATGAGCAAAAAAGCAGGTAAAGGCTTCCGGAAGAATTCATTTTTGCCGTAGATGATGGCAGTCGCGGGAATATGCTCCAGGAGATCAGCTGGGATGGCGGAGAGTGCCGGACAGAATGGAGAACAGTACATCCGATCCCGGAGGACGATGATTTCTTTGAAAATGTCTGGAGGACCTACAGAGAGAACGGAAATGTGTACTGAACGGATGGACTGAAAGAAGCCAACTGCCGGCAGAAGCATATCCTGAGGAAGACGCTTCGTATGTTGTGTATCAGGAATGCAGGAGCCTTTCTGATGTAAGATGAACAGGTGTTTTGCAATTACCCGGTCAGATGAAAATCGGAAGGAGGAAATCCCATGGCACACGAAAGATTTCATTATAAGACGTTGGAAGATATAAAGGAGAAAGCCGGGGAGCTTGGCGTGCATCTCCCGTTTGCCGGGAATACGTCCGTGCTCGCGACGCCGGTGACTTTCGATAACATTACACTCAGGAACCGCCTGGGAATCGCGCCGATGGAAGGCGCTGACTCCACGCCGGAAGGCTCTCCGTCTGAGTACACGTTCAGAAGATATGTCAGGGAGGCGGTCGGAGGCGCCGCGCTCATCTGGTTCGAGGCTGTTTCCATGGTCCGGGAGGGCAGGTCTTCCGCGACGCAGCTCTTTATCAGTGAGGAGAATCTGGATGCGTATAAACGGCTGACAGAGGCGGTGAAAGAGGCCGGGCGGAAGGCGAACGGGTTTGCGCCGTTCCTGGTCCTGCAGGCAAATCACAGCGGCCGGTATTCCAATCCCGGAAATGTGCCTGCGCCGATGATTGCATACAGACATCCGTATCTGGAGCAGTTCAGGGAGGCTTCCGACAGTTGTATTGTCACGGACGATTACCTCAAATCGCTGGAGGAGAAATTCGGTACGACGGCAAAGCTTGCGAGGGAAGCCGGCTTCGACGCGGTCGATATTAAATCCTGTCACGGATATCTGCTGGCGGAGCTCTCGTCCGCGTATACACGCCCCGGCATGTACGGGGGTTCCTTTGAAAACAGGACAAGGCTCTTCAGGAACGGCATACTGGCCGCCAAACCGTATGAGACTGACACGTTCAAAGTGACAGCCCGTCTCGGTATTTATGACGGCTATGCGTATCCTTACGGCTTCGGTGTGCGGGAGGGATCAGGGCTCGTACCGGACCTGACGGAACCGATCCGGCTCGTGAGGGATCTGTATGATAAATACGGGCTCAGGATGATCGATCTGACCATGGGAAATCCCTATGCGACGACCCATGTGACGAGACCCTATGATATGGGAAAATATCTTCCGGATGAACATCCTTTTCTTGGGGTCGCAAGAATGATCAAAGGGATCGGGGAGGTCAAAGCAGCAGTGCCGGAAATGACGGTCTTCGCATCGGCACCGACTTATCTGCGCCGGTTTTCTGATCTGTACACGGCGGGTGCCATTGAGGAAGGACTTTGCGACGGCATGCTGTTCGGCCGCATGGCCTTCGCGGATCCGGACTTTGCCAACGAGATCATAAAGAATGGCCGCATCGATCCGAATCGCACCTGCGTCACCTGCGGAAAATGCGGAGACCTGATCCGTGCGCATAAGCCGACAGGCTGTGTCGTGAGAGATTCCGCGACATTTATGCCTTTCTATAAGGAGTTCCTGGAAATGAAGAAAACTCAGCCGGCGAATTTCAGGGGCTGACGGGAATTTCAGGCATTTGACTGCCGATTCAGAGACCCACAGCAGATTTTCATGGGAATGCGTTCCGGCCTTTTAAGAATGGGATGGAGGTCCGGGGAAAGAAGGAGAGAGCCTTTACAATTTTCGGAAAGCGAATTATACTTTTTCTGTCAGAGAAGGAAAACGACCGGAAACATCATGATGGCAGCAGCCCGGCACATAAGACGGGTGCAGACCTGCATTTTTAAGAGGAGACATAGTTTGCCCACGAATGCCCATTTGGCATGAGTGGCTGCAAAATAGCCATCCGAGGCCATCAGTCAGACATCAAAACTTCGTTTTGGGAGGAGGAATCGTCTTGATACAGATCCAGAACTTCACCAAGAGGTACGGTGACCGCGATGTGGTGAAGAATATTTCATTTACCGCAAAGGACGGCGTGATCACAGGCTTCATCGGTCATAACGGCGCCGGAAAATCCACTACGATCAAAGCAATCACCGGAGTGATCCGGCCGACAAGCGGGACGATCACGGTCAACGGGTATGATGTCGTGAAAGACGCGCTGCAGGCCAAGTATCAGTTCGGCTATGTGTCGGACAGCCCGGACCATTTTCTGAGGCTCACCGGTGTCGAGTATCTGCACTTCATAGCCGATATTTATGACACTCCGGCGGATGGCCGGGCGGAATTCATCGAGAAAAATGCGAAACGGTTCGGAATCTACGATGCGCTGAACAACCAGATTCTCTCGTATTCACACGGTATGCGTCAAAAGATCATGATCATGGGAGCGCTGATCCATGACCCTTCCGTCTGGATCCTCGACGAACCCCTGACCGGGCTTGATCCGCAGTCGGCGTTTGAACTGAAGAAGATGATGCGCGAGCACGCTGAGAAGGGAAATTCAGTATTCTTCTCCACCCATGTGCTTGAAGTGGCGGAGAAGCTGTGCGACGAAATATGCATTATCAAACAGGGGGAGCTTTTGTACACAGGTACTCTGGAGGGCCTGAAAGCGACATACAAGTCACAGGCGTCTCTTGAGAATATATTCCTTGAATTAACGGATATCACAGAATAAAGGAGGTCAAAGGAAAAGTTATGGGACTTAGTAATATGAGCGATATTTTGTTTATCGTACTTGGAATTTACTGTATTATCAGAGGGATCATGATTCTTCTTACCGGAAAACTGACCCGGTCAGAGGAGGCGGCCGCCCGCAATTACTCTGCCAACGGGCTGAAAAGATACAAGCTCCTGACCGCGTTCATGAATCTCTTCGGCGGTCTGATTATTTCCGTGGTCTTCCTGATAAAAATGCTGAATCTGATAAACGGCAGCTTGTACAGGATCGTTCTCCTCGTGCTCCTTGTGGTGATGCTGATTGTTTATTTTGCAATACGAAATACATGTAAGAAGATTTGAAAGAAGGACGATGGAAAAGAAAAATGGAAGCTTCTCAAAAGTCAGGAAGCTCGTTACGGTTCTGAAAAAATGTAATGGAAAAGCAGTCGTCGGAGACAGCGGCGCACTGATCTCTCCTGCAGCAGCAAGAATCCTGATGTACTGCGGTCTGCTGGCCGTGGGCATTGCTCTTTTTCTGGGTGCTTATGTATTGGAGCCGTTTGTTGGCGAATTCATCAGCCCGAAGAGTCTTGCGCAGTCGGTCATGGTGGCTCTTTTCATCACGACCGTTATACTTGCGATCAAGGATACTGTGACAGTGCTTTATACTTCCGATGACCTTGCACTTCTGCTGCCGATGCCGTTTACCGCGGGACAGATCGTGGCAGCAAAGGTCGCTGTCATCTGTATTTTTCCGATGGGACTCTGTTTTCTGCTCCTGAATTCGATCTGTCTGGGAGACGGCATCCGCGCAGGAGCCGGTGCTCTTTTTGTCATCGGGACAGTACTTTCCAGCATTCTGATTCCCGTCACCGCTATTGCGGCTGCTGTGCTTTTGATCGTGATCATTTTCCGCGTGTTCGGATTTATCCGCAATCGGGATATCACGGTGGCGGCAGGCGGAATCTTTGCTTTCGGGCTTACGGTGGCCTATATTTTTATCAGCAACAGTCTGAGGGGAGAAAGTTCCGGTCAGGCGGCAGCAGCGCTTCGTTTACTGTCATCGGTCTCCGCGGCGTTTCCGAATATTTTCTTCATGAACAGGTTCATGTTCGAAAAAAGTATTTCGGGACTGTTTATCAGCCTGGCCATCACAGCTGCCATCGTCGCGCTGGCTGTGCTTGCCGTCAGGGCATTTTATTTTGACACTGCGCTTTCCATGCAGACGACATCCGTCAAAAAGAAAGCAGTGTCACAGGAAGCGCTTCGTCAGACGAAGCAGAACAACGTTCTCGGAGCACTCACCGGCTATGAGGCGAAGAGTGCCCGGAGAAATCCGGCTTATTTGATTTACGGGTTCATAATGAGTCTCGTGTGGCCGGTGCTGTTAATTGTCCCGCTTCTCATGAGCAACAACGGTCTTTTCAGGGAAGGCGTGGGTCCTCTCGGTAATGGATACGCTCTGCTCGCCTCAGTTACTTTTGCGATCACGGCATCCTGCTTTTCCTGCGGCTTTAATATTCTGCCGGGGAGCGCGTTTTCAAGGGAAGGGGACACCTTCCACGCGATCAGAGCCCTGCCGATCAACTACAGCGATTATTGCAGGAGCAAACGCAATTTTTCCATGTTCATCTGTTCGCTCGGAAGTGTCCTTTATGTGATCATTCTTGGAATCGTCTGTATTGTGACAGGACTTGTTTCCGTCTGGAGCAGCTGGACGCTCCTTGCAGGCGCAGGCGTGAGCTTCCTTATGAATCTGCTCCTGATCGATCTTATGATCCTCAGGGATTCCGCAAAACCCCGCCTGGACTGGGACAGCGAGGTAGAGCTCTCAAGAAAGCTCGGCCTTGTCAATATTATCGCCGTAGTGTTCGGAGTGATCATGCTTATGATCTTTATCGTATGCATGTTCATCATACCGTCGTTGACGGATCCGGCCTTCATGCAGGCGGCCTTTATTTTAGCCGCGGCGATGGCGCTGATCGTTCTTGCCGTTGCACTCGCAGTCAACCATTTCGCAATGAAAAAAGCTGCCCGGAACCTTGCTGATTTTGAAAAGTGACCGACGCGTTCGTGCGGTGTGCAGGGGCTGTGAAAAGAATGGTTCCATAAGAAGAAATCTTGAAAAAAGGATCTGAAAAAGAACAGTTCCGTAAATGAAAGAAGGACCGGGGGTTCGTATGAGCCCGGGGTCCTTTTTTCCTGTGCAAAATAGCAGGTGACCGACGAATACTTCCCACGTCCGGGACATGTCGCGGCAAGAACGCCGAGGCGTTCTTGAATTCATATGCTTCCATGAATACGGTTCCTGTCCTGTAGTAATACTTTTTTCTGATTTCTTCATTTTTATAGAATGAGAGGATCTGTTCGCTTTGAATTTTGTGTCGGCGGGCTGTCTTCTCATTTCCCTGATTCGTATAATAAACTATATGTGACTGTTCAGCAACGGGATTCAGAGCCGTCGCGTGCCCTGTGCATGCGGACGGCCGGAGACGCTGAACCGCCGCATATTCAGATCAATGAAATGTGAATTCAACCTGATGCAAAGAAAACAGGTTCTGTGAGGAAAAAATAAATGAAGAATTATGTGACACTGAATAATACATTACAGGTATTCTATCCCGACGGCTTCCATGTGATGGATGAAGCTGAGCGCAGCAAACTCAAATCTCTGGGCGGCGGCCCGGTGGAGTGTCTCTCCGATCCGGAGCGGCATATCCTGATCTCTACCGGCTGGAAGTCCGTCGGCAGACTGGTCGGCATGCTGTTCGGGGCAAAGGACGCCGCGGAGAGTGCCGAAGCGCAGGTCAGGAAAGCGATGAAAGCAAACGGTTACCGCTCGAATGGATTTTTTACCAAAGAGGTGGGCGGTGAAGAAGCCCGGGGATATTGCTATGAATATGAAGCGGAGGGCATGGTCATGTATGGGGAGACCTGTGTGGTCAAGCGCGGAAAGGAGCTGTATTTTCTGCATTTTTATACAAGAACTGCCGTGAAGGAAGAAAATCTGGAGATGTGGAACGAAATGCTCGCCTCTGCGGCGTGGAATTGATAGTGACCGGCGCGATCCCGTGCTTTGAGGCATGAGATCGTGCCGGTCTCTTTTTTTACTTTATCATCAGCGCATAAAGTTCGTATATCCGGTTCATTTCATAGGGTAATGTTTTTTATCATCTTGTCCAGGGTTGGATTATCCCGTACAATTAATAAGAAGAATTTGGAAAGGAAGAAGAGCTTTGGAAAAGTTAACGCTTGAGATTGCAAAAGAAATCAACGCATCCATGGTCACGGAGCCCGGCCTTTTGCTGCATGCGGCAAATGTCTCAGCCGCTATGGGAGCGATGGCGGAACATTTTGGCGAGGACCGCGAGCACTGGGAGGCGGTCGGCTGGCTTCACGACTACGATTATGAAAAATATCCGGAGGAGCACCTTGCCCATACCGAGGAGCCGCTTCGCGCACTCGGTGTTCCGGAAGAGGATATCAGGGCAATTCTGGCCCACGGCTACGGCATCTGCACCGATGTGGAGCCGGTCACCAATATGGAGAAAAGCCTGTTCACTGTCGATGAACTGACCGGGATCGTGCAGGCGGCGGCAAGGATGCGTCCGAACGGGATCACGGACATGGCTGTAAAGAGCTTCATGAAGAAGTGGAAGGACAAGCGGTTCGCGGCCAAGTGCGACCGTCCGCTGATCCTTAAAGGCTGTGAGATGCTGGGGATGGACATCAAAGAGGTCTCGGCGATCGTGATCGAAGGGATGAAAGCGCATGCGGAGGAGCTTGAGCTTACGGGAGCGGAAGAGGCGCATGCGTAAGAGGTCCATGCGAGGAGATACAGACATGCGCTTACAGAGGAGGAAGAGACGTGAGAGCTGATTATAAGAGCGAGACGATGGATCCGTCCGGGTTTGTTCTTCTGGGAGAGTATCTGCCGCATATCGTGCAGGAGATCCGTTATTATTCTACCTATAATTTTATAGGCGACCGGATCGACGGATATGAGGAACCCTGCGCGCTGCTGACAAAAGAGGCTGCACGGGCGCTCAAAGGCGTGGCCGGCGAAATGATCGTACACGGCTATCGTCTGAAGATTTTTGACGCTTACCGGCCGGCCTGTGCGGTCAGACACTTTGTGCTCTGGGGGATCGAGGATCAGGATATCCGTATGAAGCCGTATTTTTATCCTGACCTCCAGAAGCAGGATCTTTTCTCGAAGGGCTATGTTGCGAAACAATCCAGTCACAGCCGGGGCAGTACGGTGGATCTCACGCTGCTTGATATGCGTACGGGAAAAGAGCTGGATATGGGAAGTCCCTTCGATCTGTTCAGCCCGTTGTCTCATCCGGACTGCAGGGAGGTTACCGAGGAACAGTATGAGAACCGTATGTGTCTGCAGAGGGCCATGGTACGCAACGGCTTTAGCCCGATCGACTGCGAGTGGTGGCATTTTACGCTGAAAAATGAACCCTATCCGGACACTTATTTTGAGTTTCCGGTCTCATCGGAATATCTGAGAAGATAGGTGCCTGCGAAACGCTGCTCGAAACGAAATTGTGTGAACAATTCAAACAATCTGCACAAGCCTTAGAACTTCTTCATGAACGAAAGATGTGGAATGAGCAAAAACCGTACTGTCTGAGCGCAGC
>OMVU01000015.1 GCA_900314565.1 uncultured Eubacteriales bacterium
GGACTTCCCGATGACGATTATTTCTTCCTCAGGTTGTTTGATGTCAGCAGGAAGAACTATGTCCGTAACCCGTCATCCCATAAGATTTGTGATTGAGACATTGTAATCCTAAAATATGGAAAAAATCCGAATCACAAAAATTCAGTTCAATTATTTCTAAAGGTCTTTTTCGACCTGCAGACAGAATAATCCTATATTCTATTTCTTTTAATTTTATGAAAGAATCTGCAGCTTGCTTTAGTAAATCCATTTACGTATTCAACGCACCACTAAAAGTGCACAACTAAAACTAAAAATCCAGCGTCAGAAGATTGAAAAATGCCTTGCATTTCTGCAAGGCATTTCCTCTCTTATCATGTAACTTTCTTTCGCTGTCATGCTAGGTGCGCTATGGTAAGTTACCACCTTTGTAGTCCTCCATGTTCACCGCTTCGCACCACGGCTCACACTTCACCGGAGCATCCTCTTTAACCTCGGGACCAAGGAAGAAGTTTCCTTCTTGATAATATGATAACATGCGTGCTCGCATTTTACAAGATATTGCAATATGGACGCTTTAGTAATTCCGGCACTTATTGTTGAATCATAATTCTGGAAATCAGATTGCATCATATTCCCCAGAAGTCATTCCACCAGTCGATCCAGCCGTCCCCGGTATCGCTTCCGGAGCTGTTCCTCCCGGTCCCACTGCTGCCGCTCGTTCCACCGTTTCCGCTGCTTCCGCTGTTCCCGTTATTTCCGCTCGTTCCGCCGTTGTTCCCGTTCGTCCCGTTTCCGCCAGTCTTTCCGTCGTTCCCATTGTTATTGTTGTTCGATCCGCTGCCGAACCACTTATCCCACAGGCTCGTATGTGTATGGCAGGTGACCTTCGGATCCGAGAGCGAAGCGGGCAGAACATACTGTTCTTCCTCTGTGCCAGGCACTGCGGACTTCAGATAGACCCGTCCTTCCTCGTGCGTGCAGTAGGGGCCGGACAGCTCGCCGGAATCCGCGCAGATCGCGACCATCACATGGCAGTCGCACTTTTCTGTCGGCGCAGTCCCGCTCGCGAAGCAGACGGTCTCGGTCCCGTCCCCGTGGATCGCATTTTCACAGAGGCCTTTGACGGCGCGTTTTCCGCATTTTGTGCAGATCTCGACTTCCTCAATACTGTTCCCGGTCTCGAACTCTTCCGCCACCCCTTCTGTGTGTGCTCCCGCCATCACATCTTTCCAGATGTACTTCACATAGGTGCTGCTCTCCTGGGTCCTGTTATCGTCGAAGCCTCCCCACACGCCGCAGGTGAGGGAGGGAGAATATCCTATGAACCAGGCATCCCGGATATCCGTCGTCGTCCCGCTCTTGCCGGCGAGGTCGATGACCGCATCGCTTTCAAAATTCGCCTCCACACCGGTGCCGGAAAGCATCGCATCCTCCAGCGCGCTGGTAAGGAGCTTCGCCGTATTTTCGGAAATGACTCTCCTCGTCGTCTGCTTTTTCTCGATCAGGACATTCCCGTCGTGATCCAGGATCTTCGTATAGAGGATAGGCTCCGTATACTGGCCGCCCCTCGCGATGGACGCATAGGCCGCAGTCATCTCAAGATTCGTAACGCCGCCGTAGGTCCCGCCGAGGGCAAGGGCTTCCACTTTGTCATTTTCTGTCAGCGTCGTGATCCCGAATTTTCCGATCATGTTCCAGATCGGATCCATCCCGATCTGGTTAAAGCACTTCAGGGCCACGATATTCCTCGACTGTGCGATCGCCGTCTGTACCGTGATATTGCCCTTGTAGGCACCGTCGAAATTATGGACCTCCGTCCCGTCGGAATAGGTGCAGGGCGAGTCCGCGATCACGGTGCCGAGTGTCATCGCGCCGCTGTCAAGGGCTGCCGCGTACTCCCCGATGACCTTGATGGTCGATCCCGGCTGGCGCACCATCGAAGTGGCGCGGTTCAGCAGAAGATTTGCATTTTTCTCACCGCGGCCTCCGATCAGAGCACGGACCTGGCCGGTCTCCGTATCCATGAGGACCAGCGACGCCTGCTCGTCGGATGTATAGTAGTCGGGATTGTTGATGACCTCGCCTGCAAGCTCCTGCATGCGGCTGTCTTCCGTCGAACAGATCGTCAGTCCTCCCCGGTAAATGAGATCCCACGCCTTCTCCTCACTGCACCGGGTCGCAGACATAATGTCATGCAGAACACTGTAGATCATGGCATCTTCAAAATATGTCATGATCTCCTGCGAGCCCCCGTTCGTGCTCACTTCAGAGATCCTGGCGTAGACGTCGTCGCCGGCCGCCTCATCGCGCTCCTCCTGCGTGATAAATCCAAGCTCAAGCATTTTATCCAGAATGTAATCCCGCCGCTCCGCATTGGCTTCCGGGTTCGTGATCGGATTATACCTGGTCGGATTCCGGGTGATTCCCGCGATCACAGCGCTCTCGGACAGGGTGAGATCGGAAACATCTTTATCGAAATAATATTTTGCCGCTGTCTCAACGCCCCAGTTCCCTCCGCCGAGGTTGATCGTATTCAGGTAGTTTTCAAGGATCCAGGCCTTGTCGACGTGCATTTCCAGCGCGATTGCCAGGTACTGCTCCTGGATCTTCCGCTGGACCTTGTCAAGAAATGTCGACTCATTCATCCAGTCCGTAAAAACATTGTTCTTAAGGAGCTGCTGCGTGATGGTGCTTGCTCCCTCCGAAAAATTCCCTTCTGTAATTCCCTTGTAAAGGGCACGCATGATCCCCTTGGGATCGATCCCGAAATGCTCGTAGAACCGTTCGTCCTCGATCGCGACGACTGCTTCCTGAAGGGATTCGGGTACCTCAGACAGCTTTACATAAACGCGGTTCGAAGCCTCGCCGGAGAGCGTGAGAACGACATTTCCGTCCCGGTCCAGGACATTGGACCTGTATCCGTGAGGCTTTGCGTCCAGAACATTGATGGAAGGCGCCCGGACGACACAGTAAGCAACAAAGACGGCTCCCGCTGCGATGACAGCAAGAAGCGTGACGAGTATCACACGGAGAACGGTTTTTATTTTACTTCCCGTCATGGATCCGGACCTCCTTTCCCTGCACAGTACGTGCAGAACACACATAAGTATAAGCACACGCGGCATGGAAATCAGATAAGCCGCCTGCGCATGATACTTTAAGAAACATCCTATGGGGTGAGATGCGGGGATCTTCTCCCATTGAACCGGGTCTCACTCAAGAGACGAAAAAAGCAAGCTCCCGCAGGATCATCCCGTGGGAGCTTGCTGCTTCTTATTCATTTTTATCATCTGTTTGTGTTCAAATCGTGTTCGCTTATTATCGATTTGATTACGACCTGTTACGAAACCTCCTCACTGTATAGCCTCTTCGCCGTGAAATCCCGCTCGCGAACCGAAAGCGCGCTCTTCGGGTCAGCACAAGCTGCATTCATATCAGTCCGAATCTCCGGGCCGGTCCTGGTACATTCGCTCGCTCAGCTGCCGTATGCCTCGATCTCGGAAATACAGCAGTCCTCGTCGATTCCCTCATAGACAGCAGTGATGACGAACTCCAGCTCATCGACCTCGCAGGGCTCACTGAATGTGACGTATTTCACCGTCATGCCGTTCTTAAATGTGATGTCCTGGGACCACGAACCGATGCGGAGCCGGAAAGACTTCGGTCTCGCGTTATTCCCGTAGATCTCCGCTGTCCTCCAGTTGCCGAGATGCATGACCAGGCAGCTGATCTCTGTCGGATGATCATAGCCGAGCCATAGGGTCTCTCCGATTCCCAGTCCGGCCGCCCCCTCCTGCCAGGAGGTTATGATATCTCCGTCCATCGCGCTGTGCGGCTGATTGTCATAGTATATCTCCGTATTCTGTATGAGATAAGAGGTCGCATCGGACGTATCAAAAGGATACCACTGCAGTTTTTTCATGTTTGACGGCGCTGATTCCGATACCGTGCATTTCAAAGAGGACGGAACCGGCTTCGCAGTCGGCTTCGGTGTAGGTGTCGGCTTTGCTGTGGCCGTCGGCTTTGCTGTGGCCGTCGGCTTTGGGGTGGCCGTCGGCTTTGGGGTGGCTGCAGGCTCCGGCGTAGCCGTCGCGACCGGTTCAGATGGCCCCTGTGTGTCATTCCCTTCATTGGACGTGTCCACGACTGTCCTCGTTGAGTCGGATGCCACCTGTGTTCCCCCTGTCCGCCAAATCCCGATGCCCAGGAAAAGGGCGGCGCAGGCAGCCACTGCAACGAGACCCGCAAGGATCTTTGCGGTCTTCCGGCTTTTTTGGAGCTCCTCCGTACCGGTCCGAAGCCTCATGGAATCCGGCGGTCCATCGTTTACATATGGGTTAGTACGGCCCGGACCCGGAATGATCTCCGGAGATCCGGCAGTTCGTCCGCCACGCTCTCCTGCAGGATCCCTGTAACTTCTGTCAAATTCCGTCCCCTCAAAGGGACGGTCTGCATATCCGCCTGAAATTCCGGGGAACCTGCCTGTCGCCTCGGCCGGATCAGGTCGTGCGCCTCCTGTATATCCCCGACGGATCTCTCTTTCCGGTACAGCTGCCGGGCCTGCCGGATTCCCGGACATTCTGCCGGACACCGCACGGTCCTGGTAAGCGGACCCCGTGTGCTTATAAGATGTGTCAACGGGAGGGATCACGGTCCTTTCATTTTCAGAAGGAACAGCGCCCGCTCCGCGGCTCAGGGCATTCAGAGCATTGACAAGCTCCCCTCCGTTCCTGTAGCGAAGATCCCGGTCCGTCTGCATGCAGCGTTCGATGACTGCGGCGAATCCGGCACTCACCGGCGTTCCCGTCTTTGAGAGCGGACAGATACATTCGTAAAGCGGATCCGGACGGATCCCGGTCAAAAGGTGATACAGCGTTGCGCCGAACGAATACACATCCGTTCGCGGATCGATCTGTTTCGAGAAAAACGCCGCCGGCGGTTTCTCCCTGTAAAATACCGGAGTCCCTCTCTCAAGCCTGTCTTTGCGGAAATGCTCATAGACCGCGATGTCTCCGAACTGTTCCGGAGGGGAATATCCCGCACTGATCCAGGAGATATCTTTTCTCTCCTTCTGGAAAATCCTTGCGATGTTGAAATCGATCAGCGTCACCTCGTCATTCTGGTCGACCATAATGTTGGACGGCTTCACGTCACTGTGCACTATGGGCGGCTTCCGGGAATGAATGTAGGCCAGCACATCTGCGAGCTGGCCTGCCCATTTCAATACTCTTCTCTCGTCGAACCGGTGATATTCGCGGAGCATCATTCCGAAATCACGGCCGCTTATAAAATCCATGACCGTGTAGACACGTCCTTCGTAGACAAAGTAATCCAGGACCTTCGGTATCCTCTGATGCCGCAGCTCTTTCAGAACGTTTACCTCCGTCCGCCGGTCGTCCGGTCTGACGGCACTTTCCTTGATCTGCTTCAGGATGACCCAGCTCTCAAGGTTCGTGTCATACGCCCTGTATACAATACCGCCCCCGCCTTCTCCGATGCGCACACGGACGATATATCTTCCATGCACCAGTGTCCCGGGCATTATCTCCTGTGTATTCATAAGATCCTCACTGCTGTCCTTTTGATGGCGGCCGTATGCTTCCGTATCCGGAAAGGTCAATAGTAGACGTCATGTATCTGCTGCCATTCATTCAGCGTCTTGATATTTGCCTGCTCGTAGGCATTCATATAATAATTTTTCAGGTCGTCCGAATTATTCGTAGGGCACATTCCCTGAAGTGTCTGATACCAGCTGCGGCCCTCGAAATGATTCCGCGCATCCTGCGCCGTCGCCGTGTCCTTGACGAAGGTATATCCGTACCGTGCAAAGATCTCATTGATCGCCAGCTGTGACTGCATGTGCATATAGTCTCTGTCTCCCACCAGAGAGTTCAGCTCCGCCTGGGTCAGATACCGCTGGCTGCTGTACGGAAAGACGAACTCATCAGCCGGAGCCTGCACACCGTTATAGCAGCTGATCGTCTCCACAGCCGGCTGCGGGACAGGCGTACTGGTCGGCACCGCTGTCGGGACAGGAGTGCTGGTAGGGACCGGGGTACTGGTCGGCACCGGCGTACTGGTCGGTACCGGCGTGTTGGTCGGTACCGCCGTCGGGGTCGGGGTCGCCGTTACCGTAACGGCAGGCTCCGAATCCGCGGGAGAAGTCCTGCTCTCGCTCTCGACCGTCTCTGTCTCCGTGTCCTTCTTTATGATCGGAGAATCAAATTTGCCGAGCAGAAGAAATACCAGGACCGCTCCGACTGCAAGGATCGCAATGATCTCACCGGCAATCAGGATGGAGAACCTGCTTTTCGGTTTTGTATTTTCTCCGCTCCCAAAAGGATTATCCGGATAACTGTAAGGATTCCCGGGCGTCGGAGGATACCCGGGTCCGGATCCCGGATCAGGCGGAGTCTCGGTGAGCCTCTCAGTATAGATATCGTCACCGGCTCTGTTGAACGAAGCCGTCCCCATGTCATCGAAGTTCTGACCTCCCCCCATCGCCGGGGAAGTTTTCCTGCCCTGACTGCTGTACTTCAACGACTCCTGCGGCTCGTTCCCGTACGCCGACGTATATTCATTTCCGCCCTGCTTACTGTACTTCAACGACTCCTGCGGCTCACTTCCGTATGCCGACGTATATTCGCTTCCGCACTGCTTACTGTACTTCAGCGATTCCTGCGACTCGTTCCCGTATGCCGACGTGTACTCACTTCCGCCCTGACTGCTGTACTTTAAGGACTCCTGCGGCTCGTTCCCGTATGCCGATGTATACTCGCTTCCGCCCTGTCGGCTGTACTTTAAGGACTCCTGCGGCTCGTTCCCATATGCCGACGTATACTCGCTTCCGCCCTGCCGGCTGTACTTTAAGGATTCCTGCGGCTCGTTCCCGTATACCGACGTGTACTCGCTTCCGCCCTGACTGCTGTACTTTAAGGACTCCTGCGGCTCGTTCCCGTATGCTGACGTGTACTCGCTTCCGCCCTGTCGGCTGTACTTTAAGGACTCCTGCGGCTCGTTCCCGTATGCTGACGTGTACTCGCTTCCGCCCTGTCGGCTGTACTTTAAAGACTCCTGCGGAGCGCTCCCGTACGCTGACGTATATTGGTCTGCGACCGTATTTTCAGAATTTCCCCTCATATGACTGTAAGCCGCGGTCATTTGACTGGCGCGGCTTTCTGCATGCTGTTCCATTTTCCGGCTCTGACCAGACTCATCAAAGGAGACCGTCCCCGGATCGGGAACCCCGTATGTATTGTTGTCATTCGCATTCCGGGAGCCTGCATCGGGTTTCTGCGCCAGGATCCTCGACCCGCACTTTGCGCAGAATCTCGCGTTCTCATGCATCATAGCTCCGCAATTTGAGCATCTCATAAATTTCCTCCGTGAATTGGCCGTCGCGTGTGGACTCTGATTCGACTGCAGACATCCGCGCAAAGAGAGATGTGCTTCGCACCCTTCGTGACTCGGCAGGAACGCCGAGGCGTTCCCGGTTCGTTCGGGATGCCTTTAATTTCCCGCCGGTCCCCGGGCGGCGCCTCCTGCCTGCTGGGCAGCAATGCGGGCTGCCTCCTGTTCGCTCGTCCGGAGATTTTCCGCCATCTGGCGCATTGTGTTCGCAATATTCTGCAGATTCTCACTGGAAAGAAGTACTTTTCCCTTCATCGTATCCCCTTTGCTGAGGAACTTTGTCGCATTCTCTCCCTGCCAGCCCTGGTTTATCTCAGAGAGGACTTCCTCCAGATCGTTATCCGCAATTCTCCTCAGTCTCTCCGCGAGCTCTTCAAGCTTTTCCACCTGACGTATGGTCGCCTCATAATCGAAAATAATAGCCATGATATCTTTTCTCCTTACCGATCCTTCGACGAGCGCCCGATCTTCCTGTAAAAAGTCTTATTTCAAGAACGCCTCGTATAAATACAAAGCCTTATAAAAACACAAACTCTTATACAAAGAAATCTGTTCTGAGCATATCGTTCATCGAATCAATGTTTGTCTCAGTGCTCTTATATATTCCCGCGATCTGAAGAAGCTTATCCGGCTGCTTTGCGAGATCCAGATAGATCGACTCAAAAGTACGTCCGGCCGTTTCGAATTCGATGCGGTCTGTATCCCCCGCATCCCCGCGCCAGTAGTTGCCCGTGTTTTTCATTGTATCATTAATCGCATCGAAATGCACTTTCAGTGTCCTTAAATAAGCTCTCATATTTTCCACTTCAGCCTCAAGTTCTTCAGGCTTTACGGAAAGAACGATCCCTGCCATATTTCCTCCTTCGGGTAGAATCCCTGATTCAAAATATTCCGTTACACTTCGATCGAAGAGATGATGCTCGCGACATTCGCCTCACAGTCCACATAGCGTCCGCGGGCACCGTCTGTTCCCCGGTTCAGGTCCTGCACGGTCTTGATCAGTTCGTCAAGTTCCGCAAGCTGAGATCGAAGCTCCGCCTCATAGACTTCCTTCGCGTCACCCGTCCACATTGCTGCGATCCGGTCCGCGCAGGACGCAAGATTCCGAAGATCCCCGGAAAGCTGGCCGATCATAGTCTCGACAGATCTGACGTCATTCTGCATGGTCTCCGTATTTGTCTCAATTACCTTCATAAAGTCCTCCTTGCCGGCCCTGCCGGTCAGAAATACAGGTCCTCGCTTACGGCCGCCAGAGAAGAGACACGTCCGTAGGCAGTACGCGCTCCAACGCCGTCCTCAATATCCCTTTCCGCGTTCCGGTCGCACTGCACATACATTGTACCGATATCTTCGAGGGCAGCCGACAGTATGATCAGATCCGCGACAAGATCTTCTGCTGCCTGTTCCATTTCCCTGAGAGCGTCCTGACAGCTGCCAAGGCCTTCCTGTCCGGAGAGCGCACTGCGGACACGGCCTATTTCCACTCCGACCGTCCGCAGCTTCCTGGCGGCCGCTGTCAGATCGCCGCTCTTATTGATGATCACTTCCGGATATACTCTCATAAGCCAACTGTCTTCCTTCTCTTTTATAGTAATTATACTTTACACCATTATTCTCTGTCTCTGATCCGTTTCCGACGAACGGCACGCAAAATCAGATATTCTGCAGGTCAGACCAGTATAAGCTCTGCCCCCGTACGGATCCCGTAATCGCTGAGCTTTCTGTCTCTCCTGAGCACGATTCCCAGATCCTTCGATCCGAGGATCATTTCATCGATTTCCCCTCTGAGCTCCGTGTGCTCCTTCTGACTGATCAGCTCGGAGACTTCCTCAATGATTTCCTTTACTGTTACCTCTTCCTCGATATTCATATTGTAGACGTTCTCCAGTCCGGGAACGGTAATATTCACTACGATCATACTGACCTCCGATTTTTCTTTTTCGTATCCCTCTCCCTGCCGAAGTCATGGAACTTCTGTGCCGGAGATTGATGTGCGCACGCACAGGGCGATGCGCAGTCAGATTTTGACTGTCCGGTCCTGTCAGATTGAAACACGCACGCACAGGGCGATGCGCAGTCATTTTTGACTGTTCTGTCCTGTCAGATTGAAACACGCACAGGATGATGCACTTCCGGGGCAGCGCATCCTCTCAGCAGATAATGCGTGCGGCCGTTTCCTTCACGGCGGCTTCCATCCGGATCATCGTCCCGTTCTCCCAGACTGCACAGCAGATGAGTGCCCCCCGGCGTTCCAAAATGGTCTTTCTTCTCTCCACGGTCTCTCCGTTCACAAATTCCCGGATCGTGAGGATGGTCCTGCCGTTTTCTGAGAGAGGATCCGGAAGCCGCGTATTCTCGATCTCATACCGGTCTTCCTCCTCCAGATGGATCTCCGGGAACGTACCGTTGTCCATAAGGAATGCTGTGATCTCTCCTTCCGGGATCATCGTGATACGGTAGCGCCCCGAATTCTGCGCACTGATATTCTCGAGAAAAATGAAATCCTTCCCCGTGCCCGCTCCCGTATAAATGAGTACTTCCGGCATGGATGTGTCCGCATTTGTCAGCCAGTAAAGCCTTGGCGAGGCGTACAGCTGCAGGAAGACCTCTCCCCAGAAGCCGGCCGGGGCGAACTTCTCCCCTTCATTTTTTATGATCCCTCTCCGAAAAAGCGAAAGAAGTGTCTGTCTCACCTTCGCACTGTCCGGAGAACTGACCGGAAAGCAGGTCACCCGATGCGCTCCGCTAAGGTGCAGCAGAACGAAAAGCTCGTTTTCAGTTAAATATAAAGATCTGTCCATTTTTCCTCCGCAGCCCGGCTTTTTCATCCGATCTCCCGGAACTCCTTCTTATACCGTCTCGAGACCGGCACAAAGATCCCGTCGCCCATCTCGATTTCATTGTCGGCATAGGCCACCCGGGAGATTTTTCCAACATTGATGATGTAACTGCGATGACAGCGCCGAAAGCCGGCCGGCAGCGTCGCGCCGAGCGCGTCGATCGTGCCGTAGAAGGGATATTCCTCATCCGCAGTCCGCACAAAAAGCTTTTTGTCTCTGGCTTCAAAATAGAATATTTTCGAGTAGGAAATGAAGACCTTGCCGCTCTTCGTCTCCACCATGAACTTCTCTCCGTCATCCTCTTCCGCGCGGTCCAGGTGGGTCTGCACGAATTCTCCGTTGATCTCAGACAGCATTTCCTTTGTATACGGGCGCAGCAAAAGAGAGTCGGGAGCGATTCCCGGCTTCAGGTATTCGAGGGGCGACACCGCTGCGTCCGCAATCAGCATGAGCAGAGCGTTCTCGCATCGTTTCCGCAGAGACCGCAGCTCCGTGACCGTCTGCCCCTTAAGGAATTCATAGTACAGGAGATCCGGATCGTTACGCTCTTCCAGTGCGGACAGAAGCTCTGAAGAATTCTCCGCCTCCCGGAATTCCATATCTTCCTCAGGAAGTCTTTCGATTTTTTTCCACAGAGAGCTGCGGATCGCGTCGCGCTCCGCAGCCCTCCTGTCATATGCAACCACATGGATCATTGGTCAACCTCGATACATCGGAACAACGATTTTTTCGATTTTTGCCTGCTTATCCTCAGACGGTATGATTCCGATTCCGGGCTTCAGGCTCTTTCCGACGTCTCTGAAACTCACATTGGCAAATTCAAACATCTTCTGCTTCGAATCATTGAGCCGCCCGCCAAACCGGACGCCTGCACACACGTCGCACATTTCCCTGACCACGGGATTCGACATGAGCGTCATCTGATCCGCATCCTTTATCTCCGCATAGAGATAGACGTTGTAGAAACGGCCCTTCGTCGCGATCAGCTCAACGACCGGCTTCCCGTTCGCAGCGGGAGAGGCCGGATCGAAGACCTCCCGGATAAAGCTTCCGAGGTCGCCGATAAAGAGATTGATCCTCTGCGATGCGAGCGTCGCCTTGAAAGTCTCCTCCTCGGAAAGTCTGTCATCCAGACATTTTTTCTTGAGAGGGATCCGTTTTCTCATTTCCTCGAAGACATACTTCAAAAGCTCATAGGTCGTCTCACCGTCGGCTGCCCGGCGGATCCCGAGGTCTTTCGAAATTGCCTCAAATGTATTATCCCTGTTCTCGAAGATCAGATTCGTCTCTTTTCTCTCTGCCGCGGACAGAATGAGATTCTTCATATAGACAGACTTTCCGCTGCCTCTCGTTCCTGTGACAAAGAAGATATAATGTTCGAACAGATCCGGGCCGCAGATCTCCGCGTCCTCCTCGTTATACGCAGCAGGAAGCCTGCGCGGATCCGCCAGCATCTTCCCGTAATCGGGAAGTTTGACGAACTCCTCCCGGACCGGCTTATCCGGGATCGTCGGGATCCTCCTCGCCGGAAGAGACTTCCATGCGGCGTTCATCCGCTCGATCTTCTCCCGGATCATATCGTTCCGCAGAGGTCCTTCCGCCGACTCAGCGGCCAGTGCCGTCTGGAACTCGATGATCTTGTTGCCGTAGCCGATCAGGCCGCGCCCCTTGATATTCGCTTCCGGAAGCACTTCAGGCCGCAGAACATGCAGGATCTCGCCATAGGCATAGGCGTCCTGCATTTCCAGGCAGATGCCTGTCCGGAAGTTCTCAGCCATTCTGGTCGGGATCTCCTTGGCCCCGATACCGCCGGCGGAGACCAGCAGGAATATGCCGTACCCTACGCCCTCCTTGACCAGCTGGCTCATGACCGCCTCGTATGCCTCCCCGGTCTTCTCGTGGAAGCTCCCGTAATTGTCGATCACGATGAGGATCGCAGGGACCGTCCATCCGTTGTGATTAACATAATCCGTGAAATTCGTGCCCTTAAAGAGCCGTTTTCTCTCGGAAATGATCTTTCCGATCAGCGTGAAGAACTTCGCGATCCGGTCGTTCTCAGTATCTGCATCGGTGAGAACGCCTCCGACATGGACTGAATCCTCAAACACCGTAAGCATCTGTGAGCTGAAGTCAAGCGCGTAAACGTTCAGCTGCTCCGGTGAATAGTGCGAGCAGAGCGAGAAGACCGCAGTCTGCAGGAATGTGGACTTTCCGGTCGAGACTGTTCCGCAGACCATGTGATGGCCGCCGGACGCAAAGTCGATTCCTACGTCCATCTGCGCCTGATTCTCGGGATCATCACCGAAACCGACCGTTGCGCCGAGGCGGAACCGCTTCGGTGCGCCCGGCCAGTTCCGTCCGTCGAAACATCTGCCCGTAAAGCTCTGCAGCTCGCTTAAATACAGCCTGCCGGAAAGGACCGGCAGCCAGAGCTTTCTGACTTCACGGATCCCACTCTCCACAGCCTCTGCTGCGAGATACTCGACGACCGACTGCAGCTGTGTCATCGCCTTCTGCTCCGGCAGGCGCTTCCGCTGCGCAGCAGCCTCCGAAATGACGAGCTTCGGGTCACCCGTGTAGGTCCCGCGGAGGACAAGTGTACGGTAAACCGAAATTAAATCGGATATCCGCATATTGTTGAACTGATTTCTCTCATAATCCGGCTGGATCGCCTGTACTTTCTCATAGAAGAAATCCGCGAACTCGGTCTGGCTCATAAAGTCAAAGCCCGGCGCGCAGACATTTTCAGAAAGCGCATTCTGTGTCTGCCCGAGAATACCGAGGAGCTGGCCGATCCACTTGACTTTCTGCTCCTCCTTGAGCCTCAGCTTCGTATGGCTTCCCGCCAGGTCGACCTTTCCGGATGCGGACAGCATCTGTGCGATCAGAATGCTGCGCCCGCCCAGTTCCCTGTCAAAGGACGCACCGGACCACCCGGACTGAAAGAGTTCAAAGATCTCATCGTTACCGACCTGCATGTAGCATCTGCCTGTCTGTGTCAGGAATGCAGCATCCGGACGGTGCAGCATTTCCATGGAATCCTCCTTGTTCTGGACACGGAGGCAGAGCTTAAAGCGCGAGTTCGCCC
This sequence comes from uncultured Eubacteriales bacterium, assembly GCA_900314565.1. Lineage (GTDB taxonomy): Bacteria > Bacillota > Clostridia > Lachnospirales > Lachnospiraceae > Chordicoccus. The sequence continues at coordinate 13,321 of OMVU01000015.1, forward strand.
AGATATTGCCGTCGACCGTCCCGGACGGCCTCTGCGTTGCGAGGATCAGATGTACACCAAGGCTTCGTCCGACCTGGGCGACAGAGATCAGCTCCTTCATGAACTCCGGCTGCTCCCTTTTAAGCTCCGCGAACTCGTCGATAATGATGAGCAGATGCTGCATCGGCTCATCCGCCTCCCCCGCCTTATAAAGCGAAGTGTACGCGTCGATCCTGTTCACACCGTACTCGGCAAAGATCCTCTGTCTGCGGTGAATTTCACTGTTGATCGAGATCATGGCCCGATTGACCTGATTTCCGGAGAGATTGGAAATCGCTCCGACCATATGGGGCAGGCCTTCGAAGAGATTTGCCATTCCGCCGCCCTTATAGTCGATGATAAAGAAGCCCACATCCTCCGGACTGTAGTTGACAGCCAGAGAAAGGATATAGGTCTGCAGCGTCTCGGACTTACCGGAGCCTGTCGTGCCCGCGACAAGGCCGTGCGGACCGTGATACTTTTCGTGCAGGTCGAGATAACAGGGCCGATTGCCTCCCTTAAAGCCGACCAGCGCTTTCATGGAACTCGTCGGATCCGACAGATTCCACCGCTCCGACGCATTCAGCGCCTCAGGAGCCGTCACGCCGTACATATCGAAGAAGGAGAGCATATTCGGGATCTCGCCGTCCTCACCGGACTCCGTCACACGGATATTTCCCAGCGTTTTGGCAAGCCTTGCCACACGCTCCGGGGCGACCTCGTCGAATTTGACCTTCTGACCGTCCTCAAAGCGGTCGTGCGTGTAGGTAATGCTGTTATAAGCACAGTTCACGATGCACTCGCACTCATTGGGGAGGCTCTTCATCATATCCGCGAGGAAAATCGTGGACAGTCCGAGATCTACTTTCCGCTCAAACACAAAGTTCGCGATGATCGAGCCCTCAATGAGACGCGGATCCGTGACGATCATAATATACTGCGGCTTCGCGATCCCGCTGTTTCCTGCGCCGTCTTCCTCCATTCGGTTCCGGAAGATCTGCGCCAGCGCGTAGAACACGTCGCCGGTCTCGTCCGGGTTCGTAGCGATATAGCGGATCTTGCGGTCTTCCGACCAGACATGCGGGAACCAGTACATGAAATTCCATGCGTCCCGGTCAATATCGCTCATCCCGTCATAGATGAGGGCAAGCTTTACATCCGTATAGCAGTTCGCCGTCACGATCTGTGTGATCAGTGTACGAACGACATCGACGGCCTCGCTGCGGCTCTTTTTCCCGACGACACCGATCAGATGCTCCTTGCGGACATCCAGAAGAACGGGGACATTGGTCAGCTTCTTAAAATGCTCCCTGATCTGCCTCGGCTGATCCGCCAGTTCGTCGTCGATCATCATGAGGCGTTCCTTCGGAATAATGATCTCCTCCTGAAAATCCACGGTCCCCATTCCGATGCGGTAGCTCATGAAATCGGGATGGGTCGCGTTGCGGTTCCAGAGGATCCCCGAATCCTCATTAAGGTCGCAGCAGCTCTCCGCATCGCTGTAAAAGTCATTGAGATTTCTCTGATTATCGGCGTACTTCACCTCGAGATCACGCCAGATATCTGCAAGATAGTTCTTATAGCGCCGCTCCCTGTTGGCTTCGCTTTCAGCATTCATGCGTTCCTGGTACCGCATATTTTTGATGGCCCAGAAGACTCCGACACCGGCCGATGTCAGGGCCATGACAATACCCGTGTACATAAAAGCCGACCGCGCCGTTCCGCTCGTGTTGGCGAGCACGATGGACATGAACGCCGTGATGAGCATGGGGAGCGCCATGGTAAAGGAAGGACCGATCCGCATAAAAAGCGGCATTTTCGGCACTTCATGTTTGTTCGGAGGTGCATCGATCTCGACCTGTTCCGTATGAAGGACCGGCATGATGCGGGGTGCGCGGTGGAATTCCGCGATCGCAGCCTTTTTCTTCTTTCCGGGCGCCGTTGACATCCGTTCGATCTGTTCGGCACTCAGACGCGTTCTGCGCACTTCAAAGCCTTCCCGCGCGTGGACGGCGAGCATGCTGCCGAGATAAACGATATTCAGCCTGAAAATTCGAATACTGTCGCCGAAACGAAGCGGGACCGGGGCATTTTTCTCGATGCGCTGTGAATTCACATAGGTACCGTTCGTAGAACAGTCAATGATATAGGCGCTGCCGTTCCGCAGCTCAATCTTGCAGTGAGGATACCGGGTGACCAGATTATCCAGCGCATAGCAGATCACATTGTTCTCGAGCGATCCGACGGTAATGACACCGTTCGCTCCCAGCGGATACTTGCGGTAGACGTTGAACGGATTCGTCTGCTCATAGGCCAGCATCGTAAAATGAGAACCGGATACCTCTATATCCAGGCTGATCCCGTCCCGTATGAAGGCACCTTCCGGAAGCGGGCGATGGTTCACATTTGAAGACACACGATAATCACCGGGACGAAGCCACCATCCGCGCTTCTCATCCTTCTCCAGGTGAAGAAGGACATCCCTGCGCAGACCGAAAAGCTTCTTCTCGATCATGATCTGCATCTTCGGATTTCCGCGGTCCATGAGGACTACCTCACGGAACGCGCTCATACTGTACATGGACAAAACGATGCTCATAAGCGGTCCTCCATTCGGACGTCTGCTCCAATGTCTTAACGCACCGACACCCCGGTGGATGGTTCCGCCGGGGATACAGTGTCTTTTTTCTTACAAAAACTTTCCGCATGCATCAGCGGCCGACTGCAGCTGATTGCAGTCGATTGCGGTCGATTGCAGTCAATCGCAGTCGATTGCGGTCGATTGCGGGGCACTGCAGTCGATCGCAGTCGATTGCGGGACACTGCAGTCGATCGCAGTCGATTGCGGGACACTGCAGTCGATCGCAGTCGATTGCGGTACACTGCAGTCGATCGCAGTCGATTGCGGTACACTGCAGTCAATTGCAGTCGATTGCGGTACACTGCAGTCAATTGCAGTCGATTGCGGTACACTGCTCTTCATGGGAATTGTATAAACATTCAAACGGCTTCCGCGCCAAGAACTTCTACCATTCACTCAAGATGTGGAAAAGCATTCGCAAAAATCGTTAACTCGCTGCGCTCAGACAAAACGGTTTTTGCTCATTCCACATCTTTCGTTCATGAAGAAAGTTCTACGGCTTGTGCAGATTGTTTGAATGTTCACACAATTCCATTTCAAGCAGCGTTTCGCAATCTCTCAAATAGAGCTGTGCGGTGAGATAATTCGTCGAAGCCGGAGCCGTCCGGATCAAACGAACTCAGCGGTCTTCAGGCTGCCGGAAAGCTCAACGTTCGTGCGCTCGGCGTTCTCGTAGATCGTTGCCATCTCACTCAGATTCGTGGAGCTCTTGACGATCTTGTTGTACATCTGTGTCATGCCCGTCTCTGTGCTCTTGAGCTTTGTATAGTAAGCATTTGCCGCTTCACCGGACCATGTGGAACTGAGCTCCTGAACGATGTTAAGCATGCTTGTCGTCAGATTCCTGATATTTCCGCCCGCTGTAAGAAATGCCTGGGACGCGTTATTTAACTCGGATGCTGTTACACGAATAGTAGCCATGATTTTTCTCCTTTACTCTATAAGTCCTCGGCCTTCCGGCCGTCTCTCATTCTTTCTTCTTTCCCCCGGATCATTCCGGTACGCACTGCGCACGTCTGCGATCTGCCGGAGGCTTTTATTCTTCATCGCGAGCAAGCCCTGCCGATTTGAAGCTTTTTTCTGCTCACTGTCACGGTATTTGTATTCTGCTCCCTCACCGGGATCTTTCCTTACTTGGACTGCGCGATCGTAATCGCCTGCTGCTCAGCCGCCTCATATCCCTGCGCTGCAACTTCGAGCTGTGTCACGTAATCCTGCATGACCGTCTTAAATGTCTCCATCTCGCTGTGAAGTGTAGTGAAATTATTGTGGAAAGCTCTCTGCGCATCGCCCTCATATGTTGTAGCGAGCGTGCTCTCTGTGCTGACCAGGTTGCCCATTTCCGTTGAGAACTGTGAAATGTACCCGTTAAGCTCCGCTGCCTTTGCCCTCAGTTCAGAAGATGTTACTTTGTATTCAGCCATGATAAAACCTCCATTATTTCTCTTTCTTTTTGTATTTTTGTTTTGTTCTGTATATGTCTTTCTGATGGTTAAAAGATAACACATCCTCCGTGCACTTTGTAAAAATCCGACGAACGGTCACCTTAATTTGACGAATGGTCAATTGGGCAACTCAGAATTTCCCCCTCAGTCTCCGCACGAACTCCTCGTAGCGGCCCGGCCAGGTCGCAGTCCAGAAAATCAGCGTGGTCGCCCCGACCGCCAGCGAGACACATCCAATCAGAATAATAATGACTCCCGCACTCATGTGATCCGCCCTCCTTTCACAAGATCATCGTGCTCCTTCCTGAGCGTCTCCATCTCCGGGTCAGACTGATTCTTTTCCTTCGAGTACAGCTCCTCCGCCTTCTCATAATTCACCTTGAATTCGGCGTAGTTCCTCAGGTTCTCAGCCTTTCCGGCTTCTATATAGAGCAGAACGAAGGCTTTCCGCTTATAGCCGGCATAACTCTCCGGGTAATCTGAGATCATCTGATCCGCGAATTCCCTGCTCTTCTCAAGGTCATTGACATTCTGATACAGTTTCGAGATCGTCTCCAGATCACTGATCGATCCGGAAGAACCGTTATAATCGTATATCTTCAAAAGCTCATCCAGCGCGTGCTGACTGCAGTCAGCAAGGGCGTCGGCATCGTTCGCCTTTGCATTGCCCTTGAGTATCCACGCATTGGCAAGCTCATGGGAGAGCCGCATCTGCATCCCGATCCCGAAGCGGTCATTTTCCACGTACTTGTTCAGGAACTCGATCTTCTTATCGTACTCCCCGTTCTCCCCATAGATCCTGGAGACCATCAGGACGGCACGCGAAGAAAGCTCCTCGTCAGACGAGGAATCGAGAACATCCTGACAGAGCCCGATCGCCTTCTCATCCTCATCCCTTGCGCAGGCAATTTCTGCCTCGACATAGCGGACAGAGTCCGCATCAAGATGCATCTCCTCCGCATCCTCAAGGACATTCTCCGCCTCATCCGGATTCCCGCCTCTCGCCAGTGCGATCGCCCTGTCTCTGAGATAAAGGCTGTTGCCGTCGTACTCCCCGACAGCCTTTTTAAATGCCTTATTTGCATTTGCGTACTCCCCTTTTTCCAGGTAGGCTTCGCCGGAGATATAAAACAGGTCACCCCACAGAGGTGCGTTGGATTTCTTTTTTTTGATCTTTTTATTTTCCGCCGTGTTATCGACGGTCTCGATCGCCCCGTCTAAGTCACCGGAGAGATAGAGCGCCCTGGCTTTCTCGACATATGCATCGATCCGGTTCGGGAGGACCTCCATCGCGTCCTCCAGAGCATCCAGCGCTTCCGGGTATTCCCCGCTGTCGGAATAGGCGCGCGCCTCGTCAACGATCCCGTTATATTCGCTGCCGGTCGACGTACTGATGACATAAAAACCCGCCACGATCATCGCGAGCCCGAAGCCTATGAGAAGTCCGGAAAAAAGCCTTCTTCTCTTCTCGCGCTTTATAAATTCTTTGTAATCGTCATCCAGTTTATAAATATTTCTCAGCGCTTTGTTCAGAGCGACCCCGTCCGGATATCGCTCATTCGGATCGAGTGCCATGCATTTTTCAATGATCAGGGCAAAGGCAGGTTCAAGCTCAATATCGAACTCGCTGATCGGAATGATATTCGCGTAGTCAAGATCCGGCTTTACGCCTGTCAGCAAGTGGTACATGGTGACCCCGAAGCTGTATATGTCGGATCTCGCATCGACCCCTTTTCCGACTGTCTGCGCGATGATCGGCAGCGTGCTGCGGTTATAGGCATCCGCCGGCCCGGTCAGATTTCCGGACCCTCCGGAGTTTCCCGCTGACCGGTAACCGGCCTTCTCCAAAGACTCATAGTAGTCGCTCAGTTTATAGTACTGCTCAGGCGGCGAATAGCCGGGCGAGATCCAGGTCGTACCGAGCTTGCTCCTGCTGAATGCGAGAGAAATGTTGAAATCGATCAGGGTAACGCCGTTCGTCTCCGGGTCATACATGATATTCGCGGGCTTTATATCGCTGTGAATGACAGGAGGTCTCTGACTGTGCAGATATGCAAGCGCGTCCGAAAGCTCCTGCGCCCACCTCAGTACCTGTCCCTGCAGAAAACGGCCCTGCGTCTTAAGCGCCGTATTCAAATCGATTCCTTTGATGAAGTCCATGCTCGTAAAGAGCCTGCCGTCATATTCAAAAAAATCGAGGACTTTCGGCAGCCGTTCATGCTTCAGCTGTTTTAAGATATCGACCTCCGCACGGCTGTCAAGAAGAGACGTCACATCCTCCCTGATCTGTTTCAGAACGACATTGAGCTGCAGATTCCGATCATAGGCGGCATATACGATACCTCCGCCGCCCCTTCCGATTACTTCCCGAACAACATATCTGTCTTTTATGACAGCACCTCTGGGAATCGTGTCATATACCATATCTTCCCCTCACGCAGAATAATTGATAATTGCGAAACTCAGTGCAGAACCGCACAGTATCGTAAGCGTCTGAGAATGATTTCCACACCTTCAGGAACGCCTCGGCATTCTTGCCGCCCCGGACTTACTGACTTTCCGTGGCTCCGGATCTGCTCCCTCCGCAGCCGGATCAGAAATCAATCAGACCCTGTATATACGCAAAAGCACTGAACCCGACAAGAAGGATGAGCAATATAAGGATCACGATGAGAGCGATCAGGATTCTGTTCCCTTTGCTGCTATCTTCCTCTTCCTCCGGGTGTTCCTGGTTCGGATCTCCTTCCTTGAGCCCTGCAACGCCGAGGACCGGGGAATTAAATACTTTACTTGTATAAGCTTCATCAGGCGCATTTCGACGAAATTCTGCGGCCTGTTCGAACGCATCCGGAGTATTTCCGCTCATCACACCCGCTTCCTGCGCATAGCTGCCCATTCTTCCGGCTTCCTGCGCGTAGCCGCTCATCGCGCCTGCTTCCTGCGCGTAGCTGCCCATTCTTCCGGTTTCCTGCGCGTAGCCGTTCATCGCGCCTGCTTCCTGCGCGCAGCTGCTCATTCTGCCCGTATCCTGCGCGTGACCTCCGGTCCTTCCGCCATACGCGGACCGGGCCTGTGACGCATAGTATCCTCCGCGGTCCTGTTCATCCACCGTTCTTTCGCCCGGCTGATATGCCCGCCTGTCAGAGACTTTCTCCACACGGCTCTCGCCCTGACCGTTTTTTGAATAGACGATCGTATATTCCTCCCCGGGATAATTCGGGATCGTATCTTCCGTTAAGCTGCCTTTTGCAGCAAGAACCGTCTTCTTTCCGCAATACTGGCAGAATTTCGCGCCCTCATTAATAGTATTCCCGCAATACGTGCAGAACATAGTGTCACCTCTATCGCTTACTTTGCATCCCATACAAAAGAGAAGTTTCTCTTTGCGCATTCATCTCACGATTAAGATCACGAGAATTCTGCGTCAGAAATTATAATACCTGTCTTTGCAATCGAAAGCAGATAAGCTGATTATACCATGTGTTCCAGTGCTCATGCGCAGTTTTTATTCTTCATCGCATAATACTCGTGATTCTGTTCAAGAACGCCTCAGCGTTCTTGCCGCGCCGCGCATGGTGCGAAGCACCTTCCACTTTGCGCGGCTGCGATCCGCCGGAGGCGTTTATCTCAGTGGGTATCTCAGTGGGGGATTGTAACCCACCACTGAGACTGGCAGGATATTGTTTTACCCGCCGCTTGTAGAAGCGGGGGGCTTCCCCACTGAGATAAAAGCCTCCTGTCTTCATCGTGAGTACATCCCGCGATGAAGACTTGTTGTTAAAATGGCCGAATCTTTCACTGCAAACCTCGTCAAATCCCGAAAATCATAGTATACTAAAGTGAGCCTTGAACATTAACAGCCATCTGACAGGATCTGACATGCCGGACAATCACAGACAGGAAAAAAACAAAATCAAAAGACTGATCATCTTGCTGAGCTGTCTGCTCTTAATTCTTCTCAGTACCCTGATCATTCTGGCCGTCATACTGGGAGGCCGGGTCTCCGGCAAAGGAGATGGCGCCCCGAAAAATGATAGCGTCGCCTCCTCCCGGACTGACAGCAGAAAATCCGATGCGGAAAGCACTGCGCGGACTGAAAAGACCGGCAGCAGTTCTGCTGCTTCCGGGCAGACGAAAGACGGGACCGGGACCTCTGATTCGAAAGCATCCGACAGGAGCGGATCCTCCGGAGCTTCAGGCACATCAGGTACGGACAGCACTTCCGATCCTGACAGCGCTTCCGGGAGCACCTCTTCCGATACCGGAGAAATCACCGTCCCCGTCGACGACATTTTCCTTCCGAACGCCGGGGACATCATTGCGGACAGCGCATTCGATCACAACGACCCGGGCAAATACTTTGCCGCCCGGGAAATCGTTCCGGGAGATCCGGTATATCTTCGGATATACGGAAGGTCCTATCAGGAAAATGACTATATTTCCCTGGCCGATCTCCGCTATTTACGCATGGTGCATTACAATTTTGACGGCAGGATCCAGGTCGGAGAGATGATCGTGAATGTGCAGATCGCGGACGATGTGCTCTTCATTTTCCGGGAGCTCTTCCAGAGGGGATACCAGATCCGGAAAATGCATCTGATCGATGACTACTGGACAGGGGAAGGCGTGAGCTCAGACGCTGCTTCCGTGACAGATGACAATACCTCCTGCTTCTGCTTCCGGAGGGCAGCAAACACCGATACGCTCTCAAGGCATGCTCTCGGTCTGGCAATCGACCTGAATCCGCTGGAAAATCCTTTCCTCACGTTCGACGAGGACGGGAACGTGAATATTCTGCCGGAGGAGGGCACGCCTTACGCATTTGACCGCTCCCCGGATATCCCGCATGTCATCACGGAGAGCGACGATGCCTATATTCTCTTCAGCGAGCGGGGATTCAACTGGGGAGGACACTGGTCAAGTCCGATCGACTACCAGCATTTCGAGCGCTACTGAAAATTGTGTACACTGCCATCTGACGCAGATATTTGGAAGCCGGCAGGCGCCTGCAGAACTGAAGCACAGACTGTCTCAATTGCCTGTTTGAAACTGACGGGCTCTTGCGAAACTCTGTGCGAAATGAAATTGTTTGAACAATTCAAACAATCTGCACAAGCCTTAGAACTTCTTCATGAACGAAAGATGTGGAATGAGCAAACAATTGCCTGTTGAAACTGATAATGAAAGGGGAAACTGCCCTATGTCTGACAGAAATCCACAGATCAACAAACCTCTGATCGCGGCCGGCATCGCCGGTCTGTGTATTCTGACTGCCCTCATCACCGCATTTTTCATCACCCTGTTCTTGCGTATGGGAAAGGATGAGGACACCGAATCGAAAAAGGAAAAGAAGACGACCTCTTCCGTCAGTGAAAGTGAAGAGTCGGAATCAGAAAAGGCCGAACCCGGTGAACAGATGAGTGCAGAGACCGACGCAGGCGGGCAGGCCTATCAAATGCTCATGTCTCTCGACGACCTTTCCGATGATGAGGTGGAAGATATCTACCGGGAAATTCTGGATGCGTACAAAGAGGCATGGCGGGATGATTTCGACAATTATGATGATGTGAACATCAACCCGAACATGACAAAATCCGAACTCGGAATTCCGAAAAATCTGAGTTACGCATTCATCGATTTCGCGGATGACGGTTTCCCGGAACTCGTCGTCGCAAATGTCGACAAAAACGGCTACAAGGTGCTCGATCTCGTTGGAATCGAAGTGGATCTGCAGTCACCGGACCAGACAAAGACCGCGAAACGGATCTTCGATCAGTTCCCCTCGAAGTCCTTTAATCTCCGTCTCATCCGCTACCTTGTGGAAGAAGACGAGGACAAAGAATCAGATGACTCTGACTCTGAGTCCGACGAAGAGACAGACAGCAAAAAGGACGACAAGGACAAAGACGATAAAGATAAAGACGGCAAAAAAAAGGACGATAAAGATAAGGACGACAAAAAGGACAGCAAGGATGATGAGGAGGAAGAGGAGTGGATGAATCTCCTCTACACCGCAGACTGGGATCCCGACAGCGATGTCCGTATGATGGATCTCGATATCCTGAATCCGAGAATGGTCACAACGACTTCCTTTATGGAAATCAGAAGACGGCCGGATCTCAAAGACGGAGAAGATGATGCCTTCACAGTCCGTGAAGGGGATGAGGAAGCTGAGTCCGTCTCGGAAGAAAAGTATACGGCCGTAACATACGGGATCATGGAAAACTCCAAAGATTATGAGGTTGACTGGAATCCTATCAGCGACTGGAAAGGATGAGAACTATGAACTTCGAAGAAACGATCAACGTAGCGCCAAGGCAGCTTGCGCCAAAAGTTTTCGTCGTATGCAACGGGACTGTACGGGAATTTGTCCTGAACCGCAATGCCGTCTTCGGCCGGATCACGGAATCGGGAAGCCCTGACATCGGTGTGGATATGCGTTATGTATCCCGCAGACACGGTTCGTTCGAGATGGTCTCCGGCCGCTTTTTCTACAGGGATCTCAACAGTACGAACGGCACCTGGTACGCCAACAGAAAGCTTGATCCGAACGTCCCGCAGCAGCTGAAGAGCGGAGATATCCTGAGAGTGTATTCCTCCCGGGATCCGGCCAAATTCACTACGCTGATCTTCGCCCTGGACTATCCGGAATACTATAAATGGCAGGCCATCTCCCTCACGAACGTAAATCAGATCGATATCGGACGCAACCCGAACAGCGGACTCGTTCTTCAGGATCAGGGCATTTCCAGGCTGCACGCCGTTCTCTTCCGACATAACGGCCGCTGGGCCCTGGCGGACCGCAACAGCAGGAACGGTGTCTTTGTCAACGATATCCGCCTGACGAATCCGATCTTCCTCCGGCCGGGCGACGCGATCCGGATCAACAACATCCACTTTATCTACTGTATCGACCGTCTGCTCTATCAGATGCCTTCCGGACCTCGCTATACAGGGGATGACAGCATGAAGCTCGAAGGCCGCCGGGACAGGGATCACCTGTCGACCGGCGCCATGACGAGCGATTCTCTGAATATTCAGATCGTCGAGCGGAGTGTCATTGTAAAGGGAAGAAAGCTCACGCTCCTGCGCGACATCAATATGACGATCAATCCCGGAGAGATGGTGCTGGTCCTCGGCGGATCCGGTGCCGGCAAGACCACCTTCATGAACGCCGTCATGGGCTACGAGAAGGCCAACGGCAGGATCATGTACGGCAGGACAGACGTCTATGCGGATTATGCGTCCATGAAGGATAAGATGGGATTCGTTCCCCAGCAGGATCTGCTGCGAGGCGAGGACCGCGTGTCGGATACCCTCCGCGACGCAGCAAGGCTCCGTCTCGGAAAAGGAACGACCCAGGCACAGCGGGATGAGCGTGTAGCCCAGGTCGTCAACAAAATGGGTCTCGAGACCCTGCAGAACCACCTTGTGAACAAGCTCAGCGGCGGCCAGCGGAAGCGTCTCAGCATCGCGGTCGAATATGTCGCGGATCCGGTCCTCTTCTTCCTCGATGAGCCCGATTCCGGTCTGGACGGCGGCATGGCGACGACGCTCATGACCAACCTGAGAACGATCGCCGACGACGGCAAGATCGTCATCGTCATTTCCCACGCGCCCGACCGGACCCCTGATTTCTTCGACAAGATCATGGTCCTCGCCAAGGGAAGCGATGAATGCGGACATCTGGCATATTTCGGGCCGGTCCGCGAAGCTTACAGTTATTTCAATACAAAGTCGCTCGAAGGTATCGTAAAACGGATCAACCGCAAGAACGAGGGCGGCGACGGAATGGCGGATTATTTCATTCAGAAATACAGTGGAATGAGGAGATGACATGGGCAGTTCAAGATTATCACAGATAACAATTTATGCCGGAAAATGCTTCCGTATCTTCAGGAATGAAAAAGGCTGGACGACCTTTCTGAGTTCTGCCCTGATCACGCTGATCATCTCGAGCGTTGTCAGCAAGGATATGTTCAAGGCCTACTCAGCGACAAGGAACGGCGCATTCGCTCTGGTCTGCGCCTGCATCTGGATCGGCATTTTCAATTCGATCCAGTCGATCTGCAAGGAGCGCGACATAATAAAGAGAGAGCACAGATCGGGACTTCACATGTCCGCGTACGTTGCATCCCATATGCTCTTTGAAATGTTCCTCTGCCTGGTAGAGAGCCTGATCGTGACGATCATCATCACGATCTTCCGCCACCAGAATCTGCCGTCCTCCGGTGTCCTTCTTCCGTGTGTGATCGAGCTCGAGATCACGTTCTTTCTCGCCATCTACTGCTCTGACATTCTCGGTCTGATGACGTCCAGTATCGTCAAAACGCCGGTCGCGGCCATGACGGTCATGCCCTTCATCCTGATCATTCAGCTGGTCATGTCCGGCATGATCTTCAAGCTGCAGGGCTTCGCCGCGAAAGTCGCGAACATCACGGTAAGCAAATGGAGCCTGAACGCGATCTGTATCACCTCCAACGTCAACGATATGCTGATGGCGAACCCGGACCTTGAAGCGGATTATGAGTATACAGTCACGAACCTGCTTCACATGTGGGGCATCCTGGCCCTCTTCATCCTGATCTACGGGATCATAGCCATCATCTCGCTGGAGTTCGTCGACAAGGATAAGCGCTGATTCAATGCGTCAGAGATGAAAAGAACCCGCTGTATATGGGAGGATGCCACGCATCCCCGCCGCATACAGCGGGTCTTTCTTCTTTTCATACGCAGGCAGCGGTTCGGTCTGCGATGCCGTAACGGCTGCCGCACGCATCACTTATTCAATGTGCAGTCCACTACCCTTATATAGTTGGCTCCGAACACTTCGAGACGGAGATCCTCAACGCCTTTGAGGTCCACATTAAAATCCTGCGGCCCCCGGCCCGCGGTGACCGACTGGGATTCATAGACGACCTCCCCGTCAGCGTAGATCCGGAATTGGGTATTTTCCGAGACAATATCGCTGTAGGCATTGTTCAGGATGACCTTGCCCGTGATCGAAGAGTAGGCTCCGCTTATTTTATAGGAATTCCAGTTCTCCGTGTCCGACGCTCTCCCGCCGATCGCGGTCGAATTATAGACCGTCCCGTAATTGTCAACGGCGCTCCCGTAATATACAAGTCCGCCTTCCGACGGCGAGAGCTGCATGGAAGAGCTGTACCAGTCGATATCTGTGATCCCCGCATGGTCTCCGGGAACGATATTGTCGATAAGTCCTTCCGCCGTAGAATTTCCGGTAATCGTCTCCTCCTCGCTGATCACACAGTCGACGAGGCGTATAAAATTACATCCCTGGATCGTCAGCTTCATCCTGCTGACTCCGCTGATATCCACCTGGAAATCCTGGGGAACGAAGCCCCTTGTAACACGCCCCGACTCCCAGAGGAGGTTTCCGTCCCCGTAGATCCGGACGTAAGTATCCTTTCCGACGTTGGCCCTCGTGTCATAGTTCATTACGACCCGGCCGGCGATCGTTCTGTATTTCCCGTCTAAGATATACTCATCCGCATTCTCCATCTCAGATGTTCCGCCTGCGATGGCACTTTTGTAGCTCGTCCCGAAATTATCTCTCGCCGAATCCAGATAGACAAGGCTTGTCGGCGTCACCGCAGGATTCACCTTTTGAATTTCCTTGAGGGAAATGAACTGTGTCCCGGCCGCAGGAGCCTCCCCGGAAGAGCTGCTATCTGTGTTTGCGGATTTGCTGTCCGCATTTGCGGATTCGTCTTTTGCTTTGGCTGACTCACTTTTTGAGGATTCCGCATCCTTCTCTTCTTTGGATGCGGCTGCTGTCTGTGAAGACGAGGAATCACTGTTCCCGTGGATCAGGCTGCCGACCCTGTCCCTGAAGACGAACACGACCGTAAGAATCAGGAGAAGGCCAAATGCAACTCCCAGAAGCGCAGCAACAAGTGTTCCGCGCATATTTCGGGACTGCGGCCTGTCCTCTCCCTGCGGCGCTCCGCTCTCCCGCTGTCTCCGACCGGTCTCCCCATAGGATCGGACTTTGGCGGGAGGTATGTAGGGAGCCTGTACGGATCCGCTTCCTCCCGTCCCGGGACCGGCGGATCCGGACCGAGGCCCGTAATACCCCTGTGCAATCGGTCCCTGCGTATCCTGCATCTGCGGGATCTGACTCTGCGGGATCTGGCTCTGCGGGATCTGACTCTGCGGGATCTGACTCTGCGGAATCTGGCTCCCCGGAATCTGGCTCCCCGGAATCTGGCTCTGCGGAATCTGACTCTGCGGAATCTGGCTCTGCGGAATCTGGCTCTGCGGAATCTGACTCTGCGGAATCTGGCTCGCCGCGTTCTGACTCCCGGAGCTCCTGCTTTGTGCGCTTACGTAAGTGAGGAGCTCGGTCACATCTTCATCCGCAGCGTACGGCACGGTCTGTCCGACAGTTCTCGCTCCGGAACCATATGCACCGCTGCCGGACCGGGAATCAGCCTTCACCTGCCGTCTCTTCAGCTTCAGCTCCTCCAGGGCATCCTTCAGCTGCTTTGCATCCCTGTACCGCTCTTCCGGCCTGAATCTTACAGCCTTTGCAATGATCTTCGCAAGATCTGCCGACGCGTGCGCCGGTGCGGGAAGCTCTATCCCGGAGAGGCGCAGGCCATGCGCGCGTTCCGCATCAGACGGCCGCAGAGTCCCGCTGCTGAGGTCGATAAAAGGACCCTTGTTTTCATTGCATAGCCGGTACAGGACAAGTCCGAGCGCATAGATATCGACTGTCTGGTCATATGAATTTGCGGTAAAGATCTCCGGGGCCATATAGTCGTACGTCCCCTTACGGGACATTCCCCGCTCAGCCCTGCTCATGCGGGTGGCGATTCCGAAATCCCCCAGTTTATAGACGCCTGTCTTCGGATGAAGGAAAATGTTCGCCGGCTTGATATCCCTGTGGATCACATCATCCATCTCGCAGTCGATCAGGGCCGTGCTGATATTGATCCCGAGGTTCACGGTCTCCTCTTCCGTGAGCGTACGTTTCTTCATGATCTCTTTCAGGCAGAGCAGCTTCTCCATGCGAATAAAGATGTCCCAGCCGATAGAGTCCGTATGCTCGATGACCTTATAATCCTCAACGTTGACGATATTTGCCGTTCCGCGGTAATCCATCATCATGGTGATCTCCTGGATGCACCCCTGAACGATCTCCCGGAAATATTCACGGGTCGACTGTTCATCGAGCCCCTCGGCGCGGACCTGCTCGATTTCCTCCTCCCCGGAAGGAATTGTCATCACTTTGATCGCGGAATAATATTTCTTCCCGGCGTCGGACCTGGACGCACTGTACACTTTTCCGTAGGAGCCTCTTCCGAGAGGTCCTTCAATGGTCCATTCAGGCCAGAAATCTTTTATTTTCTCAATTGCATCCATCATTTTTCTCCATACACAGCCGGCAGGCCGCAATCCCTTTCTTCATTCTGCACTCCCGCTCCTGATGCGGAACGCGCACACGAACCTTCTCTGCGCTCCGAAATCCGCAAGCGGACATGTAAAAGGCTGCTCCGAAGAAACTCTGTCAATTCCTTCCGGAGTAAAATGCCCGCAGTCATATTTACTGCACATCTGCGTCACCGGATCATACTCCACAAGCACAAATGTATGCCAGGTATACTTCGGTCCTCCGTCTTTCCCGTCGTCCTGCAGCACAATATCGCCCCGCATGAGTTTTGACTGATCATTGATCTTAATGAACCCATGGGTCGTGAGATATTCTTCTTCTGTAAGGTCTCCCGAAACGATCTGCATGCCTCCCTGCGGCTGATCGGTATAGCCCAGATCCCAGAGCGCTCTTGCAATCAGCCTGTCGCAGGCGATAAAACCGTCCTCGCAAGGGGGCAGAGTGCTCGAATTTCCATATTCATAGCCGCTGTCATGCGCCATCTGATAGACCGAGGCGACAGAAGCGATGAACTCTTCAACGCCAAAGGGGCAGTAATCGACGGCTGAATCCTGCGGAGGATCAAGATACTCATAGACCGGCCTTCCGTCTGCCATATACAGCACACCGTCGATCTCATATTCACCGGAACCGGTTTCTCCGGAAGTCCCCTGCCCGCCAGAGGAATCCGTTCGGGAATTCTCCGCACGGCTGTCCCCGGCTGTATCTCCGCCGTTTCTGTTCTCCCCGTTCTGCGTGATCCCGTCTGCCCCGCTGCCGCCTGCCGTACTTCCGGCATCGGCTTTATTTTTACTTTCGGAGCTGCCCGCTTTCGAACCGCTTTCCGTCCTGTCTTTTCCCTTTGATCCGGCTGCCTTATTCCGATTCTCAGACGCTGAATCCGAAAGATTGACGAAGCGGACACTGAGTAGAGCAATGACTGCAATAAGAATCACACATAAAGTCGATAATATTCCAATTAAAATATTTCTGTTCTTCATCCTGCTTTCCCTGTAAAACGTATGCGGCGGGAGAATGGATCGCCGCGTATATGGGATATTGTACCACATCCGCAGCGGGAAAATGGTCAAAGGAATCACATTTTAATCTCTGATGCAGAATTCCCGGCCTTTTTTTGGATTGATGTTCTGCACGAAAAATCCATTCAAATTTCTTACATCATTCCGGCTATCAAATCCATTGGATCAATTGGTATAAAGGAATCGAAATTCTGCTTCACACAGCTTAAGTTCATCAGAGCGAACGACAGGCAACACACCCAAAAGGAGGAGAGCATGAAAAGAACCTGGATCATGGCATTTTTTATCGGAACAGCCCTGCTTGCCGCATCCTGCGGTCAGGATACGGCAGAGTCCGGAACAATCCCAAATCAGACAGAAAGACCCGGATCTGCCACCACCCCGAGTCAGACAGAAAATTCCGGATCTGCCATCCCGGATCAGACAGAAAGTCCCACTTCCGGGAGTTCGGGTACCGGAAGCACGGATACCGGGGACACGAATGCAGGAAGCAAAAAGGACGCTGAAGAAAAAACGCCCTATACCGTCACAGATACCCGCTTTGAGTATTACCTGAATACGATCGGCCAGGTCGAATACCATGCGCTGGTAGAAGTAGAGAACACCGGTGAGTATCCGCTGTATCTGCAGGGGGCAGTCTATGATTTCGAGGATATGGAGGGACACCTTGCCTGGACGGATGATTTCATTTCCTCCTGCCCGAATGTGATCGCGCCCGGAGAAAAGGGCTGGTTCTATAACAGTATCGGCGCATCAGGAGCGGGCGATCTTGACAGTTCCGCGGAGTATCAGTTCGTCCCAGCCCTTAAGATCGTCAGATCCAACGCGGATCCGGTCTTCTACGAGGTAAGCGACACCACTCTTTCCACGAATGCGCTCGGCTACCCGGCCGTCACAGGCAGAGTCCGCAATACGACCGGGAAAGCCGACCAGCTTGTCAATCTGCATGCGGTCTTCTATGGAAATGACGGAAAAGTCATCGGTATCTCCGGCATGACGATGATGGATCTCGGCCCTGACGAGCAGAGGAGCTTTGAGATAACAGGGCTGGATCTGTCCTCGAGCGTTCGGGAAGAGGTGATTTCAGACTACAAAGTGATTGCGAGCAAAGCACACTTTCAGGTTTGATCCCTGGCGGATCGCAGCCGCGCAAAGGGGAAGGTTCTTCGCACATAGGCGCGGCGCGGCAGGAACGCTGAGGCGTTCTTGATTTTCTGATTATATTCACGGACAGACAGAAAGATCTGCCCCTCTCCCGCGCAATACGGGCTCCGGGGCAGATCTCAATATGATCTGATATGTTACATCCATACTCCCCTCATTCACCGGTGTGGCAGCAATCAGGAGTCCGGATGCGGCAATTTTCAGTGTGATTTTTTGAACTTCACGGGGTCAGTTCACTGTGTATCCACCGACGTTCCCACCACGCGTCTTACGCGGAGAACGCCCCCGATCTCCTTCAGCCTCTCAACTGTATCGATCGGCATCGGAGCGGACAGGTCGATCAGCGTATACTCATAATTCCCCTTGACCTTACTTGAAAGATTCTCAATATTCAGGCCATGTCTCCCGAAAAACGAAGTGATCTGGGAGAGCATATTCGGAATGTTGTGATGCAGGATGGCTACACGCGCCGCTGTCTGGCAGATCCCGGCGTTGAGGTCCGGATAATTCACAGAGTTCTTGATATTTCCGTTATCAAGATAATCCTGAAGTTCCTTCACCGCCATAATTGCACAGTTGTCTTCCGCCTCCTCGGTCGACGCGCCGAGGTGTGGTAAAACGACCGCATTCTTCATCTTTGCAGAGACCGGATTCGCAAAGTCCGTCACGTAGCAGCGGACCTTTCCGGACTCCAGCGCTTTCGCCATCGCCTCCTCATTGACAAGCGCATCGCGGGCGAAATTCAGGAAACGGACGCCGTCTTTCATTTTCGCGATACTTTCCGCGTCGATCATCCCCTTCGTGGATGGCAGGAACGGGACATGGATCGTGATAAAATCACTCTTTTCAAAAAGCTCATCGAGCGTTTCGACATAATTGACCGCGCGGGACATATGCCAGGCCGTGTCAACGGAGATGTACGGGTCATACCCGTAGACTGTCATTCCGAGCTGCACCGCTGTATTTGCGACCTGCGCACCGATTGCACCGAGCCCGATCACACCGAGCGTTCTGCCGTACACTTCATTGCCGGCAAAGGCCTTCTTGGCCTTTTCGGCCGTCTTGCTTATATTCGGATCCTCTGCATGGTCTTTGACCCACTCCGCGCCTCCGACCACATCGCGCGCTGCCAGCATCAGACCGGCAATGACAAGCTCCTTGACGGAATTTGCATTCGCGCCCGGTGTATTAAAGACGACAATACCTTCCTCTGCACAGCGCTCGATCGGAATATTGTTCACGCCTGCTCCGGCGCGGGCAATCGCGCGAAGCTCCGGCGGGAACTGCATTTCCTTCATATCCGCCGACCGCACGAGTACGCCTGCCGCCTCATCAATGGAGTCGACCAGCGTGATGCCTGCACGGAACTTTTCGAGTCCGACAGAACTGATGTTATTCAGACAAAAAACTTTTCGATCTTTCATTATCCCCTCTCCTCTGTTTGCAAAACGCACCTGATCATCCGGACAGCCGCCGCGACAGGCAGTCTCTCAGATAATTTACTAAAACTTCCCACATCCTTTACTTCATGGCTCCCGGAATAAATACATGTGGGAAGTTTGAGTAATTTACCATCCCCACAGGACCTGACCGTCCGCAGCTGATACTGTGATCTGTCCGGCCGTCCATGCACCGCCGTCCTGACCGTTCGCCACAAGGTTCACAGTATAGGATCCATCAGGAGAATCCGGGACAGATTCGACCTCGATCGAATAATACATAGGATATCCGTTGTCCTCATATGTCTCACCGGAGTGATGTCCCCAGTAATTCTCGCCTATGGAAATTGCCTGTTCGACGGTGATCATTCCGCCGGTCCGCTCCGGCGTCGGTGTCGGTGCGGCAGGTGGATTCTCCGGACTGCCCGGCGCCGGTGCTGCCGGTGCGTCAGAAGACGCCGCCTTGACTGCAGAACCTGTTTCAAGCATCTGCGGAAGATATTTCGCAAGATCCTGATATTCCGTCTCCAGTTCGGCGATCGTCATGTCATAGGGTCTGTCACCCGGCACGATCGCCGTCAGGCTGTTCCCTGTGCTGAGCATTGCGATCGTTTTCAGCGTGTCATTCGTCTTGATCGTGATCTCGGATCCGTCGATATCTGTCGCGTTATTGATCTTGCTGCTGTCGACGACAGTAAGAAGCGTGCCATCCTGCCCGCTGTCAGCGCAAAGTTTGCACCGGAACACATCCCCGTTCTCCGTATTCTCGACCGTATACCGGTTATTCCAGCTCTCAGGGATCGTGATCTGATATCCCATCGGGCTCACATACGCTGTGCTGTTCCCAAAATTATAGACCTCCGGAGTCGGCTCCGCTGTCGGCGTCGGCGTTGGCGTCGGTGTGGGCGTGGCTGTCGGCGTCGGAGTGACAGACGGCGTCGGCGTCACTTCCACAGCCCCGTCTTTGAGGATGAGCTCTTTCACGGAACAGCCTGCCAGCAGACTGCTCATGATCGTGGCAGAAATCAGGACAGCAGCAATTTTTTTCAGAGACTTTTTCATGACCAATCTCCTTACATAATAAGTATGTCACAGGCAATTGTGAAAGTCTGTGCTTCACACAGAGTTTCGCAAGAGCCTGTAAGTATGTCAGACATTTTGGAAACTTTTCGCGTTCGGTGCGTTTCGCAACTGTCTGTAAGTATGTAAGATACTTGATTTCTCCGCCATGGAGGCTCGCTTTGCGGAATTCCGCAGGCAGGATCCATGACGGGATTTACATATACAGAGTATTATACTGAACTCCGCGTTCAAATGAAAGAACTTCTTTTTTTCCCCCGATTTTTACAGTTCTGTCTCCGCTGAGACGGGATTTCCTTTGCAAATTCACCACAGACGGACGCTTCCTCTGTATTCCGGACCAGAGAAAAGCGGAACTTTCCCCCTTACACGGAATATAATGGCAGGCGCTTGCGAAACTCTGTGCGGAATGGAATTGTTTGAACAATTCAAACAATCTGCACAAGCCTTAGAACTTCTTCATGAACGAAAGATGTGGAATGAGCAAAAACCGAATTGTCTGAGCGAAGCGAGTTTTCGTTTTTTGCGAATGCTTTTCCACATCTTGAGTGAATGTTAGAAGTTCTTGGCGCGGAAGCCGTTTGAATGTTCATACAAAAGGACCGGGACTGCACTCACGCAGTCCCGGCCACAATCATACTCTTCCTGTTCTTTTCTTTCAGCTCTCTCTGAGCTTCCTTCCGGAGACCTTAATATACTTAATGACTTCTTCCGGTGTCGGCATTACGCAGAGCGCACCCTTTCTCGTCGTTACCAGAGAAGCAGCCGCGTTCGCAAAGGTCAGGAGCTCCTTCAGCTGCGCCGCATCCATATCAAGCCCGAACTTCAGGACATGATGAAGCGCGCTCGCGCAGAATGTATCTCCGGCGCCTGTCGTCTCGATCGTGCGCGGATTCAGGAATCCTTCCTCATACACTTCGACACCCTTGCAGTAAGCCTTGCTGCCGTTCGGTCCGTAGGTCGCGAACACGAGCGGAATATTGTACTCCTCAATGATCTTGTGGATTCCCGCATCCAGATCTTCCTCACCGGTCATGAATGTGATCTCATTGTCGGAAATCTTCAGGACATCGCACTGAGAAAGACCGTATGCGATCTTCTCCTTAGCCTTCTCCTCGGAATCCCAGAGAGGCGGGCGGAGATTCGGATCGAAGGAAATGATGCATCCGCTCTCCTTCGCGATCCGCAGAGCTTCAACTGTTGCAGCCTCTACGCCCTCATCGGTCATGGAAAGCGTTCCGAAATGGAAGATCTTCGCACCTTCAATGACATCCTTATGCTCAATGACCTCATCCTTTGTAAGCATGATGTCAGCACCCGGCTTGCGGTAGAACGAGAAATCTCTGTCGCCGTCCGGCAGCTTCTCGACAAAGGCCAGCGTCGTGTGGATCACATCATCCATCATGAGTGCGCTCATGTCGATTCCCTGCTCTTCCGTTCTCGCTTTCAGCATTCTGCCGAACATATCATTGCCGACCTTGCCGATGAAAGCGACTTTTCTGCCTGCCTTGTTCAGCATCGCAAGAACATTGCAGGGGGCGCCGCCCGGATTTACCTCGAGAAGCTTATTTCCCTGTTCCGAAAGTCCGCTCTCGGTAAAATCAATAAGGAGCTCGCCCAGTGCCGTAACATCATACTTTTTCTCAATGCCCATCCTGCTCTACCACCTTTCACTGAAATACTCTGAGGATGCCGGAGCGCATATTTTCCGCTGCGGCGTCCGCTTCCTTATCCGATAAAGTAAACTATGTTCATTATACCATCCAATCGCCCTGTTTATCTACGTTTTTTGTATAATATAACAATAAAAGGCGCTCGATTTTTAAAAAAGAGATCCGGAAATCCCGGATCTCCCATGCAGGACAGTATTCTTCAAAAAGATCGCTCTTTACAGCCAGTGTGCCCTCAGCTCCTCGCCGGAGATCGGTGACAGATAAGCCGGTGCGATGTCAAAGACCGTCTTTCCGCCTGTCACGCCCTCCGCGTTCAGCCGGACGACAGCCCTTGCATACGCGGCAAGGACGGAACCCGTGAACTCCGGATTGGAATCGAGCTTCAGGCTGTACTCGATGACATGCTTCATCCCGTTCGTACCGGTCTCGCCGGAATAGATGACGGAACCGCCGTGCGGAAGTCCCGCGTGCTTCTCCTTCATCTCCTCCATGGAAATGAATGTCACCGTTGTATCATAGTCCGCAAAATAGTTCGGCATCGTCTTGATCTCATTCTCGATCCTATTAAGATCCGCGCCTTTCTCCGCAACGACATAGCACTCTCTCGTGTGCTTCTCGCGCGTCGTAAGCTCCGGATTCTCTCCTCTTCTCACTTTCTCGAGCGCTTCCGGGACCGGGACCGTATACTGGCGGGCATCCAGAACACCCTCGATCCTGCGGATCGCGTCAGAATGTCCCTGGCTCACGCCTGTTCCCCAGAATGTATAATCCCTGCCGCCGGGAAGGATCGAATGCGCGTAGAGACGGTTCAGCGAGAACATGCCCGGATCCCATCCACAGGAAATGAGGCCGACCTTCCCGCCGGCCTTCGCAGCCGCGTCGACCGCGCCGAAGTGCTTCGGAATATTCGCGTGCGTATCGAAAGAATCGACGACATTGTACAGCGCGGCATATTTCGGGGTCATCTCCGGAAGATCTGTTGCGCTCCCGCCGCAGATGATGAGGACGTCGATATCTTCCTTTCCGTCCGCGAGCGCGTCAATATGCTTCACCGAAGCACCGGGCGTGCAGATCTTAAGTCCTGCCGGGTCTCTTCTTGTATAGACTGCGACAAGCTCCATGTCTTCATTTTTATTGATGGCTGCTTCCACGCCGCGCCCAAGGTTGCCGTAACCGAGAATACCTGCTTTCATAATAAACCTCCCTTTTATATGTGGTGCCGCAGTGCACTCAGGCCTCTGCTGCGGCATGGAACCCCTTTTATGAACAGGGGTGAGCCCGTGCGATCGGAAAGGAGTTCTCACAGACATGCATTATACAACATAAAAATCACAGAAGCGGCGCGATCAGTCTGAGGAGCAGCTGGCCGAAGCGAAGATGACTGCTCAGTCCGCTCCTGTATTTTTCAGTCACTTCTTCAGACTGCGCGAACATATCCTCAAAGTCTTTCCTGATATCGTGCACCGCCTGCTTCTGGAACAGAAGACACCCGTTCTCAAAATGATGATACAGGCTCCTGTAGTCCAGATTGATCGTTCCGCAGGTCGCAACGGCGTCATCCGCGACGGACATCTTGCAGTGGCAGAAGCCCGGCGTATACTCATAGATCCGCACACCGTTCTTCACCAGAGCCGCGTAGTAGGATCTGGTCACGGAATAGACCAGCTTCTTATCGGGAATTCCCGGTGTTATGATCCGGACATCCACGCCGTTTTTTGCAGCCATGCCCAGCACATAGTTCATCTCGTCCGTGATGATCAGATACGGCGTGACGAACCAGGCATATTTTTTCGCGCCGCGGGCAACTGCGGCATAAACACATTCCCCGACATGCTCGCCCTGCATAGGGCTGTCCGCGTAGGGCTGCACAACGCCGCCTTCCCTGGCCTCATAGTCGTGAACCTTCAGATACCTGCCAAAGTCCTCGTCGTCGATATCATTTCCCCTGATGGCATTCCACATTTCAAGAAATGTGATCGTAAGGCTCCGCACGGCGTCACCCTCGAGCCGGACGCCCGTATCCTTCCAGAATCCGTAAGGATGTGTCAGGTTAAAGTATTCATTCGCAAGATTGTACCCGCCTGTGAACCCGACCTTTCCGTCAATGACCGTGATCTTTCTGTGATCCCGGTTATTCAGGAAAATGTTCAGGCCCGGAGCGAACGGATTGAACACGCGGCATTTGATTCCCTTTTGATTCATACGCCTGACAAAATCCGTGGTGATGAATCCGATGCTCCCCATGTCATCATAGAAAAGACGTACTTCAACGCCCTCCTTCACCTTCGCGACGAGAACTTCCTCGATGCGGTGGAAGGACTCGGCATCCTCTATGGCATGGTATTCCATGAAAATGAAATCCTTCGCCTTCCGCATCTCACGAAGCTGTGCCTCAAGGCCGTCGCTCGCTTCAGAATAATATTCCACGTCCGTATTCTGGTACGGAGGATAAGCGGAATACTGTTCCACATAGGAAGACACCCCGCTGAAAGGCATTTCCTCTTCGGCCATGCTCCTGGTCAGATTACTGTCATGTCTGAGTTTCGGCAGAAGTATTGCGTCGATTCCCCTGAATCTTTTCCGCATCCCTGCCGTGTACGCATTCAAACCGATCATCAGATAAAGAGAAAGGCCGAGAAGCGGTGCGAGAAGGATCAGTATGATCCATGGCATTTTGATCGATGCTGACTTATTGTCCCCGCCCCCGTAAATCACCAGCACCAGGAGAAGTGCCAGAACTCTGGTCGCAATGGAGATCCACTCAGCATGCTCATTGAATTTGATTATAATACTGAGAACAAACAGGACCTCGATCAGTATGGAGATAATGACAAAGATGAGGCGCTTTACACCATTTCTGGTCTTCGCTTTTCCCTCAACAGTCGCAGTTGTGTCCATGAATTTCTCACCTCTTATCGATTATTCCGGGTCGGTTCGCCCGGTACAAATTATTGTACATATAGAATACAAGGCAGGCGTCACAGCCTTTTACGGATCATCAGGAACGCCTGCTTCTCAGTTCAGGACCGAGTGATGCACCACCGGTGCGTTCCGGTCTAGCGCCTTAAAGGTATACCCCCTATCCCGAAGCAGCTCGATCACGCCCGGAAGGGCTTCCCAGGTCGTATCCTTCCCGTTTCCGTCGTGCATAAGAAGCACCATGGTGTTCGGCTCTACCTTGACTGCATTGGCGCAGACTTCCTCCACCGTCACGGTGGATCCGTCCGCGACACTGTTGTTCCAGTCCCAGTACTGGTAGCCACGTGCCACGACATCCTCCGAGAGGATGCTCATGATCCCCTGCATGTAGTGTGCAGAGATCGTATTCGAAGCTCCTCCTGGGAATCGGATAAAGCAGGGCACGAACCCAATCTGCTCTTCGACGATCTCTCCGATCCGTCCCAGATCCTGATAATAAGCCTCGACCGACGCATAGACCTGCTCATACTCATGGCTGTACGTGTGCAGGCCGATCGTATGCCCTCTTCGGAAAGCATCTCCGATATAGTCGTAATACTCCGGATTCTGACCGGTCACGAAGAAGGTAGCCTTCACCCCGTACTGGTCCAGCACGTCGAGGACTGCCGGCGTGAGGTAGGACGGCCCGTCATCGAAGGTCAGATAGACCGTCTTTTCTCCGCCCTCCGTGTCATAATTCCAGTCTGTCTTTGCCGGATCCACTGCAAAGGAAGATCTGTCGACAGCCGCAGCTGTATCTCCCGTGCCGGGCGTTTCTTCCTTACCGGTTCCTTCCTGACCGGTTCCGGACACGCTCTGGCCCGTACCATTCGCCGTATTCCCGTTCTCTGCGGACACCGCCCCGGCTGTCTCCCCGGCTGATCCGTTCCCGGCCTCCTGTACAGTCTGTACGCTGCCCGTTCCCCGGCTCTCCGCCGCAGCTTTGTTCTTTCCCCGTCCACGGATAAGAAGAACGATGACTAAAAGAATCAGAATGACCCCGGCGGTGATGATGATCGAGCCGATCCGCTCCCGTCTGGCGCGTATCTCCGCTTCGCGTTTCTCTGCCCGCCGCCTTGCGCGCTGCTCCGCCGCAGCCTTCTCAGGGTCAGCCTTTTTCTTCCTTTTCTTTTTGCCGGACTGCTTTGATTCTTTTTCCTTCTCCTCCACAAAACTGTATGTGGGGGCTTCTTCATCCGGCATGTTTTCCAGTTCCAGATCCTGATCATTTTCCATAGGACATTTCCCCTCCTACGCTTATCCTGCTCCCCAATCGCGTCTCTTTACTGCGGGATCACGACCGGCGTGATCCTGCTCTGATCAAAGAAGCTCTCGATATCATGAACACCGATCTGCTCAAAGTCAGCCATCGCGCTCTGGACGCCTGTCATCGCCTGATACAGCCTGTAGCCGTCGATATCGATCCTGCCTGTACGGACATAATTATCCCGAAGCTGATTCCAGACCGGTACGCTTCCGTCGACATTGGCATAATAGTTATAGCCCACGCTCTTAAAATACGCGAACTTCTCATTGTCGTAAGAGTAATCCTCCGGACCGCACAGGTCTGTGCCATGTGCAAAGATGATGGAATCGACTTCCCCGACGATCGGAACGACCGTATTCACCCACTTCTCGTTGTCCTCCTTCAGTGCTTCGACGGAGGCCGTATTGACGCGTCTGTGTCCCCATGTATGGCTCGCGAACTCGTAGCCCTCAGCCTTCAGCGCATCCGCGATGACCTTTGCTTCCGCCACATCCTGATCAAAGTCGAACTCGGGATGCTGCTCCAGCCAGATCGCCTGGTTCGCGTCCAGATGCTCCGGATCGCGCGTGAGATAGACCGTATCCGTGCGGTAGCCGAATACGCCGTTGTAACCTGTCAGCGCAATCATGCAGTGCCTGTTGTGGTAGGAGAAATCCGGATGCGCGTCGATGAAGCTGGAGAGAAGGGGAACGACGTCGTAATCTCCGACCAGCGTCTCGCCGTTTTCATTGATGTATTCGCACTTGACCTTTCCGTTCTCATCGAGGACCAGCTTCGAGGCGATGCCCTGATTTTCATACGCGTGATAATAGCTCAGGTCGTCCTCGGACATGATGACCGGATGCTTGCCGGGCGGGAGCATAAGGTTTGTATTTTTCTCAAAATGAACTTCCCCGTTCTCGTCACGGTACTCCGTCACAAGGTCGTGCATCGAGACGAGCACACAGCCGTAGTCGTACATCTGCTGCGTGATCGTGTTGAATTCGTTAACGGAGCACATCCAGGCGTTGTTGTCATTTGCGACAAAATCGCCGGAGATCGCCGGGTCAAATCCGCGCGAATCGTTGAGGAGCGAGTGATAGAACACATGCGGAATCTCCTCGACGTCGTAAGGGATACAGGTCGCCTTCGTGTCGGTATAGCGCTGGATCGCAGCCATATAGTCCGCGTTGGACTCGTATCCCGGCTGGGACTGAACATACGCAATTGCGGCATCATAATCGTACATGGCAGCCATCCTGTCTGAAGCCGCAAGGACTGCGTCTGCAGAGACAGGAGCCGCTTCCGGCTGTGTCTCAGGCTGTGCCTGCGTCCCCTGTGCAGCGCTCTCCGCGCTGCCGGACGTTCCGGCCGGATCGACAGCCGTAACTCCCTGCGTCTGCTGTACAGCAGTGCCCGATGAAGTGCCTGTCTGGCTCTTTCCGGCTTTCCTGAACGACCGCACGAGAAGGAACATGACCACGAGAAGAACGATCAGGGAGATGACGATGATCCCGGTAAGGATCATTTTCCTCTGCTGTGCCTGCCGCTCGCGTTCACGCTTCTGGCGGGCTCTTTTGCGCGCTTCACGCTCCTTCGCCGCGCTATCGTCCCCGGTCATCTGGTCAGCCGGCTGCTTCGCCCGGCGGACGGACGCCTGTTCTCCACCGGTCTCCTGCGCGGCAGACTTCTTTGTTCTCCGGACAGCCGCCTGCTCCCCTTCCGCGGGCCGCTTTTTCTTTTTCTTCGGAGCTTCCGCGCTCTCCAGGTTCCTGTCTTCAGCCATAATTAAGTTCCTCCCTGATATAAATTTCTTTCTGATCGAACGATGTCATTCGCATTCTGCTGTCGTTCCACGCTCATGTCGCACTATGCGGCTGTGCACATACATGTGCCTGTGCGAGCAGGCTCTCACCGCACAGTATGCTCCATCCCCGCACCGCTCGCAGGAATGCGTAAAGACCCTTATCTCATACTTTATAACAAATTTCGCATTTGAAAAAGGACTATCGTAAAAACAAAGGTAAAAAACAGCGGCCGGGTCCCCGAAGTCTCAGATCCAGCTCTGCCATGGCCGGCAAAGCCCCGGCACTTTTGTAAAGTAACCGGCGTATTTCATTGAAGATGACCTGTGCATGTTTTATAATTTACAGGAAGCGGCAAAAAGTATGCAAGGTCATGAGAGGCATATATGGGCACTGATCAAAGCCCGGGGAGCAGCGGTTTTTATGGAACTTTCAAACGATTTATCCAATACTATTTCATTATTTTGCATTTACTGATAAAGCCGGGACTGACTCTGCATTGATTTTCACAGCCGATATAGATGGAGGCAAATATGGCGCTTATAAATAACCGATACGAACTCATCCGAATCATCGGAAAGGGCGGATTTGGAACAACCTGGTACGCGAGGGACACAAAACTTGACATGCCCGTCGCCGTCAAGGAACTGTCGGATACCGACCCTTCACGGAAAAAGAAATTCCTTCGCGAAGCCCGCACCCTCGCCCGTTTTGCCCGTGAGCCCGGCATTGTCAATGTCCGCGACTATCTTGAATATAACGGCAAAGCCTACATGGTCATGGAGTATCTGGACGGCTCTGACCTGAATACAAAGATTGCCGAAGGCGGACCGATCTCCTTTGACGCAGCCTATCATCTCCTGCGCCCGGTCATTCTGGTCCTCGGCAAGCTCCATGCGGAAGGCGTGATTCACAGGGACGTAAGCCCGGACAATATCCGCATGCAGAGTGACGGCACGATCAAACTGCTGGATTTCGGCGCTGCCTGGAACACCACCTCAACGGAAAACGCCACGACTACGATCACGGTAAAGCCCGGCTACGCACCCTACGAACAGTATGCGGGCAAGGAACGGCAGGGACCCTTCACCGACGTATACGCAGTCTGCGCGACTCTTTACAAGTGCATCACCGGAGTGACTCCTCCGGACGCGCTGAAGCGGGCTTTCTACGACGAAATAAAAACTCCATCTCTCCTAGGCGCCCGAATCACCCCCGCTGAAGAGGCGATCCTCATGCAGGGACTTGCGGTGAATTCGTCTGATCGGATCCAGAACATGGAGGAGCTTGCACGTCTCCTTGACAAAGCGGTCGGAAAATCTTCTCCGGAGATGTCCGGAGCTTTCAAGAGCAGTATGGGCAGCGCAGGAGCCGCAGGCAGGGCGAACGGCGGTCGTGCCTTTAAGAGTTCTGTAGGAAAGCGGAGTTCTGAAGCAGACGGCGCTCATAAGGATTCCCCCGAAAAAAAGAATTCAGAAGGCAACGGCAAATTGCAGGAGCAGTCCACACAGGGCTATGCTCCTCATAACTATGCAGTACAGGATCAGACTGCACATGGGTATGCCGCACAAAGTTACGCTGCACAGAATTATAATGCACAGGGTCAGCCTGCGCAGGGTTACGCCGCGCAGAATTACAATGCGCAGGGTCAGCCTGCGCAGGGTTACGCCGCGCAGAATTACAATGCACAGGGTCAGCCTGCACAGGGCTACGCCGCGCAGAATTACAATGCACAGGGTCAGCCTGCGCAGGGCTACGCCGCGCAGAATTACAATGCACAGGGTCAGCCTGCGCAAAGCTCCTCATTCGTTAACTCTAAACAGCCGGGCCGGGACTCTGCACCGGATAATATTGAAAAGTCAGATCGAAAAAGAAGGTCAGAGTCCGCATATTCCGGAAAACCGAGGCGCGGAATCCCTAAGAAGCCCCTTATCGGCCTGATCATGCTCGTTGCGGCTGCGATCGGTATCGTGTTCTTCATTTTTTCCCGGGGTGAGAACAATGATTCCTACAGAAAAACGGGCTCCGGGGAAGCTGTCGTTCTTGAAAAAACGCCTGTCACATCTGAAAGGCTGCAAGCAATCGAAAAAGACGCAAACATAAAAAGCCTGACGCTCATTAGATGTGAGCTCAGTGACTCTATGGTAGAAGAGATCAGCCGCATCACACATCTGGAAAAGCTCAGAATTGATGGATGTACCGGCTTTACGACCCTCGACCCCCTCGCAGATGCCCCCGCCCTCAATCATCTATCGATCACAGGACAGATCTCCAACGAGTATATAGAGGGATCAGTCAACTTAGACGGCTCAAAACTTTTTACCAGAGATCTTCCGAACGTCCTGACTCTTTCCGTAACCGGATCCAGGATAGACGGAGGGACGGATTGCCTCGGGCATTTTCCAAATCTGGAAACTATCTCTCTGAGCCTTCTGGAACCCTACTCAATCGCCTGCATTGATAAAATGCCAAAACTCAAGGAGATTGAGCTCTATGACTTCGATCCATCCGAGAATGATTATTTGAATCTCAGCGGCGAGGAGGCAAGGCATCTCTACGGTCATCCGCAGCTTGAAATCCTTATAGCAGAGGACTCAAATTTGAGTGATCTCGGATGGGCTGCCGAATGCACAAAGCTCAGAGATCTGTTCCTGAGCAACTGTCTCATATCCGATCTCTCGCCACTTGCGGATCTCACCGATTTGAAGTGGCTGCACCTTTCAAATAACAAAGTCGAAAGTGTCCTTCCTCTTTCAGGGTGTGAGAAGCTTGAAGAGATCAGGCTGAGCGGAAATCCTCTGACAAGCCTTAGCGGTCTGGAAGGACTCAAAAACCTTGAAGAGCTCAGCATCAGCAGAACGCTCGTAAGTGATCTCACACCACTTGCCGGCTGTCAGAAGCTGCGCAGCCTCAAATGCAGGAACGCTCAGATCAGTGACCTCTCCGGTCTGGAAAACTGTCCGCTCACGTACCTATGTGCTGATGGAAACCAGATTGCAGACCTCATACCGCTCTCAGCCAATAACACTATGGTGAACCTGGTTGTTTCGGACAACCTTCTGACATCCCTGACAGGCTGTGAGCAGATGATCTACCTCAAGAAAGTTATTGCTGCGCGGAATGCTCTCACAGGAATTGAAGGAATCATGAACTGTAGCGGAATTGAAACGCTTGATGTGAGCAACAACCAGATCTCAGAACTCTCTCCGCTTCAAAACTCCTTCACTTCCCTGAAGAATCTGAATATCTCTGACAATCTGATTTCTGAAATCGAGCCGCTCTCTGTATGCACGTCGCTTGAGAACCTGAATGCAGACAACAATGAGATCAAGAGCCTTTCTCCACTCGAGGGATGTTCAAAACTCACGAATATCATGGCGGGAAACAATGCACTCACGGATCTGTCCGGACTCACCGGAAAGCCTGAACTCAATGCGGTCATGGTCGACCACAATCAGATCCAAAGCCTTGCTCCTCTTAAGGGAAGCATAAAGGAGCTGCATTATCTCGATATAGGCTGCAACAACATTACGGACATCAATCCGATCTCTGAATTATCGGTAAAGGAGGTCGTTATTCTGGCAGAGAGGAATTCAATTTCTGATCTCAGTCCCCTTCCGGAAGGACTTCGCTATAGAGGCCTCGTCTTCTATACAAATCCAATCTCTGATTTTTCGAAGCTTGTCAATCTCAGAGATGTCAAAATAAATGACAAGCTCTATATTTCATGGAATGAAAATGCAGACATGTCACTGCTCGGAAAAACTGGTTTTACCAAGGAAATGCATATCGTCTCCCCGCCTGAGCGGCGCGCGGCAATTGGAGTGGCTATCAAAGACGCGTACGAGCCAAGCCCGGGCTCACTCCCTGTAACCCCCATCTTCCTCTCTGAAGAGGAAGCAGATCTTGAGGTAGCAAGCTGGCGAGCCGAACTGCGGGATCTGGTCAACTCAGAAATGGAAGCGGAGGAAAACGATCCGGATGATGGTTCGAGCGTCGAATCCACATCCGGTGAGAGCTCCGCCGAATCCGGGACGTCCTCATCGGATGAGAGCTCCTCACAGGGGAGTGATATCGCATCCTGATTTATTCCTTATTTTTTACTTTTGCGAGGTGTACTATGGAAAAGACCCTGAAATTTCAGCACGATAAAAGCTCTATCCCGGTCCTTCTCTGTTTTCTGCCGGACGGCCACGCCTGTGACCTTCCCCTTCACGGCCGTCAGACTTTTGGTCGAACCGGCCGCGGTGCGGATCTTTGTGTCCCGTCTCCGTATATTTCCGGCCGGCACGGAGAATTCGGCATCATTCAGGGCCGGATCATGTACCGGGATACCGGAAGCACTAACGGGACATGGATCAACGGTCAACCCTGCACATCCATTCAGGAGATCCTGCCGGGAGATATCTTTACCTTCTATCCGAAAAACGCTCCCAGAGGAACCGCTGCATTTCGAATGATTCCTGTCTATTTAAAGCATTATCCGCTGACATGGCGCTCCGTCCCGCTCAGCCCGGATATCCGTGAGATCATGGTCGGACGCGGCGAAGGGGCATTCAAGCTGGAGGATCCGTACATCTCGACGCGACATGCGACTTTCTTCAACAGTGCACAGGGATGGACCATCATCGACCTTGGCAGCACGAATGGCGTGTTCATCAATACGCGGCGAATTGAAGGCGCGTCAAAACTCAGCCCCGGAGATATCATACAGATTGGCGCGACCTGGTTCTATTTTACAGGCAGAGCGCTCTGCTTCGGAACAGCAAGCGTCCCGGTCACGGCTTCGGGGACTTCACTTGACGGGACTGTACACGGCATGACGGTCGAGAAACCATCCGCTGAAGTAAAAATGCAGGAAAGACCCTCTTCGTTAAAAGGGAGTCTCGTCGCCAATGCACACGAGCAAGTTCCCGCATCAGGGTATGGCTTCGATAACCGCCCGGAGGCTCCGGATGCCGGTCTGATGAGCCGGCTCGAAGACAGTATCCGGGCGGAGGCTGCGGCGACAGAAGACGAATCCGTCGGAAAGAGCCTGATGATCGACATCAGGAAGCGCGATGTCTGGCACAATTTCCGGAAGCGCACCCTGCTCTCCGACATCAAACTGACGATAAACCCGGGGGACTTCGTCCTGATCCTCGGGGGATCCGGCGCGGGAAAATCCACCTTCCTGAAGGCTGTCATGGGCTATAACCAGGCGGAGGGCACCATTTTGTATGGTGATCTGGATGTCTACTGCGAATATGAGGAAGTCAAGTATGAGATCGGATATGTTCCTCAGAAGGATCTTGTCCGGCTGAACGACACGGTCTACAATACCCTGCTTGCGGCAGCGCAGATGCGCATGCCAGCCTCAGCTACCAACGCAGACCACGTCCGGCAGACCGAATGGGCGATGTCCCTGCTGGGCCTTACAGACGAGCGAAACAA
Source organism: uncultured Eubacteriales bacterium (assembly GCA_900314565.1). Classification (GTDB taxonomy): domain Bacteria; phylum Bacillota; class Clostridia; order Lachnospirales; family Lachnospiraceae; genus Chordicoccus. Next base: position 46,658 of record OMVU01000015.1, read on the forward strand.
TATGGCCAGTATGATCTCCGGCGGCCAGCTGAAGCGTCTCAGCATTGCGACTGAGCTTGTCGGTAATCCGTCCCTCTTCTTCCTCGATGAGCCGGATTCGGGTCTGGACGGACCGATGTCCAGGGATCTTATGTTGAGCCTCCGGAAGGTCGCGGATCTCGGCAAGATCGTGCTGATTATCACCCACGGTCCGGACCGTTCCATCGATCTCTTCACCAAAGTCATCGTACTTGGCAAGACGGAGAAGGACAACATCGGACATCTCCTGTATTTCGGAACGCCGGAAAATGCCAAGACCTTCTTCGAGACCGATTCGCTCGAGGGGATCATCCGCCGCATCAACCGGAAATCGGAAAACGGAGACGGGCTGGCAGATCATTTCCTTGAGAAGTATAACCGAATGACGGGAAAGATCTGACTCTTTGGTGTAACAGCAGTTTTCTCTGATACCAGGAACTCAGAAAATTCGGCACAGGAAAGGTAAGATAGAATGGCAAATAAACACACATCACGTTTTCAGCAGATGAAAATCTATTTCGGAAGGAACCGAAGAGGTTTTTTCAATGATAAGGGATGGAAGCTCCTGATCTCCGTCGTTCTCATCACTCTGCTGATCTGCTCTGTGACAGGAGAAAATATGTTTTACGACTACGAACAGACCCGCAGCGGCGCATTCGCTCTGGTCTGTGCATGCATCTGGATCGGTATTTTCAACTCGATCCGGGTGATCTGCAGAGAACGCGAGATCCTGAAACGTGAACATCGGACCGGTCTGCATATGTCCTCCTATGTCGCTGCGAGATGGCTCTTCGAAGCCTGCCTCTGTGCAGTCGAAGCAGTTCCCGTCACTGTCATAGTGCGAATAGTGAACAACGGACATTTTATACGGCAGGGAATCATTCTCCCTCCTACACTCGAACTTTTCGTTTCTTTCTTCCTGATCACATTCAGCGCGGATGCGCTTGCGCTTGTCATCTCAGCTGTCGTGAAGGATGAGAACACTGCAATGACCGTCATGCCCTTCGCCCTGATCATCCAGCTCATCATGTCCGGCATGGTCTTTGAGCTCAAAGGTATCCCGGAGAAGGTCTCAACGCTCACGATCAGCCGTTGGGGGCTCAACGCGATCTGCACAAGTGCGGATGTGAATCACATGACCTACTTCGCTTACAGCAAGGAAATGGAAGCGACCGTCGGAAATCTTCTTCATCAGTGGGGGATTCTGCTCCTCTTCGCGGTCGTGTACGCGATTCTCACAGTCATTGCGCTTGAATTTGTCGATTCCTATTAAGTATCTTTTTTAATCAAGACCTCCCTGGCGTTCCTGCCGTGCCCCGAGAAGTGCGAAGTATATTCCCAAATCACACGGATGCGATCCGCCAAAGGCTTACTCTCTGAAGCAGGTTTTTGACCACCAGACACACGGGAGAGACCATGTACGACTCTTTGCTGATCCGCTCCGGCGGTGGCATCGTGAAAGAAAGCGAACTTATCCGCACCACGGGAAGCCTGGCCCTGATCATCGGTCTGGGCGGACTTGGTGCGGACGCTTTGCGTGCGCTGAAGAAGAAAATGAATGTCCGCATGGTCCCGGAACCTCATGAGGACTTCTCCGACGCTGTCGCATTGGGAGGCTGCGAAGATTCTCCATCCGGTTCCCCTGCCTCCTCATCAGACTCCGCCGGTTCCTCATGCGGCTCCGTACGCCTCCTTGCAATTGACGCCGCGGCCGACTGGGAAGGCACTCCGGATTTCCCGCCCGGCATCGAATATATAAATATTGAGAAGGATGGCGCAGTCTCTTCATTTTCAGAGGGAGATGCGCGAAAAAAGAACAGGAACACCCCCTTCTTTGACTGGCTGTCGGAAAAAGAAGCACATCTCCCCTCACCACTCTACGGAGCCGGCGGCGTCAGGCAGCTCGGCCGGTTCTTTCTCATCGACTCCTCGCAGACCGTCTTTCTGCGCCTTAAATCTATTCTTCAGAAGCTGTCGGAAAAAGCAGCTTCCGAAGCGTGCTCCGAGGATTCTGAAGAGAAGGGAACGAGTACTCTCTCCGTCCACATTGTCTCCGGCATCGCGGGCGGCATGGGAGGCTGTCTTGCCGACCTATGCTACATGGTACGGTATATTCTGGAGGAGATCGAGCCCGGTTTTGACCGGCTTTACACTTACCTGCTCCTTCCTGATCTCCTGACATCCGACCGGGATCTCGCGAATACTTACCTCGTCCCAAAACTTGAGCGGAACAGCTATGCGATGCTCAAGGAGATGGACTATCTCATGAGCATCCGCGAAAACCGTGAAGAATTCCGCCAGTCTTACCGCTTTGGAGAAATCAGGAGCCGGAATACCCCGGCTGATACCTGCTTTCTCATGCAGGCTCCGTCCGCACACGGCATCAAGGGCCGACGTTCCTCCCGTCCCCGCGACGCGGTGATCGATCTTCTGTCAGAATTTCTTTTTGCCTGGATCACCGAAGAGGATCCGGCGGCGGAGACCTCCCTCCCCTCCACACTGAAAAAAATGTCCCTGCGTGTCCGGACTCTCCCGGTCACCCATGGTGCAAGCTGCGCTTTCTCCGTATTCGGAATGGGCGGAAGCGAGCTTATATCCCGGTACGCCGCTACCTATGTTGCGGGAAACCTTTTCAATCAGATTGCTCCTCTGCTCTATAAAGAGCCCCTCGAGCAGGACCTTGAGAGCTTTCTGAACCGCACCATTCTGGCTGATCTATCGGGAATTCAGGCCGCCCTCCGGCGCGGTATTTTCACGAATCATACCGTTCCGCGGCCTGACCCGTCTTCCGTCCGGCGATACAACGAGCCTTTCGGACATGCTCCGCTCATCATCGGACCGATCAACGACTGGTTCGCCCGAGAACACGAGACAATAGAAAGAAATGCCGCTTCCCTTCTGTCCTACTTCGTAGACGAGGAGGGGGAGCGAAATCCGGACTCCATCATCGGAAATCTGTTCCGCGAGCTGAAGCGCGTCATGCTGGATCCGGCATACGGTCCGTATTTCGCCTCCTGCCTTGTATCAGGGACCGGTCCGAATCTGATCGCCGCGGCCGAACACCTCACAGAGCAGGCCGGAGAAAATGTTGAAGCACTTCGCACCCGGACAAATCGCTGCCGGGAGACGGCGGAAAATGCAAAACAAGCCTTCTGTGCTACACGGAACACGATCACAAGGATCCACGCGGTCGATGAAGCGTACGATGCTTACCGGGAAAAACTCCTCATCTGGTACAAAAGCCAGCTGGATCTGGATGTCGCTCTGGCGGCGGAAGATCTGCTCCGCGCCCTGTCGGTCAGGATCCGGGGCATGTATTCCGGGTATTTCGAGTATCTGAAGCGAATGCTCATGAATCTCCGCGAATCCTTCGCCGATAATGCGCACTGGTTCGGAGAGCTCTCTCCGGCCAGTTCTTGGGACTTTGACAGGCGCGCAAAGGACTCGAGTTCTGCATATCGGCGACCGTCCCGTTCCCGCCTCGACGATCCGCTCATCGATCTGCGGCTTATTCTCCCGCAGCTTGACGAGCTCACGGAAGACATAAAGGGCGAAGAGACGGTCCGCGGGCTGGTCCTTCATTTTCTCGCAAATGACAACGAATGGCTCTCCGGAGACGAGTTCCGGATCCGCTCCATGATCGGAAAATTTGTTCTGGATCTCTACGGCTTCGAGATCGATTCGATTACTAGGAAGTGTTACGAAGAGTATCTGTCCGGTCCCAACTGGTATGAAAGAGACCGGATGATCGCAGACAGGCTCTTTATGCCTATGATCCGGGCGGCGAAGCCGGACATTCGGTTCTCCGCCGCTTTCCGGATGGAGCCGCTCGTCAAACCGCTTCTCCTCTCCGGCCCATCCCGCCTCAGAGGTATCACTTCGGCAGCGAAGAGGCTCTGCGGCGGGAAGCCGGACTACGCTCTGCAGGAAGCTTCCGGCACAGACAGGGTCCGTGTGATCCGTTTCTTCGGAGGCATCTCGCCCTACGGGCTCCGACAGTTTGCGCAGCTGAAAAATGAATTCGACAAAGCCGACATCCCCGGGATCCTTTTATATGAGGGAGAAAAACGAAACTGGATGAAGCTCCCTCCGCCGATTCCCTACAGCCTTGACCCGGAAGCGACAGGCTTCGGACATGCAGCAGAACAGATCTTTCGCAGTGCAAAGCGCATCGGACTCATCGAGACGAACGATCCGTCCGGGGATCCGTACGAAAATGCATACATCAGACGGCCTGTATTCCGGATGCCCGAAACGATCCGCCATCTGGAGATCCTCCGCTGCCTTGGTCCGGAAAGAATGGATGACGAACTGGATTTCCGGCGCAATATAAGCCGTAAATTAGAGAAGGAGCTTTTTTATACAGGCGGAAAGGCGGATATGGACACTCTTCTCCGCTGGATCCGGGGAGTCCGCATGCTGAAGGAGGATATGCGGGATGGAGATTATACCTGCATTTACATAAAGGCACCCGGAAGGACCGAGGCCGTCATGCTCGATCACATCATCCGATCACCCTATCTCCTGAAACAGATCTTTGATCTCGTGGAATATGACCGCGCCGCAGAAGTAGCACAGAGAAGGCTCATGGCGATGAAGTGGGATTTTGAGGATCTGCTTGCGGAGCGCGGAGGAGACAGCTGAAGAACCCTTTTTCCGGCGGGGAAAAACACAGATTCCATGTGGAAAACCCCTTTCTCCCGGACAGTCCTCCGTGGAAAAGTTTCCCTTTCCGGAAGGTCAAAGTTGAGTGCATCCGGCGTACATGGTACAATGAAACTGCAGATAATGATAATTCAGACAGATTCTGATACTCCGGAACTATATAACAGACCGCCTGCTCCGCGGTCAGCATTTATATAAATCAGTGAGGTATGTATGAATAATTTCACTTATTATGTCCCGACGAAAGTGTATTTCGGCAAAGGCCAGATCTCTCATCTCGTCGAACTCAAGGAGAGCGGCAGCAAAGTCCTGCTCGTATACGGCGGCGGAAGCATCAAGAAACTCGGTCTCTACAATACCGTCATGGCCCTTCTCCGTAAAATCGGCCTCAAGATCTACGAACTTCCGGGCATCGAGCCGAATCCGCGGATCGAGTCCGTCCGCAAGGGCGTCCAGCTCTGCAAGGAGAACAAGATCGATATGGTCCTCGCTGTCGGCGGCGGCTCCGTCATCGACGCAGCCAAGGTCATTGCAGGCGGCGCTGTCTACGGAGGCGATCCCTGGAGCCTTGTCATCCATCCGCAGTACATCCTGAAAGCCCTGCCGCTCTACACCGTACTCACGCTCTCGGCCACCGGCTCCGAGATGAACGGCAACGCGGTCATCTCCGACCTCAAGGCACACGAAAAGTGGGGGACCTATTCCCCGTTCTTCAAGCCTAAAATGTCCATCTGCGACCCGGAATACACCTATTCTGTCTCTGCGAGACAGACGGCATCCGGCACGGCAGACATCATGAGCCATACATTTGAGAATTATTTCACGACCGTTCCGGGCGGATTCCTGCAGGAAAAATTCTGTGAGAGCGTCCTTATGACCTGCATCAAGTACGGTCCGGCTGCGCTCGAGGATCCGAAGAACTACGAGGCAAGGGCAGCCCTTATGTGGGCTTCCTCCAACGCGATCAACGGTCTTCTGAATGCAGGCACAGGCGTCGCCTGGTGCGTGCATCCGATGGAGCACGAGCTGTCTGCATTTTACGACATCACGCACGGCGAGGGGCTTGCGATCCTGACACCGCACTGGATGCGCTTTGCGTTAAATGAAAACACCGTTGAAAAGTTCGCCAACTACGGACGCAATATCTGGGGCATCTTCGGAGGCGATGACTATGAGGTCGCGAACGCAGCCATCGACCGCACGGCCGAATTCTTCACTAAGGAACTGCATATCCCCGGATCGCTCCGCGAAGTCGGTATTGAAGACGACAGGTATTTCAAGGAAATGGCAGCGAAAGCTGCAGCCGGAAGCAAGGGTTCCTTCGTCCCGCTGACTGCGGAGGATGTCGAGGGGATCTTCCGAGCAGCTCTTTGACGCCGCCCCATGCAGCTGCCGTTCAGGAACGCCTCGGCGTTCTTACCGCGACGTGCGCGGCGCGTATCTCATGTCTGAAGACACGAGTATTGCGCTATGAAGTATAAAAACAGCAGGGCATCAGACGCCCTGCTGTTTTTATACGTAAACTTCCCAAAGCTATGACCGATGAGATTCCCGGAAGTTTTACCGATATTTACCGTTCCAGCTCCCCCCGTTCCAGCTCACCCTCATACCGGGTGACTCCCCCTATACAGAGGACATTCTTATATCCAATTTTCTTCAAAGCGCGGGCTGCCTGTCCGCTGCGATGTCCGCCAAGGCAGTACGTAAAGACATGCGTTTCCCTGTCCTTTATCTTTTCTCTGACAGTTCCGATCCTGTCTATGGGAATGTTCATGCTCCCCGGAATGTGGCCGCTCAAAAACTCCGTATCATCCCGCACGTCAAGCAGTACGGCCCCCGGTGTGCTCCTGAATTTTTCAACACCGGCATTGATATCCGGTCTTCTGAAAAGATCAAAAAATCCCATATGTACCCTCCTCCGTAATCACACCGTCCATCTGCCGATCCAGTAAATCGTGAGGGACACTCTCCGCCCGCTGCACCTCGAACGCGACGCTGAAAATCGCCGCATTCCGGCATTTCGGCAGGAACCTGTCATAATAGCCTCCGCCCATCCCCAGACGGCTGCACTCTGCATCAAAGGCCGTGCAGGGACAGAGGACAAGGTCGATCCTGTCCGGCGATATCTCCTCCGAAAGGTCAGGATCCGGTTCCGGTATGTGAAAAGGACCGGATCTCCAGCTTTCCGCAGAGCCGGGCAGGAGAGCCCGCATTTCACTATTCTCCATACAGAGCGGATATACATACTTCTTTTCAGGAGCCCTGACGGGAAGCAGATCCAACCGGACCTCTCCCCGGACTGCACGATAAATCATCACGATCTCAGCCTTCCTGAATGCCTCGTTTTCAAGGATCCGATCGACGATCGCCGCTGATTTTTCAACGCGTACGGATGGAACAATGGCGTCACGGGCTTTAATTTTCTCCCGTCGAAGCCGGGCTTTGCGCTGTGTTAAATTCTCCTCGCCCTTTGAGGGTGTGCACGGGGAAGTCATCGCTCTGATTTTCTCCTTCGGAATCCCTTTCACGCAGATGCTGTCACGGACATTCGGCAGCTCCTTCGTGCAGGTGCTGTCAACGGACATTCGGCACCGCTTACTCGCGGACGCTGTCATCTGCACGTCTCACCGTGTATTTTGCTGAACCGCCCGCTTCGCGGCCTCTATCACATGACTGCACAGCACCGCTGTCGTCACGCTTCCCACTCCGCCCGGCACCGGCGTGATGGAATCCACGACCGTCTCCGCCTCGTCGAACTTCACGTCACCGCAGAGCTTCTGCTTCTCCTCGTTCCAGCCGATTCCGACGTCGATCACGACCTGGCCCTCCCGCAGATACTCTGCGCCGACGCTCTCCATCTGACCGGACGCAGCGATCACGATATCCGCTTCCCGTGTGACGGACGGAACATCGACCGTCCGCGTGTGGCAGACGGTGACCGTCGCATTTTCATGCATGAGCATCATGGCGACCGGGCGGCCGATCACGAGAGACCGTCCGATGACTGCCGCGCGCTTTCCTCTGACATCTATTCCGTAAAAATGAAGGATCTCCATCGCTGCCTGAGCCGTACAGGGAGAAAATCCAATCTGCGTATTTGTGAAAACGCCGGCCAGAGATCCGTCTGTACAGCCGTCCACATCCTTTGCAGGATCGATCATCTGCCTTGCCCGCTCCCCGTCAAGATGCCGGGGAAGAGGTCTGAACAAAAGAATTCCATGGACATCCGCATCCTCATTTACACGCCGAAGCTCCCCGAAAAAAGTATCACTGTCCACATCTTCGGGAAGAATGACCTGCTTCACATCGATTCCCATTGAAGCAGCGCGCTTCATCGCGCCCCTCTCATAAGAAAGGTCGTCTGCTCTTTCCCCGACACGGACGATGGCCAGCGTTGGCGTCACGCCCTGTGCCCGAAGAGTTTCCGCTTCCTGTCTGAAGGATTCCGTCATGGCCTGCGCCACCGGAGCTCCTTTCAAAATATCTGCCATAAAATCCTCCCTATCGTATTCCGGAACATCCCCGGGTCTCTGATGGTCTACGTTAGTTTCGTCAAGAACGCCTCGGCGTTCTTGACGCGACGTGCGCGGCGCGTCAGCGCCTTCCTCTGCGCACGTCTTCGATCTGTCGGAGGCTTTTATTCTTCATCGCAAGACTGTACTCATGATGAAGAATAAGAATGTCTGACCGAATCTAACGTACTCCGCGGTTCGCTGCGTCGCATGCGCTCCGCAATGCCTGATTTCCTCCCTGCATCGTCCGCACATTATCCGCATCTGCGTAAACTGCACAGTATATACGAAGAAGCTCTGTCTCCTTTACCGCTGTCTCAGCGGTAATCACATAGTCGTAAATGCCGGGACTGAGTGCTGTGACATTGAGCTCTGCACTTTCAGAAAGATCAAGCTCCCGCACTCCTCCCTCAACCTTCTGAGAGCAGACTGTCTTTCCGTTCGGCGCAATGACTTCAATTGTCACAGACAAAATGTCGACAGGACAGGTCACAATCCCGTGCGGTCTGTACTTCTGCCCCTCCGTCATGCCGTCCGGGGTCGTCCAGTCATTGAGGACCGGATCCACATATTCCGGAAAACAGGGACGGATCACTCCCCAGTAATAGCGCGCATCTGAAATCGCGTCATAACGGGCCGTGAGCTCCTGCACATACGGCTGTCCCCAGTTCTGATGGTACGTTGAGAACTCCGATTCGAAGATGCCGACGTGTCCGTATTTTCCGCCGGTATAGATCAGAACGTCTCCGGGCATAGGATCTGCATTTTCAATGCGGGTGAACCCGTCCGGCAGCAGATTGGAGCGATAGTCCTGCGCGTCGCCGTGCGCTGCCTCCACACCGAGCCAGGCGTAATAAGCCTTGATGAAATCGACGCACTGCGCACCGTATGCACCGTCATAATCGACACTCCTGCCGACCATGTAATGCAGCCATTCGACGGCTTCCGCCTGTGTATGCTCCGTAAGAGGAACATCCGGCATCTTCTCCGTTTCCGTCTTTTCCGTACCTGCCTTCGGCTCCGCAGAAACCGGTATGCCCGAAAGGGCCAGCGCAAGACATAAAGAGAGAACGGCCCCGAGTCGTCCGATTCCCTCTCGTGATTTCCTCATGCCCGTTCTCCCTGCTATCAATATTTTTCCACTCTCGAATTCTGTACTATTATGATGTGATGGTATCCGGCCTGACCGCTTCCTGAGCGGGCGGAACCGGCTTAAGGATCTTGGAGAGAAGCTCCCGCTGAAGCACCAGTCCCTTCGAGAACGGATTGACGATCAGCGCACCCACCTGCTGATTCTGAAGCACATAAAGCCCGCACTGTCCGGATGGCATCTGGACCCATACAAACCTCTTGCGCATATCTTCCGGCACTTCTTCTTTGGTCGCAAAGACCGGCATAAAGACCTTGCCGTCTTTATTCTTGAGGAGCTCCGGACGAAGCTTGACCGGATCCTTCGGACGGACCTTCACGCCCTTTCCGGCATTCCGGACCGCATCCGCATCCTCATTGCTCATCTGTATACGCATCGGAACCCAGAGCCAGCTGGTCGACAGTGCCTTTATACAGGTCTGAAGGCTCTCCCCGGATCTCTGGTCGTTATGGCGGTCAATGAGGAATGAAAGGACCTTTCCGTCTTCCTCCCGCTTCTTCTCTTCTTCCTCACGCTTTTTCTTAAGCTCGGCCTGCTGTTCCGGGGTAAGCACCGGATTTACAGGGTTCGGTGCCGCCTGCGGAGCAGGGGCTTCTGCCGCTGTTTCCTCTTCGGCAGTCTGTTCTGCCTCCTCAGCCTCCTGTACAGCCTCTTCCGCAGCTTCCACAGCGTCGTTCATATCGTTCTCTGTCTCTGCTGTGACCTCTTCAACAGCTGCCGCACTGTTCGTGCTCTGCTCCTCCTCAATGACCTCACTTTTGTTCTTTTTTTTGAAAAAATCAAAAAGTCCCATATCCGCTCCCCTATATCTTTATTCGTTCAAAACGCCTGCAAGGAACCGTCCGTCAGGATCTCTGCGCTCTGACCATACCGTATGCCAAAGACCCGCCTGCCCCTGACTGTACCGGCTGCCTGCGGCGAAAGCTCGATAAGTCAACATATTTATTTTAATGCATATCTTCTTTTGAGGCAATATTTTATGAGAGATCGCAGGCGGAAGATATTCCCCGGGGCAGTACAGGTCACAGGTATAGCGCGATGAAGAAGATGAAGAATAAAAAAGGACCGCCGTCCGGATCGGACGACGGCTTATGATCTGCTGTTCTCAATTCCTGCACCAACTCCCGCATGAACCCGGTATATCTCCCGTCCTTCCTGCCGAGGCAGCTGTTCTTTTCTCTCTTTGAATGATCAGTGGTCACGCATTACGCTATTACATTTCTTTCAAAAACCTTTTTATAGCTCATCTTCGGTTTCACCGCATCAAGCATGGAACTGTACTTATCGGCGACCGTGAGGATCATACCTTCCAGAGAACCGGGTCTGTTCCCCGCCAACGGCCACATGTGATTGGAGATGCTGTCTGCTTCCTTCTCGGTCAGATCCTCCAAAATGAGATTTGCGACATCGACCGACTCAACAGGATGTCTCCAGCAGCATTCTTTATTGTTTTCGAACTTTTCGTTCCTGCCGAGAATTCCAAGGTCATGTAAAAGCGCAGACCGGATCACCGTTTTCTCATCTACATCGATATGGAACCTTTCCAGCAGTCTTGATATCTGAAGGCCTGTACAGGCTACGCGCATACTGTGGTCACCGACCGTTGTCCGTCCGTGGTGCTTCTGGTGCATAGCATTCACAAAATATCCGGATGCAAGTACACCGGCTCCAACCAAACAGACGTCTTTTATGATCTTTTCGTTCATGAAAACTCCTTTTCTTAAGCTGGTCGGTCAAACAATGTCTATCGTTCTTTGCTCATTCATTGTAAACCTGCCGCCGGCTTTTGTCACGAACAAACCACTGTACTTTATAATTCTTTAATGAACATCAATCCCTCACGCGTTACGGCAGGAACGCCGGGCGTTCCTAAATCTTCATCGCACAGTCTTCGTAACACGGACGAGCCGTGAGATATGCCGGAGCTGAAAAAGCCCCTCCAGATGCGGAAGGTCCGTACAACAGACCTCCCGCAGACGGAGGGACATCCTGCTTCTTTGCGCTATATCACTTTCTTCTCACCCGGTCAGGTCGTACTCTTCTCGGGCTCCTTATCGTCGCTCTTGTTCATGACATAGTTCAGCATAAAGATCACGACTACCATGACTGCTATGCCGACGATCAGGCTCACGATCCAGTTCTTCACAAAACCTGCGACAATGTACGTTACGAACGAGATCGCTGCAGCCGTCATCGCGTACGGCATCTGCGTCGATACGTGCGCAATATGATCACACTGCGCACCGGCAGAGGACATAATCGTCGTATCGGAGATCGGTGAGCAGTGGTCGCCGCAGACCGCACCGGCCATGCAGGCAGACACGCAGATGATGGAAAGCGGGTTGCCGTTCTCGAGCGGGAACGCGTTCAGGCAGATCGGAATCAGGATTCCGAAGGTGCCCCAGGAAGTTCCTGTCGCAAATGCAAGACCAACCGCAATCACAAATACGATTGCAGGGAGGAAATTCTGCAGAGACTGTGCGCTTCCGGATACAAGATCCGCAACATACGTATCCGCTCCGAGAGACAGTGTCACAGACTTCAGCGTCCATGCGAGAACAAGAATCATGATGGCCGGGACCATCGCCTTGAAGCCTTCTGTCAGGCTTTCCATGCACTCTTTGAATTTAAGGACTCTTCTCAGCCTGTAAACAAGGAGCGTGATGACCAGGGCCAGGAAGGATCCAAGGACAAGGCCTACGGAAGCGTCACTGTTCGCAAATGCATCGATAAATCCTTCTCCGTCGAAGAAACCGCCGGAGTAGATCATGCCGAACACGCAGCAGATGATCAGGGCGATGATCGGAAGCACCAGATCGATGACCGTTCCGTTGCCCTTCACCTCATCATCTCCGTAGGGCGGAGCCGGGACTGTGAAAAGATCGCCTTTGGCGGCATTTTTCTCATGCTTTGCCATCGGGCCGTAATCCACTTTCAGGACCGTGATCAGGACCATCATGAGAATGGTCAGCAGTGCGTAATAATTATAGGGAATCGCGCGGATGAACAGAAGAAGGCCGTTCGTGCCTTCCGGAGCGTAGCTTGTGACGGCAGCTGCCCAGGAAGAGATCGGTGCGATGATACAGACCGGCGCAGCCGTGGCATCGATGAGATACGCAAGCTTGGCGCGGGATACATTGTGACGGTCAGCGACCGGACGCATGACTGAGCCTACTGTGAGGCAGTTGAAGTAATCATCGATGAAAATGAGAACCCCGAGAAGTACAGTAGCCAGCTGCGCTCCGATACGGGTCTTGATCTTCGTTGACGCCCACTCTCCGAATGCGGCGGAACCGCCGGCTTTGTTCATAAGGCTGACGATGATTCCGAGAAATACCAGAAATACAAGGATACCGACGTTATAGGAGTCGGCAAGCTGCGCCACGATACCATCTGAAAAGATCGTATTCAGCGTGCCCATCACATTGAAGTTCGCGACGAATGCGGAGCCGACGAGAATGCCCACGAACAGTGAGCTGTAGACTTCCTTCGTGATGAGCGCGAGGACAATCGCGATGATTGGAGGGACAAGTGCCCAAAAAGTACCTTCCATAATGTTGCTTCCCCTTTCACAAAAAGATAGTTCATTATATCACAGTTTTACTGCTGTGGTGCACTAAATTTATGATATTCTCATAACTTCCGGCTGCTTTGGCACTCGTTTATCTCAGTGACGCGCTGCTCCGCCCTCCTCTGGAGCTGTGTCAGATACGACACCCTCGTCGTCTCCTCCATCCCGTGCCCCAGCGCCTTCAGTATCCTCTCTATTTTCTCAAGCGCAACCGCCTTGCTGCTCTCATCTTCCGCCATGATCTCAAGCTCCAGAAACGTTCCGAGCCCTTCCACCTCATCAAGGCAGGCCCGCATCTCTCCGAAGACGAGCATCTCCCTTTTTTTCACGACCATGGGCTTCACCGGGAAGAATCCTGCCGCCTCAAAAATCTTTCCGGCGATTTCTCCATCCCCGACTGTCGTCTCATACTCCGGTCGGGACATCGAGACCGAATCCATCTTTTTTCCTTTGAAATTGATCTCTGATATTTTCTCTCCCGTATCGCAGTGAATGATCTGTCTCACGCGGAGAGCCTCGCCGCTCTTTCTGATCCCATTGATGCCTCCGTCAAAGTACGTATCTTTTTCGATCAGGCTCCGTTCATAGGCAAAGCCCTTCCTCTGCAGACCTTCTCTGACTTCCTCCAGATCACCGACAGGAATTTTTATCTCGACCTCGATCATTTTCCGTATCCCTCCTCCATTCCGGCGCGCTCTCATCCGGCAGGCTGAATCCATACGTTTTACGCGTATGCCGCCCGGCAGAGTATTCTTTTCTTCTGCTCCGCATCATAAAAAGGCAGGACCCGCTCCCGCGTTTCCTGCCCTGAATTTTACGTTTCACGAGCGGTGCTGTTCGCATTCCGCTTTCGCTTCATACTCATGTCGATCTGCCGCGCTGTCGTCTGTTCGCAATTTGCGCGGACTTATGAGCAAGTTCCCGGCCGCTCTATTGATCCATTCGGCACCGCTCACAGATACGCGCAAATTACAGCCTTAATTCTTTATGCTTCCAAATAAGCTTTCATCACATACTGTGATCCTGCCGGCGCCCCATCCCACGAGGACTCCGTCACTGTGAGGACCAGATGATCTCCGTTGGAAATGGCCTGCATATAAATCGGGTCGCCGTTCGGATCTGTCCCATCAATATCCATGCGTCCGTCTGCATAATATGCGTTTCCCTCAAAGGACTCTCCCGAAAACTCAAGATAGACATTATAAATCTCATTGGATTCGTCATACTCCATATAGAGCGCATTGCCTTCGTCACTCTCGAACCGCACCTGCGGTGTCAACTCGCCGCCGGCTTCTTCTGCCTCTCCGGACTGTTGCCCGTCAAAATTTATACTGTCAAGGAGGATGACCTCGCCGTTCATATTGCGGACGCTGTCGATCGAAAGTCCGTTCGCATCCACATAGTCCTTGATCAGAGACAGGCGGAGAAGATCTGCATACTCCTCATACCCTGTGAAGAGAGCCTTGATCTCCTCATTTCCGCCGGTGATCCGATCCAGTTCCTCTTCATCTTCCGTCAGAAGCTGCTCAAAGGATGTGCATGCATAGCCATCCGGCGTTGCAATCATATGCATAAGACCGGGGGTATTTCCGCCATTGACCACCGCAAGCGTTGTACCGTCAAGTTCATAATTGTAGACCTGGAACGAGCCCCAGGCCTTTATATCTTCCTCGTCGGATCCGTCTACAAGGAAAATGCAGGGCACCGGGATCGTCACATCCGCCGGCTCATAATTCTTTGCAGCATCCGCAAGGATCACACTGCAGGCTTCCTCGCGGAACGGATCTGTACCGGTATACCGGTAAGCAGGGAGCACAGTTCCGCCGGCAGGAGCAGCAGGAGCAGCCGTAGGCATCGGGGTCGGCGCCGGAGTCTCAACACCGGACTGAGTGCTTGTCTGGCTGTCAGCTGAAGCCGTGGACGAGTCCGCTTTCTTAGCGGAGGATCCGCACGCTGAGAGCGCTAAGATCGAAGCAGCAAGGAATATTGTAACGACAGTTCTTTTCATCATTCTGGCCACCTGCCTTTTCTTTATTGCTTACAGACCGGCATTCACCTCTGCACAGCCTGCCCGTTGACAATCTGCTTTCAGGAGCATCCTTACGTTCCTGATGAACAATTCTCATCTGTTACACATTATAGCACAAACGAAAAAACCTTGTCGACTTTCTGCGGACAAAAAACGTCCGCCCGGACGTACACTTTCTTCTTACAGGTCTCCGCCCTCCCGGAAATACGGTTTCGCCTCCTCGGAGACAGCCTCTCCCTTTCCTTTCGCGGAAGCAGGTCCCATGGAACTCTTGAGCTTCGGCTTTACGGCAGGCTCGTCATACCGGCTGTCCCGTCTCACGGAGATATCACCCGCGTAGCCGCGCTCAAATCCCTCGGGAACGGAACTCTCGCCGGGCGGAACATCTCCGGGATAGACATCATATCCGGACCCCGGATATCCGCTATAGCCCGGATCCGGATATCCGCCGAAGATATCTCCGCCGGGAGCCGGTCCCGGGTATCCTCCGTAGGCATCTCCGCCCGGAGCCGGTCCCGGATATCCGCCGTATCCTGCGTCATGATATTCCCCGGTGGGGCGATCTCCCGGTGATCTGCCGAGGATTTCTGTATGCATATCTCCCGGATAGAAACTGACGTCGCCGCCGGCAGGAGGCGGAACCGCACCGACAAAAGCATCATTCCCTCCCGCCATTCGGTCGGGAGTACCGATGTCGTATCCTCCGTAGCCATACTCTCCGCCGCCGAAATCCGGCACATCCCCGTAACCGGGTGACGTAGCTTCCATGCCATATCCCGATGAAACTCCCGACGGGCCGGAGGCAAGCACGCGGACAGGCGCACCGCAGGACTCACAAAAACGAAAACCTTCCTGCAGGACCGCCCCGCAGCTTTCACAATATCTGATCCCAGCCATCAAACTTCTCCTTAAAATATTCAAGCAGTGGAGGATTGACACCCGCCACTGAGACTGATTTGTTGCCCGCTGCCTATAGAGGCGGAGGTCATCTCACACTGAGATATCAGATCGAGTTGCAGATCGAGCTCACGATCGTATCATAATCAACTTCTTCAAGTCCTTTGCCTGCCTTGGACGGGAAATGAATGACCTGATCCCAGCAGTCAGACACATCGCTCCACCAGTGTGATTCCGGAGCGAATATGAGGAGTCTCTTCGCATTCTGATCCATGACTCCGGGAAGCTGCGAATCTCCCCACCACTCGGTAAGCTCGTCAAAGTCTGCAGCCATATTGCGCGGGTAGCACGGATTTGATCTTCCGTATCCGAGTTCATGCGTCGGCGCATCCGTCCACACGATAATAATATGGCGGCTCTTCATACCGGTCTTATCCCACTTGCTCTTGATACCGTAGGCAAGCGCTTCCAGACCGTCTTCCGGAATATCCCCGCCTCCCTTCGGCTTGAGACCCCGCACGCACTTTTCAAAGATAGCACCCTGCTCCGGCATATTGAAGAAGTCTGTGACCAGCATAGCCTCGTCACCGTCAGCGTCATAGTCACGGAAAGCGACGATGCGGATGCGAAGCTTGTTGATCTCCTTTCCCTTCCGGATCATCGTATTTTTGATATCATCGCACAGGTTGAGCGCATTGTTCTTGACAGTATCAAGGATCGGCCGCATACTGCCCGTGACATCAATGCAGAGCGCAATATCAACGTTGTAGGTCATTCTGTAATCGTTCTGATTAAATCCTTCCATAGTTCTTCTCCTCTATAAAAAGCAGTTTGCATCAGGATCTTATGTTTTTCTCTTCACCTGTCCATATCCGTATCTGTCAGTACGGCTTTTCACAGATCTCCGGCCGCATGGAACCAGACATCAGGATCATCCTCATTCCTAGGTTTCTTCGGGGCCGGCCCTTTATAGACAGGATCCGGAGCCGGAATGTATGTCGCGGACATTCTCTGCGGCGTCGGTCTGACTGTTCCCTGCGTCATGAGCCGGAGCTCCTGCAGAAGGCTCCAGGCATCCGGGTAGACCTCCTGTGTACACCAGAGCATTGACTGAATAAAATTCCGGAGCTGAGGCGGGATCGACGGATCCGGCACCGGCTTCTGCCCCGCAAGGACGCTCTCATACAAATACATATACTTCTCATGATCGAAATCAGGCAGTTTTCCGGTAAGGAGCTCGTGGAAGACAAGCCCCATCGAAAAAATATCGATCTGCTCAAGGACAGTGCTCGTTCTGCCCGTCATGAACTTGAAATAATCCGGGGAAAGATAAACGAAATCCCCTATGAGCTCATCCGAATTTTCAGGCGGATTGTCTTTCCAGAAGCAGGAATCGATGTCAATGATCTTTGCAGAGACTGTTTTCTGCTCCGTGCGGTAGAACAGCACATTATTCAGCTTGATGTCCCCGTGGATCAGCCCCGCCTTGTGCAGCGAACTCAGGGCATGGCAAAGGACCTTCATAAGAACGATCTTCTCATCGATACTGAGTCGAAGGACTTCCTTTTCGAAATCCATCGCTTCCACCTTCTCGGTCGTTATATAATAATGCGTACCGTAACGGAAGAACTCATGGATCCTCAGGAGGTTTCCGTCTGAGACCTCGTTGATCTTCCAGAAAAGGAGCTGCTTTTCCGATTCATACCGGGAACACATCGCTTTCTTCTTCTCGACGATCCTCTTTCCGAGTTTCCCGTTCTCCGGCGGATAGACCGGGGAGAGAAATCTCTTGATAAAATATGTCTGACCGTCCTTCCGGCCGAACCCCCACTCTGAAAAACCGGAGTTCTCGGACCGAAGCGGTCTGTCCAGTACATATTCTCCTATTTTCAAATTCTGATCAGCCAATTCCGCTATCCCTCATCACTTTTTTGCAGGCAGATATTTCTCATAGCCGCTGCGATATTCATTCCACAGATCGAGTCTCTGTTCCCTGCTGCTCTCCCTGAAGTGCTCAATATACTTCGGAAAGAGGACATCATACCGTTTCCTGTAATATTCCTTCATTTGCTTAAAAGTCTCAAAGCCGAAGACCGCGCCTGTCAGGGTGAAATCATCGCCTGCGATCTGCGTGAGACGCTCATGCAGAGACTTCTCCATTTCAGAAATGCTCTCCGCTCTCAGCATGCTGTCGAGGACGAGATATTCAAAATGCATAGGGGACTGCAGGTATCCGAAACACCCGTCGGTCGCTGAAAATGCAATTCCCCTGCTGAGCCCGTCCAGAATATACTCTGAAAGCGAATAGGGCTCCGAAGCACTGATCACATTGTTCATGGCAGCATCCTTATAAAGCGCCTCGTATGCATCCTGCTGATGGGTATCATCCAGCGTGAGCTGATGCAGCCCGCCGCCGTCCAGCCAGTAGCACCTTGAATCGCCGGCCCAGATCACATTGGCACTGATGCCGCCCTGACCGTCCGGCCGGAACACCAGCATGGACAGGGTCGTCGGAAAATCCCTCGTCATACTGCTCTTCAGCGAACTCTTTTTTGTCTCGCTGTCCTGGCAGGCCGACAGTCTCTTATCAATTCTCTCATGCAGACTTTTCGCGATCTTCGGGGAAGACAGTCCGTTCTGATCCTCCGAAAACGCAAGGAACCAGTTGTACATCTCCTCCGAGACAGCTCTGGAGGCGATATACGCTCCGGTCTTATCTCCATACTCTTTATACTGACGGCTTCCGCTGCCTCCAAGCCCGTCAAAAACAGCACAGACACCGGCATTCTCACGGAAACCGATCAGATAACTGTCCTCTCCACGGTCTTTTACTTTATCCTGCGCAATAAAAAGGCTCTGCGATAATAAAGCAAACAGGCCTCTCTCTTTCTCCTGTGCCATGTCGTGCACCCTCCGCGTTAAGCGGACACTCATGATCCGCTTCGCTATGTTTATGGATTCACCTGAATCTGAATGTCTCCGCCGATATTCGGACCGTTCACGTGGTTTTCTTCGATATTCTCAGCAGTTCCCGGTTCGACGCCTTCTGTATCGGCAATCGCATCTGCAATCGCTGATCTTGTGTCGTGATTCACGCCGCCGCCCGATCCATTCGTACCGGCTGCTCCCGGGTTCGGCGGTTCATCCCCGCTTCTGCTGTCAGTCGGTCCGCTTACACTGCTGTCACCGGGGCTGTCCGTGCTGTTCGATCCGATCGGTGTGGGAGTACCGGAGGAAGTATGATCCGTCTGGGAAGTGCTGTCCGTCGGCACAGGTGTCTCACTCTGCACCGCAGACTCGACCCTGTCGTCCGACCCCGGACGATCGGCCTTCGGAAAAATGCGTCCCAGGCCAAACCCGACAAGTCCCGCGATCAGAACTCCCGATGCGATCCCCGCAATGATACGTACCCTTTTTCGGGAGGATTTCTTCTTATCCGGCTCCTTCTTTGCTTTTCCGTTTCCCGAAGGAGCATCTTCCTCGCCCGGATATCCGACAAGGTCTCCGGACCGATTGAAAGAGGCTGCCGGATTCTGAGCATTCGCTGCCCCTGCAGCAGAAAACTGATATAAAGCGTCGCCTTCCTTTCTGTGCCCTGCACGTTCGAAAGAGTTCGTCTCCGTCTGATCCAGATCCTTCTCCGCAGCCGTCCTGTCTCCGGAATCCCTTTGGTAAGCGGTTCCGCCTGCCTGCGTTGCTTCGCCGTAAAAGGAAGGCCCGTTCACCTGTGCCGTTTCGCCGTCATAGAAAGACTTCGCTTCGTTGACGGCGACCGTATTCGCCATAAAGCTCTTCAGATCACCGGCCGAATCCGGACCGGCTTCCCTGCTTTCCACGTTTTTTCGGGAAGCATCTGCGGCTTTTGCGTTACTGTTATGTACCTCCGTACGACGGACCGCCTTTCGGTACCTGCAGAGCGGAGGAGCTTCCTTGCCGCAATGTCCGCACCACTTGCTGGTATATGAAATTTGCTCTCCACAATATTTGCAAAACATTCACATCCTCCGGGTCGCCATTTACGCAGACCGCTTCTGTTTTACAGATTCCTATAAATTCTATCATTCGATTCGGGAAAAGTCTATACAGGAGGTCTCACTGACAGCAGCACTCCTCCTGTGCCTGTCTCCTCAAAAGACCTCTGTCTCGGGTATTTTCATGGTATCCGCCATCACTTTATTGTAGATCTTCCTGCGTTTCTGATTAAATGCCTTAGCTCCCTCATTCGCTACGGTAAGCGCAGTCTCCGTCTTCTCCACCGCTTCAGAGACAGCTTTGATCTCAGACGTAAGATCTGTCCCGCCCTTTTTCGCCTCCTCCGGGAGGAGGGAAACTGCCGTACTGATCTCTCCGACCGCTGTATGGATCTCCGGGATCCCCGCATCATCGGTAATGCGCTCTGCAGCTTCCTTTAAAGACTTCATTGCCCCGCTGTCCGCGATCGCCTCGGCCTTTTTGGAAGCGAGAAGATCCTCTGCAGCTGTTTTCAGTGCAGCGGCCTCCGTCCGGGCTTTCTCCTGAAAAGCACAGACCGCCGCATACTCGTTGTTCAAAGACTGACTGATCGACATGAGAAGTCCCGCGATGACCGCTGCGATGGAGAGGATCAGGAGACGCCGATTCTTTTTACGCTGGTCCTCGGACATCCTGACTCTCCCGCCGCCGGAACCTTTTCCGCCGGAAATCGGTTTTTCGGTTTTCTTCCGCGTTAATTTACTGCTCATAGGGAACCTTCCTTTATTTCACTTTAAATATTCAGCATTCTCCGCATGATCGCCGCACCGTTCTCTCTGAGCCAGCGGACCTGTACCCGGTAATCCGGCAGGACCCGCCCGACCTGGGCCCAGAAGCGCGCAGAATGATTCATCTCCCTGATATGACAGAGCTCATGGACTACGACATAATCGCGCACTTCGGGCGGCGTCAGCATAAGCAGGCAGTTGAAATTCAGATTTCTCTTTGCGCTGCAGCTGCCCCACCGGGTCTTCTGGTTCCGGATCGTAATCCGGCCATAGGTCACGCCGACGAGCGGCGCAAAGTGCCTGACCCGCTTTGGAATATCCAGCATTGCCTCGTCCGCAAGCGTCTTGATTTCTTCATCGGAAAGGGAGTCAGAAGGCATCGATTCGATCCGCTCAAGAAGCTTTTTCCTCCGCGATTCGATCCATGCGCTCTGCCCTTCCAAAAATGAAATAATTCCGGCTTCCGACACCCCAAGCGGGGCCCGGACGAGCAGCGATGCATCCGGTCGGAGTTCAACGGAAAGTGTTCTTCTGCTGCTCCTCTTTAACAATATTTCCTCCCCTGTCCGGGGATGAACCAGAACGGACTCCGTTCTGATTCCCGAAGTCCGTCCTCTGCTCATTCTCTTTTTCAATTTTACTGTGCTCCCCGCATGCCGTGATCCGCCTCGTACTGGGCAATCATGTTAATATTGGCACGCTCGACATCATTCAGCATGCTGTCAGAGAACTCGCCGACAGGCACCGTCGGGCTGTACCAGGCGAACTGGCTGAAATACGCCGCATAATCCTGATTGCGGAATGTATAGCCGTTTCTCGCGTAAATTTCATTGGCGATCAGCCTGATCTCCTGCTCTGACCGGCCGTCCAGCTCATTATATTCCATATAGCGCGTACTGCTGTCGGGCATAAGGTAGTCCGTACGCTTTTCAGGCTGCGGTTCAGGCGTCGGCTCCGGGGTCGGCTCCTCTGTAGGTTCCGGTGTCGGCTCCTCTGTCGGAGTCGGCGTGGGCTCCTCCGTAGGCGCAGGCGTTTCCGTCGGGGTCGGTGTCTCCGTCGGTGTCGGAGTCGGTGTCGCTGTGGGGGTCGGGGTCGCCGTAGGCGCAGGCGTCGCAGTAGGAGTCGGCGTTGCCGTAGGCGTCGGTGTCGCGGTAGGCGTCGGGGTCGCGGTCACCTTTGAAGCGGTCGAACCGGTCACAAGGGCATCCTTCACATCCACTCTCCGGAGTGACGGGATGACGATCAGAACGATT
The DNA here is from genome assembly GCA_900314565.1 of uncultured Eubacteriales bacterium. Lineage (GTDB taxonomy): Bacteria > Bacillota > Clostridia > Lachnospirales > Lachnospiraceae > Chordicoccus. The sequence continues at coordinate 68,492 of OMVU01000015.1, forward strand.
GCGGAAATCGCCACAAAGGCTGCCAGTGCGACGACGATCCATTTGCGGATCTGTGCTCCCCGGTCTTCCTCTTCCTCATCCTCCCATTCGCTCTTCCTGCCCGTACGTCTTCTGCCTGTATCGGATCTTCGTCTGTATCCGCCGTCTTTCCCGGAAGAAACTTCCCGGACACCGGACGGTACACCCGGTTCCGATTCGATATCCCGAACGCCCTCAAGGCCTTCCATACGCTTTGTTTCACCGGACGGCTCATGCAGGCTTCCGCTTCCCGCTGCCAGGCCCGCTCCGGCACCTGCCATGAAAGCACCCATGGCTTCCCGGTCACCGCGGAGCATTCCCTCGCGGGCATCCTCGATATCCTTCTCCACCTCTCCCTGAAGAGCATTCTCGACCTCAGCCATGCGCTCTTCGAAGGGGCGCTGTACTTCATTTTCCGGATTCGGATTGACCCGCATCGTCTCCTCGCGGACCGGCGTACCGCAGATCGGGCAGAACTCCTCATTCTTTGCGATCTCCGAACCGCAGAACACACAGTAGGTCCTGTTCGGATCCGTACGGAAAGATCTCTTGTTGATAGCGCCGCAGGCCGGGCAGAAATTTGAATCCCGATCGATCAGTTCTCCGCAGTGCCTGCATGTAATTTTATTATCTGACATTCATACCACCTTTCAAAGCAATGCTTTGCATACTGACTTAATGCCCCGGATGACTGTTCTGCAGCCACGCATGCCATTCAGGCATTCGCAGGCAGACCATGTCACCTGTCATAAGATCATCTGGCTGAATCCATCTCAAAGATCGTGTCCGCGATATTCATTGTGGAATTCCGGTGTGACACGATGAGGACTGTCTTATCCCTGCACTCTTCCCGCAGAGATTTCAAAATGATGGCTTCATTCAGAGAATCCAGATTACTGGTCGGCTCATCGAGCAGCAGAAGCGGCGCGTTGTGTAAAAATGCCCTCGCAAGACCGATTCGCTGGCGCTCTCCGTCCGAGAGCGTGTCTCCGAGCTCACCGACCGGTGTGTCGTAGCCCCGCGGAAGCGACTCGATAAAATCATGGATCGCAGCCTTCTTTGCGGCACGTACGATCATGGACCGGGAAGCGCCCGGCTTCCCGATCAGAATATTGCTCGCAATACTGCCGCGGAACAAATGTGTTTCCTGTGTCATGTAGGATTCCGCTTCCCGAAGGAAATGTGTCGGAATCCTCTGTATATCCTCATCGGAGATCCGGATCCGGCCCTCCTCGACATCCCAGAAGCGCATGAGGAGCTTCAGCACCGTCGATTTTCCGGATCCGCTCTGACCATGGATCCCTATGATCCGGTTCGGCCAGATGAGCAGCGAGAAGTCTTTAAGGATCACGTCACTGTCGTATGCGAATGTGACGCGGTTGATCTCCGCACCGCGGAAATGCCTGTGTCCGTCCCATCTCTCCGCACCCTGGCTCATCGTGACATCCGAAGTTTCCGGCATCTCCTTCAGGAGATCCAGCACCCGCTCACCGGCAGCAAGTGTCTGTGAGAGATCACCTGACATGGATGTGAGCGCAAGCACCGGTCCGAAAGAACTCATCATTGCGACCGTGCAGGTCAGAACGCCGTCAAAGGTCATTTCTCCCCTCATATAGAGCCAGCCGCACAGAGCGAGCATCCCGCAGGAAAATACGGATACCATGAAACCGGACAGGACCTTCCGGACGCCTTCCGCGTCGGACAGCTTTTCCTGAATTTTCGCAAGCCTCGTCGAACGCTCCGAAAGCATCCCTCGGCGGTTCTCACCGTCGTCATACTGGATCGTCTCGTCGAGACCCCGCAGGGAATCGAGCAGAAAGCTGTTCAAATCTCCGAATTCGCTGCGGAATTCCATTCCCTTATCGGCGTTCCGCTTTCCGTTCACGAGCGGAATAATGACTCCGATCACCAGATACGCCGAGGCGCAGAGCACTCCCGCCGCAATATGGAACCTTCCGACGAACACGGTCAGAATGACCGAAATAATGACTGCGGCCGCAGCCGGCGCAATCGTGTGCGCGTAAAAGCCCTCCAGCAGCTCGATATCCGAAGTCAGAACGGCGATCAGACTGCCGCTGTCTTTTCCCTCAAGCTTCGCAGGGGCCAGCTCTCTCAGCTTCCCGAACACTTTCTGCCGGATGAGCGCCAGCATCCTGTACGCAAAATAATGACTGCAGTACTGCTCCGTGTAGTGCAGCACTCCGCACAGGAACGCCGTGACAAGGAGAACGATGAAGATCGTCATGACAGGCTGCGTAAGGAGCCACCTGCTCTTCATTGGCAGCTGCGGGATCATGAGCGCAACGCCCTGCAGTGCTGCGCGGGCACCGGCAACGGGAAGAAAGATCGCGCAAAGACAGCCGGCCGCCCCCAGAAGGACTGCTGAGAGCAGCATGAAGGACAGCGGCCCTGCAAGGTTCAGAAGGCTGCCCATGATCGAGAGGGCGCTTCGTTTTCTCCTGTTCGTATTTTCCGCAGGATCTTCCTCCGGCGTCTCCTCCCCGGTGATCGTCTGCTCCGCAAATCTGAGCAGAGATTTCCGGATCGACTCGAGACGGATATCCTCCTCCGTCACGTCCCCGGCCGTCCCCTCGAGGCTCATGCGCTCGACCTTTCTTTCGGATACGGTCACATAGTCCTCAAGCTTCTGCTGGCTCTCAAAAAGCCTTCTGTACGAGCCGCGGCGCTTCATGAACGCCTCATGCCTTCCGACTTCGGTGATCATGCCGTTTTCCATCACATAAATGCAGTCGGCCTGCATGACATTTTTAAGGCGGTGAGAGATCATAAGGACCGTCTTGGTCTTCGCGAGCTCGCGGATGATCTCCAGGATGACCGCCTCGCTCTCGGCGTCAATATTCCCGGTCGCCTCATCGAAGATCAGGACCTCTGTATCCATGAGGAGCATTCGGGCGAGCGCCAGACACTGGGCCTGCCCGCCGGATAAATTTTTGCCCTGTTCCTCAATTTCCGTCGCAAGTCCTTTCTGAGAGCGGATGAACGGAAGCAGATGGACGGCCTCGAGAGCCGCGAGCATTTCAAGCGGTGAGGCGTCCGGCTTTGCGATCCTGAGATTCTCTTCGATCGTCCCCTTGAAAATGTAAGAATTACGGCGAACCAGCACCACATGCCGCAGGAGCTCTTTCTCGCTGATCTCCCGAAGCTCCGTGCGATTCTGAAGATCCGGACCGCTGAACCGGATCATGCCCTTGTAGCCTCTTCTCCGTCCGGTCAGGATTTCCGCGACTGTAGTCTTTCCGCAGCCGGAAGGACCGACAAGCGCAATAAATCCGCCCGGAGGCAGAATAATGTCGATGCCGTGAAGGATCTCCCGATTCTTCTCATAGGAGAAATGAACATCGGACATCTGGATCGTCAGATTGCTGTGTCCGAGAAAACGCGGTTCTTCATAGTCCCTGTAAGACATGGCAGCGGCAGCGCCTTCTGCCGGTCTCTTTGCAGATGCCCCTGAAGATTCCGGGGCACGGCCTGCCGGGGCTTCATTTTTCGAAGGTGAAAGATACGCGTTAAGATCTGCGCTCCCCTGCTCCTCCTCCGGAATGTCAAGAATCTCGAACAGCCGGTCTGAAGCGGCCAGGCCGCTCATCGCCATATTGAAGACGGAGCCAAGCCTGCGCATGGGCACAAAGAACTCCGCGGCCAGCAGGATGACAGCGACCGCATCCTCAAGCGGGATATAGCCGCCCATGAATTCGCTGAGCGCTACAAAAATTCCTACCGCACTGCCTCCGTAGGCCAGGATATCCATGATGGATATCGAACTTTGCTGCACGAGAAGGGCCATCATATTTGTGCGGCAAACTTCCTGCGCCTCTTCGTCCATCTGACGCGCCTTCACACCGTCCGCCTGATAGACCTTTAGCGTCGTGAGTCCCTGAAGATTCTCCAGAAAACCGGCGCCGAGATCCGTGTAGTTCTTCCAGTACTTTGAGAGCAGACCTTTTACAAACCGCTGCATGAGCACGATCGAGATCGGAATCAGCGGGACACAGAGAAGCAGAACGATCGCGGTCCTTATATCGATGAAAACTGCCGTAATGATGAACAGTGTCAGCGGTGCAAGGATGCTGTAGAAGAGCTGCGGAAGGAAGCGGCCGAAATAAGACTCGAGCTGCTCCACCCCCTCTGCTGTCAGCTGAAGCACTTCAGAGGTCGATACCTTTGCCCGGTAAGAGACGCCGAGGCGGAGAAGCTTATCATAAATCTTCTCACGCAGGATCCGCCTGACGTCCTCCGTCGCAAGAAATGAAGCCCGTTTCTCCTGCCTTGCACAGACGGCCCGGACGACGGCGCACGCACTGATGATGGTCACGGCCTCGATCATGTCGTCCGATTTCAGGCTGCCTAAAAGGATGCACTGCAGGACATGCGTGACCTGAAATACGATAAAGACCTGGGCGATCAGGGCGATCCACTGCCAGATGACATTGAAGACGATATATTTTTTTGCGTGATCCAGCATGCGGACCAGTCTTGTCTTGATCATGACCGTAAAACTTCCTCTCGACGTAAGTAGTTCGGAAAGCTCTGTTTGAAGAAGGGAGACCGCTTTTTTGCGGCATTTTCGAAGCTCCCGGCAGCGCCGGTCTCCTCCCTGTCCCGGACATGCCTGTTCCGGGCAGCTTTGCGAACCTGGCTGTCTGAGCTTCCATGCTGCAATGCTCAGACGCGCGTACTGACTTTTTTACACATTCCGCGGATTTACTGCCGCGGATGGGCATAGTCATACAGAGATATCATACTAAACAAGGACGTGCGGAACAAGCTTTTTTTATCTCACTCAGGTGTGCAGTGTGCAGGCAGGCGGGTCTTTACTGTCATGCGGAAGCAATTTCCCGCTGCGGAGAGCGCAGTGCGCAGGCACGCGGGTCTGCACTGTCATGCGGAAGCAATTTCCCGCTGCGGAGAGCGCAGTGCGCAGGCATGCGGGACTGCAGTCCGCCTGAGGCCTCAGAACCAGCCCATCTCTTCACATGTTCTGTAGATCCCATCCTCCAGATTGCGCGGCGCAACGTAATCTGCCCTCCGCAGGAGCTCCTCATCCCGGGCATTTCCCATTGCCACACAGAAGAACTGCGGATCGAACATAGCGAGGTCATTGGTGTCGTCACCGAAGACCACGACATCTTCCGGATCTCCGCCTACCAGTTCGAGCATGCGCAGAATACCCCTCTTTTTTTCGTCATGCTGGAACATCAGGTATTCCGGCTTAAAGCGCAGATTCCCGACCGTATTTCTGAGTGTCAGATCAGACTCCTTCTCTTTAGGGATTGAAATGTACATCTTGTAGATCGCCGGCGCTTTCTCAATATCAAACTCTTTATCGATCACATAAACGGTAGGTTCCTGCCGCTCACCGACCTGCTCGATAAATCTGAAATCCTCCGCACAGACTTTCTTTGAGTCGTCGGTGGCGACGAGGACACCGTACCCGAGAGCCCGGGCTTCCCGATAGACGGCGACCGCTTTGCGGAAGTCGATGGGTTCATTTTCAACGATCTTTCCGTCGAGGATGATCCCGTGACCGCCGTTGCAGACCATGTGATCGAAACCGTGCGCCGCACGGAAAGCTTCCGCCTTGTAGAGGGCACGGCCTGTGCAGATCGAGACAAAGTGCCCGGCAGCCTTCAGCCGGTTCACCGCCTCCTGGGCTGACGGGACGATCTTGCCGGTCGCAAGATCGGTGAGTGTGCCGTCGATATCGAAAAAAATGTATTTGCGCTTCATGAATCGTCTCCTCCCTCTGCATATAACTGCAGGCAATTGCGAAAATCAGTTTTTACCAGCCGCGGCTCTCAGGGGCCAGCATCCCGGCCGCTTCATACAGGAGCGCGTTCAGGATCGCTGCCGCGACCGTGCTGCCGCCTTTTCTTCCGCGGGCGACGATCGCCGGAACCTCATATTTCCTGCATGCACGGAGAATCTCCTCCTTGCCCTCGACTACGTTGACAAAGCCGACCGGCACGGCGATGACGAGCGCCGGTCGCAGACCGCACTCCATCAGTTCCGCCAGCTTAAAGAGCGCTGTCGGTGCGTTCCCGACTGCGAAGACCGCTCCGGGATACCGCTCCGCCGCATACTCCATCGCAGCCACGGCCCGCGTTGTTCCGTTTTCCTTTGCCGCTGCCGCGACTCCCGGATCCGCCATAAAGCAGAACGCCTCACAGCCAAGCTTCTGCAGGGACGGCTTTGAAATCCCGGATAGAGCCATATTAGTATCCGTAATGATTGTTTTCTGATGAAGATCCATGCACTTTCCGCACACGAAGGTCAGAGTCTTTGCGAACTCAAAATCCGCAGTCGCATGGATGACCCGCTTTACGACTGCCTCGAAGTTCCCGGGAATCTCAATTCCCCGCTCCTTCAGTTCGGCGCTTATGATACGCATGCTTTCATTTTCAATATCCGCGGGACGGGTGTAGGTCTTCATCGTTCCTCCATCGGAAACGCTCCGTGACCTCCGATAAAGATTTGCCGTACGGATCGTTTCGCGAAACTCATCATCATAAAGTAGTTTTTATGCAAATCTTTTATAATTATACCACCATTGCTAAGACGAATCATCGAACAAATCTTCTTTGTCTCTTTTCCTTCATTTATACCCGAAAATCGAATATACTGTATTTGCGCGTATCTACGAGCGGTGCCGGATGGAGCAATGGGCGGCTGGGAGCTTGCTCACAAAGCCGCACATATTGCGAACAGACGATAGCGCGACAGCGCGGCATGAGCATGGAGCGCAAGCGGAATGCGAATGGCACCGCGAGGAAACAGAACTATGCGCGTATCTACGAGCGGTGCCGGATGGAGCAACGGGCGGCTGGGAGCTTGCTCACAAAGCCGCACATATTGCGAACAGACGATAGCGCGACATGAGCATGGAGCGTTAGCGGAATGCGAATGGCACCGCTCAGATAAACAGAAAGTCGTGCAAGGAGATATCAGAGATGAAACCTGTAGAATTCAGATACCATCCTAATTTATACAGTGACGAGATACTGGTCCACGGTGAGGGCGTCTGCAACTGCTGCGGAAAGCCCGTATCGGAATACATCGACCAGGTCTACTCATCAGAGGATATCGACTGCATCTGTCTTTCCTGCATTCATGATGGAACGGCCGCAGAAAAGTTCGACGCCGAATTCGTTCAGTATGCCGAAAAGATATCCGATCCCGAAAAGCGTGACGAACTGTTCAAGCGCACCCCCGGCTATATGGCCTGGCAGGGAGAATACTGGCTGGCCTGCTGTGACGATTACTGCGCGTATCTCGGTCCGGTGGGAATCAGTGAGCTGGACGAACTCGGCATCAGGGAAGAAGTGCTCCGGGACTATGCGGCACAGGTCCCCTCTTATCCGCTCGATGTGGTAAATGAGTACCTGAGCAAAGACGGCGACATGACCGGATATCTTTTCCGCTGTCTGCATTGCGGGAAATACAGGCTGTATGTCGATGCGAGCTGAACTCAGGCCATAGCCTCCGGCGGATCGGATCCGCACTGTGAGAAAGATGCTCTGCTCCTTGCAGGATATGGCGGAAGACAAAAGGAAAATACCGTCCGTTCTTCAGCCGCACGTCACAGGTCCGGAACAAATCAGGAGAATTCTGCGTCAGAGATCAAAATAACAGGTGAACCATACAATGAAAACGAAATCCAAAAGAACCGGCGGACAGATACTCGGCATCGTATTTTATATGACGATAGGCGCTGCCTGCGGCATTCTGATTCTCAATTTATCCGTACAGCGGTGAGCTCTCAGGGGAAAAGGAATTCATGCAGATCATCCGCGCACACGCAGACCGGAAAGAAAAGGAAACACGTCCATAACCTGCGTCAGCACTCACAGTCAGGATTTTTTGCTGTGTCTGCAGGAAAGCGCAGACCGGCCTTTATGAGGAGGAAAACAAATGTCGGGATTCAGACAGGAAACCAATTTCCGCGAACTGGGCGGCTATAAGACAAAAGATGGCCGCACGGTCCGAAAAGGGCTTCTCTATCGAAGCGCAGCGCTTGGGAGCATGAACGAACGGGAGCTGAAAGCCCTGGAAAAAATGGGGATCCGAAGCATTCTGGATTTCCGCAGCAGGCTCGAGGAAGCCGCTTTTCCGGATCCGCCGGTGCCGGGAGCCACAAATTACCATGTCAGCGCAATGCGCGACAACGACGGGAACGACGTGGACTACTCCCCTTCGGCGATCCTCCTCGCCGCGATCAAAGAGCCCGGCTTCAACAAAGTCGCCGCTCTCACAAAGCATGCATACAGCTTCATCGTCTTCGACAGCGAAGCCTATCAGAAAATGTTCGAGCTCCTGTTAAATGAAAAAGCCCCTCTTCTCTTCCACTGCACACAGGGAAAAGACCGCACAGGAGCCGCCGCCATCCTGATCCTTCTTGCGCTCGGCGTCGACGAGAAGACCATTCTGGATGACTACATGCTCACGAACAAGTACCGGAAAGCGCTCATTGACAAAGCCATGAACAAGCACAGAATTCTCACAAGGATCAGCAGGAACGCGCATACCTTCATGCTGATCCATGAGGGTGTCGACCGCTCCTTCGGAGAGGCCGTGATCAGCTCCATAAAAGAGCGATATTCGGATTATGAGACATTTTTCCTTAAAGAATATGCGCTGACAGCCGATGATCTTGCCAGGCTGCGGGATCTGTATCTTGAACCGATACAGACATCCTCCATCTTATGAACCGATAAAGGACATGCGGCAGTTTGGAGCGTTCTTGAAATATGAAGCTGAACTCGCCTCGCCATCATAAAACGGCGAGAAGATTTTTATTCTTCATCGTGCAATACTCGTGATTTAATCATGAGATACGCGCGCAAAGTGAAAATGGTGCACAATCCAAGTCATACATATCGTAATATCGTGATCAAACGCTTATTAACAAATCGTATTTTCGGTTGACCTTCATGAACCTCCACCCCCATGCGGTGCTGATCCGCGTCCTATGGAGGTGGTATCAAAACCTTCGAGCTTTTTTTAAGCTCTCTGTTTTAAGATATTTGACCGCCGTGCCGGTTTCCCCTTTCGGACCGTTTCCGGCCGGCCGTACGTATCCGGGACTGTCCATGAGC
>OMVU01000138.1 GCA_900314565.1 uncultured Eubacteriales bacterium
CAGATCCATGACTTCCTGTACGCTGGACTCACAGAGCATAGCGCAGCCGGTCTGTCTTGCGGCGTATACGTCAGAGTGATCACCGAAGATGTTCAGTGCATGAGTACATACGCAGCGTGCAGCGACGTTGATGACAGCCGGAAGGCCTTCACCAGCGATCTTGTAAAGGTTAGGGATCATCAGAAGAAGACCCTGGGAAGCGGTGAAGGTGGATGTCATAGCACCGGCAGCGATCGAGCCGTGTACAGCACCAGCAGCACCTGCTTCGGACTGCATCTCGGTAACCTGTACAGGCTGACCAAAGATGTTCTTGCGTCCTGCGGTGGCCCACTCATCGACATGCTCAGGCATTACGGATGAAGGGGTGATGGGATAGATGGTAGCGACTTCTGTATACGCATACGCGGCGTGTGCAGCAGCCTCGTTACCATCCATGGTGAGAAACTTTCTTGCCATTTGTTTTCCTCCTGTAAATATTGCAGCGGTAAACCGCCTAGCATCGGGTTATACAAAATACAATGTCATTTTCGGATTGTATCCGGAAAAAGACCAGTAATAATAACGAAAAACGGGGTTAGTAGAGCCTAACTATTGTGGAAGTTTCACAGTAGTTATGAAGATGATGTCACAAAAGAATTAATAAGTGTCTAAATGGATTTAATATAATAAACTGTATTTTAAAGGAAATTTGAAGGCTTATTGAATGCGGTGAAATGATGGTTTGTAATGAAAAAAGACAGGTGCCGAAGCACCTGTCCTGGTCAGAAAACGAAATCGTAAATAAAACTGTCACAGCCCGCTGAGGGTCTCGAGAGCATTCGCGCTGCAAACGGGAGTGCAGTGGGTGACCAGATACTGCTGGCGGGCCGGGCTCGCCTTTTCCAGGTGCCCGTATTCGGAGAGGGCGGCCAGAGTACTCTGCATGGCGCCGACCTCTTCGATCCCGCTCATTTTAAGAAGGAGATAAAGGGTTCCGGTCTTCTCGTCGCGGTAAAGAGAACTGCCTCCGGTGTATGCAGACGAAAGAACCTTGGCCGCGTGGATCACGTCAGCCATGGTCTCGAATGAGTACACTCTCGAGGTGAGAAGAGCCTCCCTGCGCTCTTTCATAGTCTCGTCCGGAGTTCTGCCGCCGGAGGGCCCGGCCGGTCCAGGCGCACCGCCGCTGCTTTCCTTGAGCGAACTTAGCAGCTGCGCCAAAGGTGAGGGCGGCTCCTGTGGTGGAAGCGCGTCCTTCTGCACGGAAGGGGCAAAATTTGAAAAACGGGTGTCCAGTTCATCAGGATTGTCGACTTTGGTGACGATCAGGACAATGCTGTCGGAACCCAGGGGAATGGCTTCGATCATTAGCGGATAATTCTCCGCGTCGAAACCGCACTGGATCGCAGCTTGTTCCATCATATCGCGGAACAGCGCGCGTGCTTTTTCGGAGCCGTACGCCAGCTCGCTCAGGCGGAGCTGTCTTGAGGCCAGATCTTCGCCGGTAAGGATGCACCGGATCTGGCTGTTGCTGATCTTCTCTATCTTCATGGATTTCTCCTCTGCATCAAATACGAAAGGGATTAAAGGGACAGCACCTCTGCGCCTTGGGACAGAGGGATAAGAGTTCCCTGTGCTTATTAATATTTTGACGCATAAACAGAACCTGCGTCAATGATTATTTGCCCGGCACCGGACAGTCGAAACCGGCTGTTGTGCGAAAATCACAAGAATGACGACTTTCGTTTTTTAGGAGCCTGCGGGTGTTGTGCGGCCGGATGAGGATGTACTAGAATGGCTTTCGGAAGCAGATGAAACAATCTGTACCGGCCGGGAGGTGATGCCGCACTTAGCTTTTGCTTAATATTCATATCTAATAACACATTTTTATATGGGACTTTCCCATTATCTGAAATCTATTGCCGGTCAGGCAAAAAAGAGAATTCAGCATGATATTATTTGCGTCTGATTTTTAAATGTCATTTATTTAAGGTACAGTTTCTGTGCTTCCCGGGGCGGATGCAGAATGCGCGGAACAATTCTCACGGGACAAATTGTATCCTTCAGGTCTCTGCAGTCCGTCTGCAATTCACTATAAGATCACGGAGATCTTATATCTTAATCCAAATCTATAGCATATAGAGTCATATCTGGGAACGCTTCGTATATCAGGCAGTGCTGCGGGACCCGCTTGCGGCAGACGGTATTCGAAGCGTTCCGTCGTATATATAAGGATATATTCATTTGTTACATTTCGAATACTCTGCTATAATAGGCACGTATATTCGAAAGGAGAGTGACAGATGAAGAAAGTGCTGCCAACATTAATTATTCTGGTCCTGATCGGTGTGCTTGGCGTAGTATTTTACAAAAACTATTTTGTAAAGTATACCTACACCGATGAGAAGGTGGACCTTAATCTATATTATGAAGTCGAAGGCGAAGATGATTATCCGGTGATATTGCAGGATAACTGGTCTGAATATCATGCAAAAAAAATCGGGGAGCAGTATTATCTCGACTATGAGACAGTGAAAACGCTCCTCAACGACAGGTTTTACTACGGGGAGGAGGACGGAGAGCTCCTCTACTGCCTTCCTGATACGCGCATAACGGTGAAGGAGGGGGAAAATGCGTGGACAGATTCCTCCGGCGCTGCCACGCAGGAGCAGTATGCTGTATGCGTGAAGGAAGGGGATACCCTTTATGTCGCGCTGGATTTTGTCCGAAAGTTCACCAACTTTTCCTATGAAGCGTTCACGGAGCCCAACCGCATGAGTATCTACACCGTCTGGAACGAGCGCCAGGAGTCGGAAGTGACCAGGGCGACGAAACTCAGATCGTCAGGCGGCGTTAAGAGTAAAGTGGTCTCAGAAGTCACGGAAGGAACGAAAGTGGCGGTCATCGAGAGGATGGACAACTGGAGCAAGGTCGTGACGCCTGATGCTATGATCGGCTATATTGAGAACAGGAAGATGACCGAGCCGACTGCGGCGGCAATGACGCCGGTAACGGATTATCAGGAGCCCGAGTACAAGCGCACAGCGCTGGATGGCAAAGTGAACATGGTCTGGCACAATATCGCCGGAGCGGCGGGAAATGATACTTTCGCAGGCAGGATCGCCAATACGCAGTCCGTAAATGTGGTAGCGCCTACCTGGTTCGTCGTTCTTAATGACACCGGTTCTGTAGAAGTGCGCGCGACCCAGGCTTACGTGGATGCCGCCCACGAGAGAGGGATGAAAGTGTGGGCAGTGCTGGATAATTTCACCGGTCCTGAAGGAGTGCAGCAGAAGTTCCTTGCCTCCGGCGAGGCGAGAAGCGCGGTCATTTCCAAGGTGGTCGATACAGCGCTTGAGATGGGGATCGACGGCATCAACGTGGATATCGAGGGGATCTCGGAGAAGTACGGTGAAGACTTTATCGAATTTGTGAGAGAACTCTCTATCGCCTGCCGCGGAGCAGGACTTGTTCTGTCTGTGGATAACTACGTGCCTTATAATTTCAACAACCATTACCGCCTCGACGAGCAGGGGGTCTTCGCCGACTACGTAGTGATCATGGGATATGACGAGCACTATGCGGGCAGCCAGGAGCCCGGAAGCGTTGCGTCCATCGGCTATGTGACTTACGGGATCGAGGAAGCCCTCAAGTGTGTTCCCGCCGAGAAACTGATCAACGGTATTCCGTTCTATTCCAGGATCTGGAAGACCGCAGCGGATGGTGTGACAAGTACGGCTTACGGCATGAACGAACTGCAGATTTTCATTGCCAATCACAATATGGAAGTGGAATGGAACGCCGCGGCCGAACAGAATTATGCCGAAGTCTCCGAAGATGACGCGACCTACCAGATCTGGATAGAGGACGCGGAATCCATCGAGAAAAAGCTTGAAGTTATGCAGGCGCACGGCATCGCAGGCGTTGCGGAGTGGTGTCTCGGAATGGAAAGCGCGGATGTCTGGACAGTCATCGCCGATTACATGAATAAGTGAGTCCGGAAAGGAAGCAATGACAACAGAGTATGTGGTTATGAATGAGGAGGCGCCTGACCTGTCTGTGATCAAACGGGCCGGGCGGATCATAAAGGAAGGCGGACTCGTAGCTTTCCCGACTGAGACAGTGTACGGGCTGGGCGGCGACGCGCTCAATCCCGAGTCCTCCCGGAAGATATATGAGGCGAAAGGAAGACCTTCTGACAACCCCCTGATCGTGCATATATGCAGACTGGAAGATATAGAGCCCATCGTCCGCGAGATACCGCCTGAAGCGAAAAAACTCGCGGAAGCTTTCTGGCCCGGCCCTCTGACTATGATCTTCAGAAAGAGCAGCCTGGTCCCGAAGGAAACGACGGGCGGCCTTGATACAGTCGCGGTGCGCTTTCCGAGCAATAAGATCGCCCAGGCCCTGATCGACGCGGCGGGCGGCTATATCGCGGCTCCCAGCGCCAACAGATCCGGAAGGCCCAGCCCGACTTTGGCAAAATATTGTCTGGAGGATCTTGACGGCAGAGTGGAGATGATCATC
>OMVU01000006.1:0-55897 GCA_900314565.1 uncultured Eubacteriales bacterium
GGTCAAATATCTTAAAACAGAGAGCTTTAAAAAAGCTCGAAGGTTTTGATACCACCTCCATAGGACGCGGATCAGCACCGCATGGGGGTGGAGGTTCATAAGAGAAGGAGGAATAAAATGGACAGAAAGCAAAGACCGGTTGGCCGTGAGAAACAGGTCGGAACCGGAAAAGCCACCATACACAAGCGTGGAGAAGGTGTCGGTTCTTCCGGGCCGCAGAGCGGGAAAATAGGCAGCAAGCCCGGATTCTCGGGAGGAAAGACAGGTCCGGGAAGCTCCGGCGGAGGGCAGTCCGCCGGACCCGGCCGAAGAGCGGGCGTAACGAGAGCCGGCGGAATGGGGAAACTGCTTCCGCTCGTCGTGGTCGTCATAGTCCTTTATTTCCTCTTTGGAAATTCCGGAGGCTCATCGGGCGGAAGTTCATCGGGAGGCGGATCCGGCGCTCCATCCCTCTTTGATTACTATCAGTCGGCAGGCCAGGGCAGCACGCAGTCGACCGGGACAGGCGGGACCTACAATGAAGCGGCAGAGTCCAACGGTTCCGGGACAGTGGACAATGAAGTCGCCGAGGGCGCGCGGGAGAAGTATACCAGGATCATCGGCGGCGGCAAGGACAAAGTGACGATCATGGTCTATATGTGCGGTACGGACCTTGAGTCCAACTACGGCATGGCGACGAGCGATCTCAACGAGATGGCGAATGCGACGATCGATCCGGACAAAGTCAATATCATCGTCTACACGGGCGGATGCGCGAGATGGAAGAATTCCGTCGTCTCCAGCAACACGAATCAGATCTACCGCGTGAAGTCAGGCGGGGTCGAGAAGCTGCAGGCTGACCTGGGAAGCGTCCCGATGACATATGCGGATACGCTCAGCTCTTTCATTACCTATACAAGGAAGAATTATCCGGCCGACCGCTATGAACTGATCCTCTGGGATCACGGCGGCGGAACACTTTCCGGCTACGGCTACGATGAGAAGTTCAGGAGCAGCGGCTCCATGATGCTTTACGATATCGTGAAGGCTCTGAAGAACGGCGGTACCCAGTTCGATTTCATCGGATATGATGCCTGCCTCATGGCGAACCTTGAAAATGCAATGGCGATCGAGCCTTTCGCAGATTATCTGATCGCATCCGAGGAGACGGAGCCGGGCTATGGCTGGTACTACACGGACTGGCTGACGAAGCTCAGCAGCAACACGTCCATCGATACGCTGTCTCTCGGCAAGGTCATCTGCGATACATTTACAACGGATAACGCCAGAAAGACCAGAGGCGACTCAACGACACTCTCTGTCATTGACCTTGCGGAAGCGCACGGGACGGTCCCGCAGGCGCTGTCTGCATTTTCCAAATCCCTGAACGAGATGATCAAGGGAGGCAATTACCAGACGGTCGCCAATGCGCGCCAGAAATCTCTGGAGTTTGCTTCGTCCGAGCGCATTGACCAGATCGACCTTATTGACTTCTGCGATAAGCTTGGAACGAAGGAGAGCAAGGCTCTTGCGGAAGTGCTCCGCGGAATCGTCAAATATAATATGACCTGCAAGAGCTACTACAATGCGTACGGTGTATCCGTGTACTTCCCGTACAGGAAGACATCTTATGTGAGTACGATCCTGAAGACCCTGAACGCGATCAAATTCGATGAGGACTATACCGAGTCCTGCAGGAACTTCGCAAGCCTTCTCGCCGGAGGTCAGATTTCGAGCGGCGGTTCCTCTTCACCGGCTTATTCACTGCTCGGCGGCGGTTACGGAAGCTCCACGGGCGCCGGTTCTTCCGGTACATCCTACGGCGGTGCGGATGCAAATTATGAGATGATCGGACAGCTCTTAAGCGCCTTCCTGGGTGCCAGGGGAATTGCCCCCGGCAAGGAAGTCAACGGGCTTACCGAGGAGAATTCGGACTGGCTCAACACAGAACTGATCAAAGAAAATCAGCAGTACTATTCGGATAATTCCATCGTTGCGTCCGAGCTTGTCTGGACCGTGAAGAACGGGACGAACGTCCTGAAGCTCAGCAACGAGCAGTGGAATCTGATCGAGTCTGTCGAGCTCAATGTGTTCGTCGACGACGGAGGGGGATATCTCAATCTCGGACTTGATAACGTGATGGATTTTGACGAGGATTTTGACCTTGTCGGCAGCTGGGACGGCACCTGGATGACACTCAACGGGCAGGTGGTCCCGTACTACATGCTGAGCGCCTATGCGGATGAGTCGAACTACAATATCATCGGCAAGATCCCGGCGATACTGAACGGTGACCAGCACTGCTATCTGATCGTCACATTCTCGAATCTTGCGCCGCAGGGCACCGTTGTCGGCATCAGCACAGTACAGAACACGGATTCCGTCGAGGCGATCATGGGCAAGATCACGGATATTGCAGATCCGGAGCTTGTGGATTCGACGATTGAATTTGTGTGCGATTACTATCACTATGACGGGACCTTTGAGGACGGATACAGGGTCGGCGATCCGATCACGATCACAGAGGGAATGGAGTTCAAGATCGAGAACCTGGAGCTTGATACCGGGGACGGCAATACATTCATCGCATCCTACTGCCTGACGGATGTATACGACAACAGCTACTGGACACCTGTGATCCCGCAGTGATCAAGGAAAGCGGACACTCGCAAAGCGGGTATCCGTTCCAAAACGGATTCATGTTTTGCACGAAAAATCCATACTGAACTTCGTACAGGATTCCGGTATTCCCGGAATCCTGTATTTTTGTTATAGTGATCGCATCAGATCTGAAGAGACTATTCATCTTGGTATTTTGTAAAAGACGCTGACCCGATTCCCGCGCATTCGTCTCGCAAGTGAGACGAAAAGAGGCTGCACGCTGCGTGCGCGGACCGTCGGCTGACTGTGCTCTTCGGAGGTGATGCAGATGACAGAACTTACGGTAAAGTGCGCGCTGCTCCTTCTTCTTTCAGGAGCGGCGCTTTTTTTTGACTTAAGGACCGGGAAAATCCCGAATATCCTGATCCTTTTCGGACTTCTTGCGGCGTGTGTCCTGCGGACAGCTGTCTTTGGCGCGGAGGGAGTTCTTTCTTTTCTCGCGGGAGCCGGGTTTCCGTTCCTCATCCTTTTTCTGCTCTTTCACCTGGGAATGATGGGAGCCGGGGATATCAAACTCCTCATGGCGGCGGGGGGACTGCTCGGATGGCCCGGAAGCCTGCGGTTCTTTGTGCTCTCGATTCTTTTTGGAACACTCGTTTCCGCAATTGTTTTTGCCGGACGCGTGCGTTTTTCCGACCGGTTCAGATATTTCAGGGCCTATGTCAGGAAGGCTCTTCTGACCGGAGAGGTGTCCCGATACAGGATGGAAGGAGAGCGGCCTGAAAATATTCATTTCGCGCTCCCGGTCTTCCTGGCGGCTGTCGCGGAAACTGCGCTCGAACTTACGGCGCTTTACGGGCTCGTCGGCATGATGGGATGAGCGATTGAATGAGGTGATCGCAGCCGCGCAATGAGGAAGGTGCTCCGCACGCACCCTTCGCGGCACAGAAGGAACGCCGCGGCGTTCCTGATATGGAGGAGACGGTTATGCGAAGAAAAATCATGGTCCTTTTTGATCCGGAGACGGAATATGCGGTTCGGTTCATGGAATATATCAGCCGGAAGGGCAGCATCCCTCTGGAGATACACGTATTTACGGATTTTGACCGTGTAAAGGCGTATATTATGGGAGGGAGGGCAGAAATCCTTCTCGTCTCAGAGCGGGTGATGAGTGACGAAATATCCGGATGGCCGGTAGAGCGGATCATCATTTTGTCGGAGAAGGCAGTGCGGGATCCGGGTGAGCGCTATCCGCATATTTATAAGTACCAGTCTTCGAACGACGTCGTGCGGGAAGTCATGGCCTGCTACGGATCTGCCGCCGGACGGGAGAGAGCGCGGACGGAGGATGAGATCGTGAAACCTGTCCTTCGAATCCTTGGCGTGTATTCCCCTGCTCCGTCTGTGCCTGCATCGGCCTTTGCGCTTGCGCTTGGACAGGTCCTTGCCCGAAGCAGCCCGGTCCTCTATATGAATTTTGAAGGTTTTTCGGGCCTCTCAGGACTCTTCCACGAGAACTTTGAGGAAAATGTTTCTGATATTCTCTATTCCATGCGTCAGGGCGAGAAGGATATCGCCCCGAAAATCACTGCGGCGGTCAGACGGGTCGGGGAGCTTGATGTTATTCCGCCCTGTCTGTCAGGGCAGGAACTGATCGGGATCAGTTTCAGGGAGTGGGAGAAGCTCTTTGAAGTACTCAGGCAGGAGACCGCATATGAGTATCTGGTGCTGGATCTCGGGGACGGGCTGGGGCATCTGCGTGATTTCCTTGAGAGCAGCGACAGGATCTACATGCCGGCTCCGGAGAGCATTCCGGAGAAGGTCCGGACGGATGCCTTTGAGTCCTGGATCGACCAGTGCGGGATCCCTCAGGTTCGGGATAAGATCAGAAGGCTCAGGTTCAGTTCGGAGGATCTTCCGAAAGACCGGGACCGCTATGCGGAGCAGCTCGTCTGGACCGGGCTGGGCAGGATCGCGGCGGGGATAGCCGACGAGGTCTGATCCCGCGCGGGACTCGGAATGGTTTGTGAATTATAACTAACTCATTGTCCCTGATTATAAACATCCCATCTTCTTGACAATAAATACGCTGAAATCTATAATTTTAATTATCAGATTTGATAGATTAAGTCCTGTAATTTCGTGAAAATTGCATAATGAAATATCGAACTTTCAATATCGTTTGAATGTTGAACAGGGTGACGGAAAAACGGGCAGAGCCGGATGAATTCCTGTTTTTTCTGTCATCCGAAAGTAATATTCAAAAGCGGGGACTAATCATCTGATAAGAACGTGACTTGAGTCTATAACTGGAAAGGAAGAAGCATGGGAAAATATTCATTCAGAGGAGGCGTTCATCCGAGGGGCTATAAAGAGCTCTCGGCGAAGAAGCCTTTCGAAGTCTTTCTCCCCAAGGGAGATCTTGTGTTTCCCCTTAGTCAGCATCTCGGCAAACCTGCGGTACCGGTCGTTAAGAAAAATGATACCGTCAAGGTAGGCCAGCTGATCGCGAAGGCGGATGGATTCATTTCCTCGAATATCCATTCGTCGGTCTCGGGGAAGGTAAAGATCATTGAACCCCGCTTGAATAACGCAGGCGTCCTCATTGAATCGATCGTCATCGCCAATGACGGCGAATATACGCCTGCGGAAGGCGTCGGTGAGTTCAGTGATTACACGGCAATGACAGGCAAGGAAATCATTGACAAAGTCAAGGAAGCCGGTATCGTCGGTCTCGGCGGAGCGGGTTTCCCGACCTATGTCAAGCTCATGCCGAAGAATCCGGAGGAGATCCGGTGGATCGTAGCGAACGGTGCCGAGTGCGAGCCGGGCATCACCTGCGATGACAGGCTGATGGTCGAGCATCCGGACTGGGTCGTCAACGGTCTGAAGGTCGTCCTGCAGATCTTTCCGACTGCGAAGGCGGTCATCGCGATCGAGGAAAACAAGCCCGACGCGATCAATGCCATCAGGAAGGAGATCTCCGGAGATGACAGATTCTCTGTTCTCGTCCTCAAGGTAAAGTACCCGCAGGGAGGTGAGCGGAATCTTGTACACGCTGTGTCGGGACAGTATATGGAGTCCGGCGCGCTTCCCGCAAGTCTCGGCGTGATCGTGGATAACACCGCGACACTTGCGGCGATCTACAAGGCAGTATGTCTGAATACCCCGCTCTATGAGCGCGGCCTTACTGTCACCGGCAGCGGAGCTGCCAATCCGGCCAATTATATTGTGAAGTTCGGTACGCTCGTGTCCGAGATCCTCACCTTTGAGGACGATATCCGCTTAGGGTCAAAGAAAGTGATCCTCGGCGGCCCCATGATGGGCGTTGCGATCCCGAGCCTCGATATTCCGCTCGAAAAGCGGAACAACGCGCTGACCTGTCTTCTCGAAGATGATGTCGAGACGGCGCAGAAGCAGATGACGAACTGCATTCGCTGCGGCAAGTGCATCCGTGTCTGTCCGCTCGGTCTCTATCCGCAGATGATGGCGGAGGCCGTTGAACGGAACAATCTGCAGAGATTTATCGATGTACACGGTCTGGACTGCATTCAGTGCGGAACGTGTAATTATGCATGTCCGGCAAAACGTCCGCTAACACAGCTGTTCAAGCAGGCCAAGCCGGCTGCAATGGCACTCAACAGACTGAATCAGGCGAAGAAGGAGGGCGGAAAATAATGAACGAGAACAAAAGCCCGATCCTCAATGTATCCTCCTCTCCGCATTTCAGAAGTCCTCTGACGACATTCGGCGTCATGGGCAACGTCATGATCGGCATGGTCCCCATGACAGTTTTTGCCGCATGGCATTTCGGCCTCTACTCGATGCTGGTGGTGGCACTCAGCATTGCGGCGGCGTGCGGAACGGAATTTATTTTCAATTTTATCACAAAACGGCCGAACTCCCTGAAAGACGGATCCGCGATCGTCACCGGCTGGCTTCTCGCGCTCTGTCTGCCGCCTTCGAGCCCGGTCTATCTTCCGATCCTCGGAAGTATTTTCGCCATCCTCGTGGCGAAGTGCTTCTTCGGCGGTCTCGGACAGAACTTTATGAATCCGGCTCTTGCAGGACGTGCGTTCCTTCTGATCTCCTTCGGAAAGGCCATGACGGACTACAGCTATGACACGGTCACCGGAGCAACGCCTCTGGCGGCGCTGGGCAACGGGGATTATTACAGCCTTTCGGATATGTTCTTCGGTTTTGCGAAGGGTCATATCGGTGTCAGCGTGATCTGCGTCCTGATCGGCGGGATCTGGCTCATCGCATCTGACACGATCAGCTGGGAGATCCCCGTCGCAAGTATCGTGAGCTTCTTGATTTTCATACTTGCCCTCGGCGGACGCGGGTTCGATATTCAGTATCTCGCCGCGCATCTTGTCGGCGGCGGTTTCCTGCTCGGCGCATTCTTCATGGCGACAGATCCGGTCACGTCACCGATGACATGGACGGGCCAGCTCCTCTTCGGTGTGGTCTACGGGTTCCTTTCGGCCATCTTCCGTGTAAAGGGGAGCATGGCGGACAGCACGACGTTCGCGATCATTCTCGCGAACCTGTTCACACCGCTCATCGACCGCATTCCGGTCCCGCAGCCGTTCGGCATCGGAAAACCGGGTGCGAGCGTCATTCCTTCTCTTGAAGAGCTTTCGGCTCCGAAGAAGAAATCCATTATTCCGGCTGCGGCAATCGTCCTCACGGTCATCACACTGGTCGCGGGCGGTGCGTTGGCGGGAGTCAACATGATGACGGCTACGCAGATCGCGGAAAATGAAAAGCAGGCCAAGCTCGCCGCCTACGCGGAAGTCCTTCCGGCTGCGACCAAGTTCGACTTTGACGAGAGTCTGAATGCCAAGGTCGCGGAATTTGCGGAAACGGGCTACGGGGACGGAGCTTTCGGGCGTGTCTATATCAGGGAAGTCGCGGTCGGTACCGATGATTCGGGCAATATCGTCGGCTATGCGATCAGCGTCACTTCCATGGAAGGCTATGACGGTGAAATTACGATGTCGGTCGGCTTCCTGGCGGACGGCACGGTCACCGGCCTTGCATTTACCAAGATCTCTGAGACCGCCGGCATGGGTATGAAGGCTGTGGAGCCGGCCTTCAGAGACCAGTTCAAGGACAAGAATGTCGAGTCCTTCAAGCTCAATAAGGCAGGCGGTTCCACAACGGATGAGGAGATCGACTCGATCTCCGGCGCTTCCGTCACATCCGGAGCAGTTGTCAATTCTGTAAACGCGGCGCTTGATTTCTTCCGGAATCAGGTCACTGCGGCAGAGTGAAGGGGGGATGAGACGTGAATAAAAATCTTGAACGTATTTATAACGGCATCATAAAGGAAAATCCCGTCTTTATCATGATGCTCGGCATGTGCCCGGCGCTCGCCGTCAGCACGTCCGTTACCAATGCCCTCGGTATGGGAGCCTGCACGATCGCGGTTCTCGTAATCTCCAATATTGTAATCTCGCTGGTGCGAAAGATTATCCCAGATGAGGTCCGTCTGCCGGCGTTCATCGTCATCGTCGCGTCGTTCGTCACGGTCGTCGAGCTCATCATGAAGGCATATTTCGTCGAACTCAACGCATCTCTGGGTGTCTATATCCCTCTGATCGTTGTCAACTGTATCATTCTCGGACGCGCGGAAGCCTATGCCTCCAAGAATCCGCCGCTCCTGTCCGCCATGGACGGAATCGGCATGGGCCTTGGCTTCACGTTCGGTCTTGTGTGCATTGCATTTTTCCGTGAGCTTTTCGGGAACGGAACGCTCTGCGGCGTGCAGATCATGCCGGAGAGTTTTCAGCCGGTCGCGCTTCTCATCAAGGCGCCGGGCGCTTTCCTCGTCCTTGGATTTATTGTCATGGTCATGAACGCGCTGCACATCAAGACAGAGGCCAACAGGAGGGTCGAGAGCGCAGGCTGCGAGGCAGGCTGTGCGGCCTGCGGCGTTTCCGACAAAGAGAACTGTGAGAAGAAGGAGGCAAAAGCATGAGCGGAGAAACATCCCTTATAATGATCATCATCGGTGCTGCGCTCATCAACAACGTCGTTCTGAGCCAGTTCCTCGGTATCTGCTCCTTCCTCGGCGTGTCCAGCCAGATCAAGAATTCGGCCGGACTGGGCGGAGCGGTCATCTTCGTCATCACGATTGCATCTGCGGTGGCGAATCTTCTGTACACTTTTATTCTGAGTCCGCTCGGACTTGATTATCTGCAGACGATCGTCTTTATCATCGTCATTGCAGCGCTTGTTCAGATCGTCGAGATGTTCCTGAAGAAGACGATGCCTGCCCTCTACAAGGCGCTCGGTATCTATCTTCCGCTGATCACGACGAACTGCGCGGTTCTCGGCGTGGCCCTGAACAACGTAACGGGCGGCTATAACTTCATTCAGAGTGTTGTGGCCGGTTTTGGAACAGGCGTCGGCTATACGATCGCGATCGTGCTGCTGGCCGGCATCCGTGAGCAGATCGAGGACAATGACATCCCGGCTCCGATCAAGGGAGCTCCGATCGTCCTTTTTGCCGCGACGCTCATGGGAATGGCATTTTACGGATTCAGCACACTGGGCTAAGGAGGCAGGAATATGAGTAGCGGTGCATTACTGGTAATTACAATTATCCTGCTCGGCCTTGTGGCACTCTGTGTCGGAGTCATGCTGGTCTTTGCGGGAAACAAGTTCGCGGTCGCGGTCGATCCGAAGGAATCGGCGGTCCGCGAGTGCCTGCCCGGCAACAACTGCGGCGCCTGCGGCTATCCGGGATGCGATGGTCTGGCTGCTGCAATCGCGAAGGGAGAGGCACCGGTCAATAAGTGTCCGGTCGGCGGTGCGCCGGTCGCGACGAAAATTTCAGAAATCATGGGCGTTTCCGCGGAAGAGAGTGTCCGTCAGGTCGCTTTCGTGCGGTGCTCCGGGACCTGCGACAAGGCTGTCAATAACAGCAATTACGTCGGGATCCGGTCCTGCTCTGCGGCAGCGGCGATCCCCGGCAAGGGCGAAAAGCTCTGCCAGGACGGATGTCTCGGCTTCGGCGAGTGCGTTGCGCAGTGCGATTTTGACGCGATCCACATCGTGGACGGGATCGCGTATGTCGACCGCACGAAGTGCGTCGGCTGCGGTAAGTGCGCGAAGGCATGTCCGCAGCACCTGATCGAGATCATTCCGGATACAGCAGTCTATGCTGTCGCGTGCGCGAGCCGGGACAAGGGCAAGGCTGTCAAAGCGCAGTGCGCTGCCGGATGTATCGGATGCCGCGGCTGCGTGATCCGCTGTAAGAACGGGGCGATGACGTTCGCCAACAACCTGGCGCATATCGATTATTCGCAGTGCACGGGCTGCGGCGACTGCACCGTCAAGTGCCCGGCCAATGTCATCGTCAACAGGCTTGAGCCTCTGGATCAGGCGGCGGAGAAGCCGGCATCGTAAGGATTATGGAACATAAACTGATAAGAATCGACCGGGAGCTCGTATACAGGGGCAGTGTGCTCGATATCTACAAAGATACCATGGAGCTCCCGAACGGAAAGAAGGAATACTGGGATTTTGTGGATCACAGAAAGGGCGGGGCGTGCATTGTCCCGGTCCTCCCGGACGGAAGGATCCTCATGGTCCGCCAGTACAGACCCGTCATAGAACGGGAGACGCTGGAGCTGCCGGCCGGCGCGCGGGATTCCGTGGATGAAGACACGAAGGTGACCGCCGCGCGGGAACTTCTGGAGGAGACCGGCATGACATCCGGGAAGCTTACGCTTCTGACAAAGATCCGTCCTGCGGTGGCCTGGTGCAGCGAGTTCACGGATATCTATCTGGCGGAGGACCTCACCCGGGAAGGGGAGCAGGATCTTGATGACGCGGAGGAGATCGGACTCGAGCCGTGGGATCTTTCTGAACTCTGCCGCAGAATCTATGCCGGCGAGCTGCAGGACGCAAAGACTGTGGCCGGGATCCTGGCCTACAGCAATCTGCGGATGCTGAGAGAGCACGGGTGAGTGTGCCTTACGGGAAAGATTTTTCCCGGTGTCTCCCTGTCAGCCGGATCGGTATGATGGGAAAATGAACAGATGAAGAAAAGAGCGCTTCGGCGCCGGATCGATTCCGGTCGCCGAAGCGCTCTTTGTGTATTATATCTCTCACGCAAAATCCCCTGACACTCGTCTTCCGGTGAATGCACTGAGGGAAACGAATTATTCGTTATATCCGTTAGGATTTTTGCTCTGCCAGTTCCATGCGTCCCTGCACATGTCCTCGATATTGTATTCGGCTGTCCAGCCAAGGACTTCCCTTGCCTTTGCCGGATCGGAGTAGCACTGCGCGACATCGCCCGGTCTGCGCGGGTCGATGACGTACGGAAGATCTCTCCCGCAGGCTGCGGAGAACGCTTTGATGATATCGAGCACGCTGTATCCGTTGCCGGTACCGAGGTTAAAGATCTGAACACCCGGGAGTGTCTCCATGCCTTCGATGGCTTTCACATGACCCTTTGCGAGGTCAACTACGTGGATGTAATCACGGATGCCGGTCCCGTCCGGTGTGTCGTAGTCATTGCCGAATACGTGGATGCACTCGCGCTTGCCGGAAGCTACCTGCGCGACGTACGGGAGAAGGTTGTTCGGGATGCCCTTGGGATCTTCGCCGATGAGGCCGCTCGCGTGTGCGCCGATCGGGTTGAAATAGCGGAGCAGCATGACCTGCCACTCGTTGTCGCTCCTCCAGATATCCGTGAGGATCCTCTCCTGCATGGATTTCGTTGCGCCGTACGGATTTGTGGTCTCGCCGAGCGGGCATTCCTCGGTGATCGGGACGAAAGCCGGATCGCCGTAGACTGTAGCGGAAGAAGAGAAAACGATCTTCTTTACGCCGTGCTTCCGCATGACATCACACAGGACCAGTGTGGATTCGATGTTGTTGTGATAATATTCGATCGGCTTCTGCGTGGACTCGCCGACTGCTTTGTAACCGGCGAAGTGGATGGCCGCATCGATGTCTTCTTTATCGAAAAGCGCATTCAGCGCTTCGCGGTCGCAGATATCCAGCTCGTAAAATGCAGGGCGCTTACCCGTAATTGTCTCGATCCGATCGACGACCAGCGCTTTCGAGTTGTAGAGGTTATCCGCGATGACGACGTCGTAGCCGGAGTTAAGAAGCTCCACGCAT
Source organism: uncultured Eubacteriales bacterium (assembly GCA_900314565.1). Lineage (GTDB taxonomy): Bacteria > Bacillota > Clostridia > Lachnospirales > Lachnospiraceae > Chordicoccus. Next base: position 11,728 of record OMVU01000006.1, read on the forward strand.
GTATGACTTCCGATAAAACCTGTTCCGCCTGTGACTAAAATCTTCATATGTCTGACTCCTTTTTCTTTGTCTGTCGGATCTTTGATCATCTGATAATAGAATGCCTCAAATTCTGCCGTTCCACAATAGTTTTTCGATTTTGCAGGATGTAATTTTGTTGCAGGATGAGTTTTCTGAACGTACAATAAAGGAGAGGGACCGGACATGCCTGCCGGTCCTGTCTTCCGGTATGGAACAGGCGGTTTCGTAAAAGAGATGGGGGATGGCATGGAGACTTTCAAGGTCAGCAACAAGGTCAGAGAAAAATCAATGATGGCTCTGTCGGTCTATAATGTCGGAAGGCAGCAGTGTACGCCGGGGTATAAATGGGGTCCCGGGGTCAGGGACCATTTTCTGATTCACTTTATCACGGGCGGAAAAGGCACATTTACCTTCGGAGACAGGGAATACTCTCTTTCGGCAGGAGATGTGTTCATCGTCTTTCCCGGTATGGAGATCAGCTATCAGGCAGATCAGGAGGACCCGTGGAGTTACGAATGGGTTGGCTTTAACGGGAGCGATGCGAGAGCACTTCTGAATGCCTCGGATTTTGCGCCGGACAGGCTGGTGATGGAGAAGATCGCCTACGGGGACCGGCTGCACCGCTCTCTGTGTGCGGTCTACGATTCCTATGGAAGTGAATTTTACAATACAGTCGCGATGACCGGGCATTTGTACGGCCTGCTCGCGCTGCTGGCGGAGAAAGCGGAGTTCGTTGATCCGGTGCGGGACCGGGATGCAGAGATCGTACGAAGGGCGATCGCATTTATTGACTCACGGTATTCTTACACGATCTCGATCGAGGATGTGGCGCATTTCGTGGGCGTGAGCAGAAGCACTCTTTTTCGGATGTTCATCCGCTATCTGGAGATCTCACCGAAAGAATATCTGGAGCGATACAGGATCCGCAAGGCGTCTGCTCTTCTGCGGACGACGGATCTGACGGTCGGCTCGATCGCGACGTCGGTGGGTTATGATAACGGCCTTTATTTTTCAAAGGCATTCCGGAGAATGACGGGACAATCGCCTACCGAATGCCGGATGGAGGCTCGTGAGACGGGAATCGAAGGCGCAGAACGGGAGCAGGGCACGGGAGCAGCTGCCGCGGGAACAGATAAAGAATCAGAAGCGTAGCAGGATGCGAAAGTACCTGCTGCAGGGACAAAATAACGAATCGGGAGTGGAGGGAACGTAAATGGAAAAACCAAGGCTTACAATGGATGGAGTAAAGCAGCTTCTGGATACACGGTTCATCAATGTGTTCGATCTGCAATACGAGCCGGGGAAGCATTATTACAATGCCACAAGGAATAAAGCCGGAGATCTCACGGCGCTCAAGTCTGACAGTGAATTTCAGGCGATGGCTCCGGATGCAGTGTCGTGCTTTGTGATCGTGAAGGTCAGGGGGGAAGAACCGAAGCTTCTTCTTTCCTACGAGTTCAGATATCCTGCGGGACAGTTCCTTCTGAGCCCGCCCGCGGGTCTGATCGACCCGGAAGACAGGGAATCTGAAGTCCCTGCTCTTCTCACGGCGAAGAGAGAGATCTTTGAGGAGACCGGTCTTCCTGTCGGGGAGACAGACAGGATCTGGCTTGTAAATCCGCTCCTTTTCAGCTCGCCCGGGATGACAGATGAGAGCAATGCGCTGGCCTGTGCGGTCATCTCAATGGACTGCTTTGATGGCCTGGATCGGTCGGGAGCAGTCGGGACAGAGCTTTTTAGCGGTTATGAGCTTTATACGGAGGAGGATGCACGGAGGATCCTTCGTGAGGGGCGCGATGACAACGGAAATTTCTATTCCGTCTATACATGGTGTGCGCTGATGTATTTTGTGTCCGGTCTGTGGAAGGAGCAGTAATTCATTCTTTCTGTACAAAATGTGTACAGATATATTTTGTTGCCGGCCTTATGAAAGAGGTACCGTAAATTCGCACGAATAATCCACGATCACTTTGTGAAAAGGTGAGCATGGCATAAATCCAAAATGGGTCTTTATAATGACAGCAGACGCGGGTGCGCCTGCTGTCTTTGCGTCTTATGATCCTTACCCTGCATCCACAGACAGAGATAAGTATCGTTTTACGTATTCAAATCAGATCTTATTTGTACACCGGTCCGAGGCCATTAGTCAGACATCAAAACTTCGTTTTGGGAGGAGGAAATCTTTTGTACGACGAATTATTCCGGTCGCTCCGCGCAGAGCTCATGACATCTCCAAAGCTCACAGTCGATCCTTCCGATGAGGAGATCAGAAGCGCCATAACAGGCATTGTCACTGCCGCACACAGGGAGAACTATATGCCGATCGCAGAAAGGACCCGTATTTCCAGGGAGCTTTTCTATTCAGTCAGACGGCTGGATATCCTGCAGGATCTCGTGGATGATCCGGAGGTCGTCGAGATCATGGTCAACGGGCCGGACCGGATCTTTGTGGAGAAGGCCGGTGTCCTGCAGCGGCTTCCCCGGGGATTTTCCTCCCCGGAGAAGCTGGATGACGTCATTCAGCAGATCGTTGGACGCTGCAACCGTGTAATTAATGAGCGCAGCCCTATTGTGGACGCCCGTCTTACTGACGGGAGCCGCGTCAATGCCGTCATTTCACCGGCGGCGCTGAACGGCCCGATCCTCACGATCCGGCGCTTTCCGAAGGAACCGATCACCATGGATAAGCTGGTCCGTCTCGGAAGCATTACGGAGGAGGCAGCGTGCTTTCTGGAGGATCTGATCCGGGCGGGCTACTCCAGCGTGATCAGCGGGGGGACAAGCGCAGGCAAAACGACTTTTCTGAATGCGCTTTCGAACTATATTCCGAAAAATGAAAGGATCATCACCATCGAGGACAACGCAGAGCTGCAGCTGCAGGGAATCGACAATCTCGTGCGCCTTGAGGCAAAAATGTCGAATATGGAGGGCAATACCGAGATCACGATCAGGGATCTCATCCGCTCCAGTCTCAGAATGCGGCCGGACCGGATCATCGTCGGGGAGGTGCGCGGAGGCGAGGCGGCTGACATGCTGCAGGCCTTCAATACAGGTCACGAGGGCAGCTCCTGCAGCATTCACGCAAACTCCTGCTATGACGCGATCTCGAGGCTCGAGACGATGGTCATCATGGCGCTCCCGATTCCGATTGCCGCGATTCGGAGGCAGATCGCCTCCGGCGTCGATCTTTTAATACATCTTTCCCGACTTCGGGACGGCAGGCGCAGGGTGCTTGAGATCGCCGAGGTGGACGGGATGGGGCGTGATGAGGTAGAGATCCACAGCCTGTTCAAGTGGGATGACAGGGAGGAAGAACTCAAAAAGACCGGTGAGCTTGTGAATACTCTGAGACTCGAGAGGCTGAGAAAAATCAGAGGAAGTTAATGAATGTGAATATGCTGAAGCGTTCCAGGCTCCGAAAGATCAGAGTAAGCCGATAAATGTGAACTCACCGAGGGCCGTGATGCTTCGTGAAGACGGCATAGAGCGATGTCTGGAAAATCATCCCATTGAAACGAATCCGGAGGAATAGGGTATGCAGAAGATCACAGGGAAAGGGCAAAAGCCGCAGATACTGTTCGGGAAAAGTGTAATCGGACGCGGCAAGAGGAGATACCGTGGAAAAGACACAGAGGAATCGGAAAGCCGGCAGAAGACGCATGTCCGGCCGCGAACAGAAAATGTGCTGGGAGCGGACTGTCCCGACTACCGCACATGCCCGCCGGATGTGAGGACTAGGATCGTCTGCGCTCTCGAGTCGCTTCTCCTCGTCGCGGTCATCGACTATCTCTTTTATAAGCGGTTCCTTGTGCTCCTTCTGCTGCTTCCCGCCGGGTTCCTCCTCTATCGGGTGCGTATCCGGGATCTCGGACAGGCGCGGAGAAAAAAGCTGGAGAGAGATTTTCGTGAGGCGATCAGCTTTATCGCGATCTCGCTGAGAGCGGGATACTCTGTGGAAAATGCCTTCCTTGAGGCCGAGCGCAATCTTGCCGACGTCATCGGGACGGATGCGGATATGACTCGGGAGATACACCGAATCAATGCCAGGATCCGGATCTCGGTCCCCGCGGAGGAAGTGCTGCGTGATTTTGCAGTCCGTTCCGGGTCCGAGGAGATCGGAAATTTCGCTTCCGTCTTCTACGCTGCAAGAAAGCTGGGCGGAAACATGGCTGAGGTGACAATGGAGACGGCTGAGAGGATCGGAGAGCGCATGGACGTGGAGCGGGAAATCGAAACGAGCGTAGCTGCAAAAAAATATGAGCAGAGGATCATGAGCATTATGCCGGGAGTGATCCTGCTCTACATGCAGCTGACGTCACCGGGATTTTTGGATATTCTCTATACCACTGCATTTGGAGCGTTCGTCATGACGGCCTGTCTTTTTGTCTATGCCGTTTCTCTCTTCTGGGGCAGACAGATCGTTGACATCCGCGTGTGAGGAGGACTTTTCATGGGTATATTTTTTGTCTACGCGGCTGTCCTTGCCGCATTTGGAATTCTGTTTTTCCTGGTCAGAGGCTTTTTCGGGAAAGCAGCCGCCTTCCTGAACCGAAAGATCTTCTCTTCGCTCGGACTTCCGGACCGGGTCCTGCGTACGGCGCTCATTGCGCTTTTCATTTCCAATATCCTTGCGGCGGCAGCCAGTTTTCTGTATTATGAAAAGGATACCGTCCTTCGTGGCTTTATCCGCCGGGAGGGGTACGGCGGGATCAGTTTTACGGAGAATCTCGTTGCCCGTTTTGGGGAGGAAGAGGAGAAGATCAAAGTCGAGGTGGATCCCAGGGCTTACACGGAGGCGGAGATCGAGGAAATGTTCGCCCGTGCCGCGAAAGCGCTCCCGGAAGCCTGTCTGGGAGATATGCCGGCAGACCATGTCGATGACGACGTGCGCTTTCCGACTGCACTTTCCGGGCTTCCTTTTTCGGTGACCTGGTTTACCGATCGGCCGGATGTGATCGACTGGGACGGGACTCTTCTCGATACGGCGGATCCGAAAGGGACGCCGGTCACACTGACCGCTGCCATCGCCTTCGGGGAGGATATCCGGGAAGAGGAGCTGCGGATCTGCGTCTATCCGCGGAATCTTACGGATTCTGAGTCGCGCAGGAAGCAGATCCTCGAAGCGATCGCCTCTGAGAACAGTCCTGAAAATGAGAACCTCATTCTTCCGGATGCCATTGACGGGAAGAGCGCGGTCTGGGAGAGGGCCGGCGGAGACAGAGGTCTGTCGCTGCTCCTTACGGGCTTCATTCTGTCGATCCTCCTTATTTTTTCCGGGATCCGGAACCGGGAAGCGGACGCAGAGAAGAAAAAAGAGGAATTGCTTCTGGACTACCCGCATATCGTGAGCAAACTCGTGCTTCTGCTCTGTGCGGGTCTCAGCATGCGAAGTGCCTTTCTCTTGATGGCGTCCGATTATAAGGACAGTCTGAAGAACGGCGGACGGCGGCGGGAAGGGTTCGAGGAGATCCTCCGCCTGTGCACCGATATGGAAAAGGGGCTTTCCGAGACAGAGGCTTATGAAAATATGGGGCGCAGGGCCTGCGAGATAAGATACCGGACATTTGCAGCCCTCCTTGTTCAGAACATGCGGAGGGGGAGCCGGGAACTGATCGATCTCCTGTCCGGGGAGGCGGAGGAGGCTTTCGAGGAGAGAAAACGGAAGGCCAGGATCCTGGGGGAGAAGGCGGGAACAAAGCTGATCTTTCCCACAATGCTGATGCTTCTTGTCGTGATCGCGGTCATTATGACGCCCGCTTTCGTCTCTTTCCTGTGATCTGCAGCGCCACAAACAGATAACATTTTATTTGTCAAGAATAATCTTATAGAAAGTACAGACAACCTTTCAATCCCTTTTTGTATAATTTTACCTCTTGAAATCCATACCTTCATAGAGTATCATTTTTATGCACCACAAGATATAGTGTCTTTTTTGGGGAAAGGCACACAATCTGGTGTCAAAAAGATACACCGGAATCATAGTAATTGTAAGACAATTCAGACTATGTGAAGGGCGTGAATCGGACAGCCTGAGGCAATGTCCGGCAGCATGCGGAGGAGTGGAATTAATTATGAAGATTATTAAGAGAAGCGGTAAGGAAATGATTTTCGACGGTCGCAAGATCACTGCCGCGATAGAGAGAGCGAATAAGGAAGTCTCTGAAAAGATGAGGCTGAGCAACAGCCAGATCAAGGACATTGAGCGCGAAGTCGAAGATAACTGCAAGAGTCTTACCCGCGCAGCCAATGTCGAGGAGATCCAGGACATGGTCGAGAACGGCATCATGGGTGCCGGACGCTACGAGGTGGCGAGAAAGTATATCACCTATCGCTATAAGCATGCGCTTGTACGCCAGGCCAATACGACGGATGACCAGATCCTCAGCCTGATCGAGTGCAGCAATGAGGAAGTGAAGCAGGAGAACTCCAACAAGAATCCGACTGTCAACAGTGTACAGCGCGATTATATGGCCGGAGAAGTCAGCCGCGACCTGACGAGAAGATTCCTTCTTCCGGACGAAGTAGTCCGTGCGCATGAGGAGGGCATTATCCACTTCCATGACTCCGACTATTTTGCACAGCACATGCATAACTGCTGCCTGGTCAATCTCGAGGATATGCTCCAGAACGGCACGGTCATCTCCGAGACGATGATCGAGAAGCCGCACAGCTTCGCGACGGCCTGCAACATTGCGACACAGGCCATTGCACAGATCGCCAGTTCCCAGTACGGCGGACAGAGCATCACGCTGTCCCATCTGGTTCCTTTCGTAGAAGTCAGCCGTCAGAGATTCCGCAAGGAAGTCCGCGAGGAGTTCGCCGAGTCTCATATGGAGGCGACAGAAGAGCAGATCAACAGCATCGCCGAGATGCGCGTCCGCAAGGAAGTCAACCGCGGCGTTCAGGTGATCCAGTATCAGGTCATCACGCTCATGACGACCAACGGACAGGCTCCGTTCATCACAGTGTATATGTATCTGGATGAGGTGCCGGAAGGACAGCTGAGAGATGACCTCGCGATGGTCATCGAGGAAATGCTGAGACAGCGCATTCAGGGCGTCAAGAATGAGAAGGGTGTCTGGATCACACCGGCATTCCCGAAGCTCATCTATGTTCTGGATGAGGACAACATCTACGAAGATTCGAAATATTACTATCTGACACGTCTCGCTGCAAAGTGCACGGCCAAGAGAATGGTCCCGGATTATATCTCCGCGAAGAAGATGAGAGAGTATAAGAACGGTGACGTCTATCCGTGCATGGGCTGCAGATCCTTCCTCACACCGGACAAGGAAGGCCTGGGAGAGAACGGAGAGCACAAGTATTACGGCCGCTTCAATCAGGGCGTCGTGACGCTGAACCTTGTCGACGTCGCCTGCTCATCCGGAAAGGATGAGGAGACTTTCTGGAAGCTTATGGAAGAACGGACGGAGCTCTGCTACAGAGCGCTGATGTGCCGTCATAAGAGACTGCTCGGGACGCCGTCGGATGTTGCTCCGATCCTCTGGCAGTACGGCGCCCTGTCCAGGCTCAAGAAGGGGGAGAAGATCGATAAGCTCCTCTTCAACAACTATTCAACGATCTCTCTCGGCTACGCAGGCCTGTGCGAGTGCACGAAGTATATGAAGGGCGTATCCCACACAGATCCGGCGGGCAAGGATTTTGCACTGAAGGTCATGCAGTTCATGAATGACAAGTGCGCGAAGTGGAGAGCTGAGACGAATATTTCCTTCAGCCTCTATGGAACACCGCTCGAGTCCACGACCTATAAGTTCGCGAAGTGCCTGCAGAAGCGCTTCGGTCAGATCCCGGAGGTCACAGACCGGAATTATATTACGAACAGCTATCATGTTCATGTCACAGAGGAGATCGACGCCTTCACGAAGCTGAAATTCGAATCCGAGTTCCAGGAGCTGTCTCCGGGCGGAGCGATCAGCTATGTCGAAGTCCCGAATATGTCGAACAATATCGACGCGGTCCTGGCAGTCATTGAGTACATTTATGACAACATCATGTACGCGGAGCTCAACACCAAGAGCGACTACTGCCAGAAGTGCGGATACGACGGAGAGATCATGATCGTCACTGACAAGGACGACAAGCTGGTCTGGGAGTGCCCGAACTGCGGGAACCGCGATCAGAACACGATGAACGTCGCCAGAAGGACCTGCGGATACATCGGAACGCAGTACTGGAATCAGGGACGGACACAGGAGATCAAGGAGAGAGTTCTCCATCTTTGATAAATTAATAATAATTTACAATCTGGCCGCTTTCTTTGAGAATGCGGTCAGATTTTTTCTTTTTAAGGCCGGCCGGATCGTACTCGCCGGAGGTCGGTTCCGTCCTGTACTGTACCTTAATGGGACGTGTGTGCTATAATTACAGCTAATCTTCATTGATTCTTCCTGAAGATCCGGAAAATCTCTGATAAGAAATGGAAAACGTTTGGAATGGAGCCGGGAAGGATAGGAAAGCGGAAAATGTCGAGCGCTGATCCGTCGGGAGATGACGGACACGGGGCAGCAAATTAAAGTGTCTGTTATATTTTTTTACACGCACAGTATAAGTGGAGAACTTTTATGGGGAAAAAGCACGGGGATTGGACCGGTTCATCAGATTTGAATAAAGGCGCAGGAGTTTCCGGGCAGAAAGATCCTGCTGCGGAGATGCTCCCGGCGCTCTGCGGACTGCAGGAAAAAGAGATCGCAGGCCGCAGAAATGATGAGGGAGGGACATTGTTCGTTCCTTCCGACTACCACTATTTTAACTATGAAAATTTTCTGTATGATCTGAGAAGTACGGCGTCGGTCAGAAGGAAAGCGCAGGAGTATATCAGGCGTGAAAATCCGGAGATCAGGGTCTCTCTGAGGTACAATGAAGGCTGGGGATCCGAGGAGCTGACCGGCACAGCGGTCCTGACAGGCGAATCGAAAAGTTTTTATTCCGACTGGGAAGTGCGTATTTTGTTCGGTCGGGAACACATTTTAACATCTACATGTACTGAGTGGGGCTGCCGCAATGCACGGTATTACGGAAGGGATGAACCGGCCTGTGAACATCAGATGGCTGCGGTCTGCCTTTTGCAGGAGTATCTGAAAAAGTATAATCCGGGGGATGCCACAAATCTGTCCGGTCTTCATTTTCTTTCTGAGATCACCGGAGCGAAGAAAGAGCCGGATCAGAATATTGTACCTTCCCTTTCAATCATACCCTATCTCACGCTCGATGAGAGCGGACTTTCTGCCTGCTTTCGCACAGGAGCCGGCAAGTATTATAAAATTAAGGATCTGAACGAGTTTGCGGAAGCGATGAGACAGGGCGGGCAGATGCGTTTCGGCACAAAGACCGAGCTCACGCTTGGCAGGGAGTATCTGCTTCCGGAATCTGAAAAGTGGAATTCTTTTATCGATAATTTCCTTCAGGATGAAAAGGTACAGATCAGTCAGTTCGAATCCAGGATAAAGAATGCACGGTACTATAATTCCGAGATATCCCGCACGAAGGATATGATCGTCCTTGAAGGGCAGACACTCGATAAGTTTTTTGACGCGGCGCTCGGGGAGGCGCTCGAGTTCACGGACAGGACAGGGGGCGGGAAAAAGAAGAGCGCAGTCAAATTCGGTGTCCGCGATCTTTCCATAACGCTTCGGATGGAACTGAACAGGGGAAGAAGCGGTGTTATCGAGGGAATCCTCCTGACAGGAGATGTGCCGGAAATGATCAAAGGAATCGGACATGCCTATTACATCTCGGAGGGAGCCCTGAACCGGGTGCCTGATGACAGGTATACCCTTCTGCGCCCGATCCTCGAGGCAGAGCACGGAGGATATATACGGATCATGATCGGGCGTTCCTATCTTTCCGATTTTTACAGGCGGGCGCTGCCCGAACTTAAGAATACCGTAAAAATCGAGTCTTCGCCCGAAGTAGAAGCGGAAATCGGGACCATTCTTGCCCCGGAGCCGGAGTTCATCACATATTTTGATGTGGATTCCGGAAGTATAATCGGGCGCTGCGATGTCTTCTATGATTCAATAAGATTTCTGCTGACGGATCATCTTGCCGGGAACGGGAATGAGACTTTCCGGAATTTTGAGGAGGAGCATGGGATGCTCGACCTTCTCAGGCGGTATCTGACAAATTACGATCCGCAGTACCGCATTCTTTTCGCGCCGAAGGAAAGTGACCTTGTCTTTGATCTGCTTGACCGGGGAATTCCAGAGATCATGAAGCGGAGCGAGGTGCGGATGACAGAACGGTTCCGCGCTCTTCGGATCCGCAAAAGGACCCGGTTCGATATTGGCCTCAGCGTCTCGGACGGTCTGCTTGATCTGACGGTCAGGTCAACGGACCTTTCGCCTGACGAGCTCCTCGATATACTCTACAGTTATCGAAAGAAAAAGAAATATATAACACTTAAGAACGGCGATTTCTTTAAGCTGGATGAAAATGAATCCGTCGCGGATCTCTCGGAAATGCTTGCAGCTGTGAATATTCCCCTGAAGGAATTTGTCGCCGGAAAAATGCACATTCCCGCCTACCGGGCGCTCTATCTCGATAAGATGATGGAGGAGTCCCAGGATCTTTATGCCGCGAGGGACAGCCGGTTCAAAGCCCTGATCAAGGAATTCAAGACGATCGAGGAAGCGGATTTTGAGGTCCCTGCGACCCTCAGGGGGACACTGAGAAGGTATCAGGTGACCGGCTACCGATGGCTTCGGACTCTGGATGCCCACCATTTTGGAGGGATTCTGGCTGACGATATGGGCCTCGGCAAAACACTGCAGGTCATCACAGTGCTTCTCGCCGTCAGGAATGAGAATCCGGAGGAGAGGCGTCCGTCTCTCATTGTCTCGCCTGCCTCTCTGGTCTACAATTGGAAGGAAGAGATCCGGACATTTGCGGACAGTCTGAAGGCCGTAACGGTCACGGGGACCCGAAAGGAGCGGAAGGAAATCATTGAGAATCGGGAGGATGCGGATGTTCTGATCACATCATATGACCTTCTGAAACGGGATATCTCAATGTATGAGGGCGCGCAGTTCCGATTCCTCGTCGCGGATGAAGCCCAATATATCAAGAATCACAATACCGCAGCGGCGAAGTCCCTGAAGCTTATCCGCGCGGATACGCGCTATGCCCTGACAGGAACGCCGATCGAGAACCGGCTCACGGAGCTTTGGAGTATTTTCGATTTCCTGATGCCGGGGCTCCTGTACTCCTTTGAAGAATTCCGATCGGGGATCGAGACGCCGATCGTGAAGTCCGGAGATGAGGAGGCGCGCGGGAGGCTTCGCAGAATGGTGACGTCCTTCATTTTGCGCAGGAAGAAGAATGAAGTCCTGAAAGACCTGCCGGAGAAGCTTGAGGAGCTGCGGTACGCACATATGGAAAGTAAGCAGCAGAAGCTCTACGACGGGCAGGTCGTCCGCATGCGGAAAAAGCTGCAGACCGCAGATGAGTCTGATTTCCGGAAAGGGAAAATCGAGATCCTCGCGGAACTCACCCATATCCGGCAGATCTGCTGTGATCCGTCCCTTTTGTTCGAGGACTATGACGGGCAGTCAGCGAAGAAGGAGCTCTGTCTGGAACTCATTGACTCCCTGATCGACGGGGAGCACAGGGCGCTCATTTTTTCCCAGTTCACAACGATGCTCGGGAAACTGGAGGAGGAGCTCAAAAAGAAGGGAATCGAATATTATAAGATCACAGGAGCTACGCCCAAGGAGCGGAGGATCGAGCTCGTTCGCAAGTTTAATGCCGGGACGGTCCCGCTGTTCCTGATCTCTCTGAAGGCGGGCGGTACGGGTCTCAATCTGACCGGCGCGGATGTGGTCATTCACTACGATCCGTGGTGGAACCTCGCTGTCCAGGATCAGGCAACGGACAGAGCTCATCGGATCGGACAGACGAAGGTCGTCAATGTCTATAAGCTGATCGTCAAGGGGACGATCGAGGAGAAAATAGTAGAGATGCAGGAGAGCAAGCGGCAGCTGGCCGATGATATCCTGCAGGCGGACGGTGTGTCGTCCGCGGCTTTCAGCAGAGAGGAGCTCCTGGAACTCCTTACCTGATTTGGAGGTTGTTTGTCATGCGTTTTGAGAGTACTGCAGAGAAAAATAACCAAACAGCCCGACAAGACGGGGAGACAGAAATACTGAAAGAGACCGGGATGCCGGAGGAACCTGAGAAGGCGGAAATGCCGGAGGAGACAGAGATAAGGAAGAAGGCGGAAATGCCGAAGGAGACGGAGATAAGGAAGAAGGCGGAGATGCCGGAGGAGACGAAGAGAACGGAGAACGCGGAACTTCGGAAGAAGTCGACCGTCCGGGATATGACAGAGGGGTCGATTGCCGGGCATCTGACTGCATTCGCGCTCCCTCTTCTCTTCGGAAATGTCTTCCAGATGCTGTACAATACGGTGGATTCGATCGTCGTCGGTAATTTCGTCGGAAAAGAGGCGCTGGCTGCGATCAGCTCGACGACCATGATCGTCAACATCATGATCTTTTTCTTTAACGGATTCTCTATCGGCGGCGGTGTTGTGATCAGCCAGTATTTCGGAGCCCGGAAACTGAAGGAACTTCACCGGACCGTGGAGACTGTGATCGCGGTCACGATCCTTTTCGGATTCTTCTTTACGCTAGCAGGGTTCGTGCTCGTCCCGGCCATGCTGAAACTCATGCAGACGCCGGAGGATGTGTTCCCACAGGCCAAAGTATATCTGGAGATCTATTTCGGAGGGGCGCTGGGTCTCCTTCTCTATAATATGGGGAGCGGTATCCTGAGAGCAGTGGGGGATACAAAGAGACCGCTGTACTTCCTGATCTTTACGAGCCTTCTGAACACCGTACTTGACCTCTTCTTCGTCATTGTGATGAAAACGGGAATTGCCGGGGCGGCCTATGCGACGATCATTTCGCAGTTCCTTTCGGCCTTCCTTGTCCTCCTGCTTCTTTTGAGAACGGAGGATATCTACAAGCTGACCCTCACGGATCTTAAGATCGATCTGCCGATCCTTAAGATGATTTTCGCGATTGGTCTGCCGACAGGGATTCAGTCCGTGATCACATCCGTATCCAACGTGTTCGTGCAGTCCTATATCAACGGATTCGGCTCCGGGTGCATGGCCGGATGGGGGGCTTATAACAAGCTGGATTCTTTCATTTTCCTGCCGATCAATTCGCTCAGCCAGGCAGCTACGACCTTTGTCAGCCAGAATATCGGGGCGGAAAAACTCGAGCGGGCCAATAAGGGAGCGGCAAGGTCGATCCAGATGGCGGTCGGAGTGACGGCGGTCATCGCGACGATCCTGATCGTACTCGCGCCGCAGGCGACAGCGCTTTTCACGAACGATGAGGAGGTCATCTATTACGGCGTGCTCTTTCTGCGCATGAACACGTACTTCCTGATGTTCAACGCGGTCAACCACGTTCTGGCCGGAGCGCTCAGGGGAAGAGGAGAATCCAGGGTACCGATGTTCTGCATGCTTCTGTGTTTTGTTCTGATCCGGCAGATTTATCTGTTCATCGGCAGCAGGATCGCCTATACACCCCATGTCGTCGGTTTCGGTTATCCGGTGGGCTGGATGACGTGCTGCGTCCTTGAACTTACCTATTTTATCAGATTCAGGAACAGGCACGGTGCAGGTCAGATCTGAAGAATTCGCATATTCTGAGAATTTTTCTGCAAAATTTACGGATTAACGTATCCGGAGCGAAAGAAGGGCACAAGAACTTGATGTGTGATATAATGAAAAACACAATATGTGGATGAGGGTTCGCGCATTTGCACGAACAATTGTCAAATGGTCAAAATCCATCATAATCGATGAAAATTGGTCTTCTTTTTGTACATAAGCTTGAAAATGATTCGAGACCGTTGTCTTTTTATTTTGTTTGAAGTACAATGGTCACGGTTTCACAGTGAGAGACCCGCCAAATAAGTGCGGTTTTCCGAACGCTTTCTGATGAACAGATGAAAGCAGTAATGCATGTGAAACGACTGCGACATAAAAAATTTCGTTTACCAAACGGTGCCTGTATGCAATGAGCATGGAGCGCAGGCGGAATGCGAATGGCACTGCAAAGATAGACTTCAGTTTGTGGGAGGTAATAATGGATATCGCTCTTCGTGACAGAGCAGGCTCTTCAGGGCATAAGAGGAGCCGTTCATCGGGAAGGAACCGGAGAACGGCTGCAAGGCGTGGAAGAGTATCCGTTCCGCTGTATGTAAAACTTCTTATAGTATTGGCAGTTCTTTTAGTTTCTCTTGGGGCTGCGTTCCTGATCGTGGCGGGGACCTACAAAGACCGCTTTATTGAAGGGACAATCATCAATGGAATCAATGCGGGCGGCAAGACGGCCGCTGAGGTCGAATCAGAGATCCGTGAGAGAGTCGAGAATTTTTCGCTCACACTGACTTTCCGCGGAGGTCGGCAGGAGACTGTTTCCGGGGATGAGTTCGGATACGCATATGCCCCCTCCGGCGGCGTGCAGGATCTGGTCGATCATCAGGACAGACTGGGATGGCTTTCCGGAAAGATGGGGAAAGTCCACACGTTCACCGTCAGTGAGGCGACCACCTACAGCCCGGAGATGCTGGACGCGCGGATCAGTTCCCTTCCGGAACTGCAGATCGGCAGTCAGATGGCGCCGACGAACGCTTATCTTCAGGTCGAGAACAACTCTTTTGCAATCGTCGGGGAGACGCAGGGATCGATGATCCGTTACGATGTCGTCCTTGCGTCAATCGAGGAGGCAATTACGAGCGGCGTGCAGAGTGTGGACATTTCCACAAATGTCAATGCCTACGAACAGCCGGTCGTCTATGCGGACAATCCCAATCTGATCGCGATGAGAGACGAGCTGAATGCGTTCCTGCAGACGAGCATCACTCATACGCTGAAGAACGGAACGAAGACGCTGGATGCCTCGACCCTGATCGGCTGGATCAGCCGCGATGAGAACGGCGGATACTACCTCGATGACACTGTTATAAGGAACAATGTCAATGCCTATGTAGCACAGATGGCGGCGGAAGTGGACAAAGTGAAGAACACGGTCTCCTTCCAGTCCACACTGAGCGGCATCGTCGAGATCGGAAGCGCGCAGGGCAATGGTGCACAGATCACCACGAACGGTGTTCAGATCGATCAGGCCGCGGAGGCTGAACAGCTTTATAATGAGGTCGTGAATCATACAAGCACCGAGCGCCCGCCGATCTATTCCATGGACGTAAGCCTTACCCCCGCCGATCTCGGTATCGGGAATACATACGTCGAAC
Source organism: uncultured Eubacteriales bacterium (assembly GCA_900314565.1). Lineage (GTDB taxonomy): Bacteria > Bacillota > Clostridia > Lachnospirales > Lachnospiraceae > Chordicoccus. The sequence continues at coordinate 27,037 of OMVU01000006.1, forward strand.
TCGATCTCGCGAATCAGCATCTCTTCTATTATAATAATGGCCAGCTGGTCGTGGAGAGTGAGATCGTGACAGGGTCTGAGAACAGCACTCCGACACCGCGGGGGATTTACTATCTGCAGAATAAAGAGACCTATGTTACGATGCTGGGTCCGCTCCTTCCGGACGGTGTCACGAGATCATACTACACGCTTGTCAAGTACTGGCTGCCCTATGATCTTGATAACGGAATCGGCATGCATGACGCTACATGGAGAACGACGTTCGGCGGAGATATTTATATGGAAAATGGTTCACATGGCTGTGTAAATCTCCCGGAGACGATCGCGGAGGTGCTCTTCGAACAGATGAGTGTCGGAACTCCGGTCGTTGTATTCGGATAAAAAAACAGGAACCGTTTGACGGACTTTCAAATTTGTAAGAAGAACCGCTGTATATGACTGTGGACGTGAAGGAGCCGGTCATATACAGCGGTTTTTTTATAACTGTATCCTTTGTGCGTTCGTTCTGCTATAATAAGGAGACAGAAAGAAAAAGGTATGAGAGCCGCAGCTTTGGAGGGGGAGACACTATGAATTATGGAGAACTGAAAAAGACAGATATAGCGAACGGGATCGGCGTCCGTGTCACACTGTTCGTGAGCGGCTGTACGCATCACTGTCCCGGGTGCTTTCAGCCGGAGACATGGGATTTTGCTTACGGGCAGAAATATACCTGGGAAACAGAGATGGAGATTATTGAAGCCCTGAAGCCGGGATACGTGAAGGGGCTTACCCTGCTCGGCGGAGAGCCGTTCGAACCGGCCAATCAGAGGGAGCTGGTCTATCTGCTCCGAAGGATCAACAATGAGATGCCGAAAAAAACGATCTGGTGCTATACGGGGTATACGCTGGAAACGGATCTTCTGAAGGAGAGCAGGGCGAGATGTGCGGTGACGGACGAGATGCTCTCGAGGATCGATGTCCTGGTCGACGGAGAGTTCGTGCAGGCAAAAAAGGATATCACTCTCCGTTTCCGCGGGTCGTCCAATCAGCGGATCATTGATCTGAAGGCCACGCTTGCGGAAGGCCGCACCGTTCTCTATAAGTTTCCGGATGAATAACTATGACGGTCAGGCTGTGTGATGACAATCCTTTTATTGTTCAATCGGACGAAAGACGACAGAAAGAAAAAGTTGTGTATTGCACAGCGGAAGGTATTCTATTATTATATTGAAGTGGTTCATCGGGATCAGGATGCACAGTCCGTTACCGTGCGCTTACGATCGGGCACCGGCTGATATGCAGCTTTATGCACAGTGAGCCGTGTGAAAGTAAGAAATCCCGGAGACCTCTCATTGAATAATTGCTGCAGTGGTGTGCTATGCACACTTTGTTTTGATGTTTTGACTTTTTAGGGCGGTTGGTCGGACCGTTCAGAGGTAAGAATGGGTTTCAGTAGATTTAAAGCACATGGTCGCGGAAGAAGAGACCGATATGAGTCCTGGGAGGACTTTGATGAGGTAAGACCTTCTCTGCTTCATAAAATTATACGCATCGTACTGATCATTATCGCTCTGATCCTGGTCCTTGCCGCTGTTTTCACGATCCTTGCCGAGCGATGGGCATTCAGTTACTGGAGAACTCTGCAGATCGATGAGATCATTTATCATCTTACGGCACCGCTCGAAGGGACCGGCGGAAATGTCATCAACGCATTCATCGCACAGTGCATCGTACCGACGGCTGCGATCATGCTCCTTATCACGGTCCTGACGATCTACGCCCAGAGATACCGCTGGTATAATATCTTCCTTCTGGTGGAGTATCTGGTTGCGATCCTGGTTATTGTGGTCGGCGTCCGAAGCGCGTGGATGAGACTGGATATCGGAACGTATCTCAAAAATCAGAATGCTGATTCTGACTTCATCGAGACAAAGTATGTGGATCCCGATGACGTGGAGATCACTTTCCCCGAGCAGAAGAGGAACCTGGTCTACATTTTCCTGGAATCGATGGAGATGACCTATTCCGACAGGGAGAGCGGAGGCGGCTTCTCTGAAAATGTGATTCCGGAGCTCACGGAGCTCGGTCTGGAAAATGAATGCTTTGCCGGATCAAAGAATGAACTGAACGGAGGCTATGTCGTCCCCGGCGCGACCTTTACGATGGGCGGTCTTTTTGCCCAGACGAGCGGTCTTCCGCTTCAGGTAGGTCTCAAAGCGACGATTTTTGACGGTCACGGCTCCATGAATGAGATGGGGACCCAGGATCATTTCTTCCCTTCCATCACGACGATCGGGGATATCCTGGAGGATCAGGGGTATAATCAGGTGTTCTTCCTCGGATCGGATGCGGCTTTCGCAGGAAGGGATCTTTATTTTAAAGAGCATGGGGATTATAAGATCAAGGATCTGATCTACGCGGAGAAAAAGGGCTGGATCAGAAATTCCGATCTTGACAATACATGGGGCATGTTCGACTGGAGACTGTTCGACCACGCGAAGGATGAATTGCTCAGTCTTGCAGAGAAGGACGAACCGTTCAACCTGACACTGCTGACAGTCGATACGCATTTCGAGGATGGCTTCCCGTGCGAGTACTGCGGCCGTGAGTTCGGCAAGAACCAATACGCAAATGTCATGGCCTGCTCTTCACGTCAGGTGACAGAATTTGTAGAGTGGATCATGGAACAGGATTTCTATGAGAATACCACGATCGTGCTCTGCGGCGATCACACGACGATGGACTCCGATTTCTGCGATGACGTAGACCACGATTATAATCGGAGAGTATATACGGCCTATATCAATTCCGCGGTGTCGCCTGAGAGTGCGAACGCCTACAGAACGTATACAACGCTGGATAATTTCCCGACGACACTCGCTGCCATGGGCGTGCAGATCGAGGGGGACCGTCTCGGCCTCGGTGTGAATCTCTTTTCGCTGGAGCCTACACTGTTTGAGGTCTATGGGCAGAAGCTCATGGCAGAGCTCAACAAGAAATCTGAATTCATGGAACAGATCTCTGAGTTCGACCCCACAACTGAAGAATATAAAGCTTATCTGGAGCGGCATGGGGTGGATACGACGTCCCTGACGAACTCTTCGGAGAGCAGGACAGAGAGTGAAAAGAAAAAAGTCGAGCCCGCTGATCCGATCGTTGAACGCGAGATAACTTACTAGAAGGCTGGCCTGCCCGGAGAAAGGCATCCTGAAAATGAAGAAATCGGGTGCAGCTCCGGGCAGTTTTTTTACATTAGGATAATTGTCCGGCATCCGGTGCACGTGCATTACAGAGAAGAGCGATAGATGACGGCCCTCAGGGGAGAGAATCGGACAGATTGTGCTCCTGAGGAGCGGAACCGGTCCTGTGAAAGAATGATCCTGTCAGGGTCACCGGGAATATGGGAGGAGAAGAGGTATGGAAAAGAAAAAGCTTTCGCGAAAGGAAATGAAGGGTGCCGCAAAAAAAGTCCTGAAAAAGCATTATTGGGTCCTGGTAGTCCTCTGCCTGATCCTCGCTTTCTTTAATGTGGAGTTTGCTTCTTCGCTGGACGTCATTGAAAGTACGTCGGATACGGAGGAACTGGAACAGCTCCTCTCCGATGATGGGGTGGCAGAAGATCTGGATCAGAGGTACGGTGTGAGTGATGGGACCAGCTTTTATGATTTTATCTACTCAGCAGTGAAGAAAGGTCTGCCGGAAACGATCCAGGCCATTCAGCAGAAAGAACAGGAGCTTCGGGACAGCAGTGACAAAAGATCCGCGTTCGGCACGACGAACGGTGTCTTTGCAGGTTTGGTGGACAATTTTTCCACAGGCCATATCTGGGTCGTTCTCCTCACGGCGATCACCAGTTTTTCCGGGGATGGTGAAATCAGTCTGTTTCTTATGGCGCTCGGCTTCATACTGGCGACCACGTTCTTCCTGTTCTGGATTGAAAATATAATGATCGTTGTAGAACGGCGCTTCTTTCTCGAGGCCAGGACCTACGACAAGCTGGTCCTTGGAAGGTTCAACTATATCATCCGTCTGCGGTGCTGGTGGAAAGTCGTAAAGACCATGGGTCTCTGCTTCATTTACAAGACACTCTGGCGCCTGACGATCATAGGCGGGGTCATTAAGGAATACTCGTATCGGATGGTTCCTTATATCGTTGCCGAGAATCCGGATATGAAACCCAATGAAGTGATCACGCTTTCCAGAAAAATGATGGACGGACATAAGTGGGAGTGCTTTGTCCTCGACTTGTCTTTTCTCGGATGGTCGATCCTTGGATTTATTACATACCATGTTCTTGACATTTTCTTCGTAAATCCGTATATGGTCGCGACAAATTCGGAGTATTATGCCGCCTACCGCGATGAGGCGAAAAAGCTCGGAATTAAAAATGCGGACAAGCTGAACGACAGATATCTCTATGAAAAAGCCGGGGACAGTGCGATCAGACAGGTCTATCCCGATGTGATCGAGGAGCTCGATAAAGAAATGCCGAGACCTGCCCCGCTGAAAGGGATACCGGGAATTCTCGCGAGCTGGTTCGGGATCATCTTAAGACTTACACCGGAGGAAAAGGAGTTCGAGGAGGCAGAGCTTCATGAGCAGAAGTATCGCAGCCTTGCAGAGGAGGTCCGCGGGGAGGTGTATCCGGCCCGCCTGTTCCCTGTCCCGGTAAAGAAGAGACGCAAGACCGGCAGCAATGTCAGCTACAACAGGCATTATACGATCTCGTCGCTGGTCGCGATGTACTTCATTTTCGCTATGGTCGGCTGGATCTGGGAAGTAACGCTGCATTTTATCACCCATCATGAATTCGCGAACAGGGGAACGCTCCACGGGCCGTGGCTCCCGATCTACGGGACGGGCGCACTGATCGTTCTGATCGTTCTCTACAGAGCACGCAGCAAGCCGTGGCTTCTTACGATCCTGACCGTCGTTCTCTGCGGCGTGCTGGAGTATTTCAGCGGATGGTACTGCGAAGTGTTCAAGGGCAGGAGCTACTGGAATTACCAGGGATATTTCCTGAACCTGCACGGAAGGATCTGCGCGGAAGGGCTTCTGGTATTTGCGCTGGCGGGTGTTGCGGTGACCTATGCTCTGGGACCGTATCTTGATGACCTGATCAGGAAGATCCCGCTCAAGGTCATCGTGCCGATCCTTACGGTACTGGTCCTGTGCTTCATCGGAGACCAGATCTATACAAGCTTTTATCCGAATCTGAACACGGGCGAGACGGGCAACAATGCAGATCGTGACAAGGATTCGTCCGGGGCGCCGGCGGCTGCAGCAGCATTTGCCGAGACAGCCGGAGCGCCGATCTTCATGGATGTCGGTCTTTGATCTCCGGTGCGGAATTCCCGTGATTTGTGCAGCGGGATAAATACGTAAGGTGAAGCTTCTCTTTCGTACGGGAAACAAAGTAAGTGTCAGAGATCAAAGGCTCAGCAGCAGTTTTTCGGGAGGTATGGTGTGAAAAATTTTAAGAAGATGATGGAGAATAATTGGGCTGCCTATACGCTGGCGACGTGTTCGGCTGTCCTGCTCTTCGTTTTTTTGTCGAATTTCAGCTCGTTTATGAACATCGTCTACTCGATCGAAGGGCTGCTTTTCCCGATCATTATCGGCGCAGTCCTGGCGTATCTCCTGAATCCGGTCGTCATCTTTTTTGAGGAGCGTGCCCTGAAAAAAGTAAAGAAGGACAGTCTCAGGTATAACATCTCTGTCATTTTTGCGGTCCTGGTCTTTGTGGCGCTCCTGGTGCTGTTTTTCCTGGCGCTCATTCCGTCACTGGCTGAGAGCATTTCCAGTCTGGCCGCCAATATGGGATCGTACGTCGGCTCTTCGCAGGAACTGCTCGCGGAGCTGGATCAGCTGGCAGCGAAGTTCAGGATCGATATTACAGAGATCACGGATTCGATCAGTGATGCATTGAACAGTGTCATGGGCAATGTCCCCGCCCTGCTCAACCGGATCCTGTCGGCCTCCGTAAATATGGGGAGTGCGCTTTTTAACATCGGGATCGGATTCATTCTGGCGGTCTACTTCCTGATGGGAAAGAGCGGGATCCTCAGGGCAATTGAAAAGCTTCGACGCGCTGCCCTGACAGAGGAGACATATGAGCGGCACAGCACGTTCCTGGCGAGATGTCACAGGATCCTGATCCGTTATATCGGCTGTAATATTTTTGATGCGATGATCATCGGTACGATCAACGCGGTCTTTATGCTCCTGACGGGGATGGAGTATATCGCTCTGATTTCACTTGTTGTCGGCGTGACGAATCTGCTTCCGACCTTCGGACCGATCATCGGCGGAGCGATCGGCGCGTTCATCCTTGTCCTGATCGATCCGATGCACGCTCTCATCTTCATTGTATTTACGTTGGTCCTGCAGACTTTCGACGGCTACATCCTGAAGCCGAAGCTCTTCGGCGAGTCGCTCGGGGTGTCCGCAGTCGTTATCCTGATCACGATCATTCTCGGCGGCAAGATCTTTGGTGTGATCGGCATCCTTCTTGCCATTCCGTTCGCAGCCATTATGACGTTCCTCTATGATGAGGTGTTCCTGCCCTTCCTTGAGCGGAAGAAGAATCTGAGGGAGGAGAAGGCCCTCGGGAGTCCGGAGGACGGAGATATATCGCACGGGGGCGAAACGGAAACACATAAGAAGGAGAAAGAAGTGCCCGGCGCCGGGGCAGCTGACGTCCCGGATGCGGCGCAGAATCTGTCTGAAACGGAAAGACATCCCTGAAACAGGGGCCTGAAGAATACGGGGACATTACTGAAACTTCCCCCGGGAGTCTGTGGTGGGGAGTTTTAGTACATAATTTATCCGATATCTGGTGGTTGACAAACTACGTCAAATTAGATATGTTATGTAAAGATACAGAGATAGAGGTTGCGGGGGACAAGAGTAGGCACACCGACGCATCAGGAAGCGGAAGACGTGTGAGAAAAGGGGACTCCGCCGAAGGGTCCGGGACCTGAGACCGGATTCCTGGGCATGCGGCCAAGAACCGTATGACTGTCATCGAGAGGTGGGGCGCTATCCGGGATTATCTGCTTATTCAGCGTCGCTCCCGTACAGGGCGGCGTTTTTTTATCTCAGTGGGGAAGACCCCCGCTTCTACAAGCGGCGGGTAAAACAATATCCTGCCAGTCTCAGTGGCGGGTTTCAATCCCCCGCTGAGATAAAAGCCTCAGCTACACAATGCTCCACTGGGGCATTGTTACGCATGCTTAGGCACGGCGGATCGCAGCCGCGCAAAGAGGAAGGTGCTTCGCACCATGCGCGGCGCGGCAAGAACGCTGAGGCGTTCTTGAATGCAGACTATAAAAAACAGTTTTAGAGGAGAAAACAAAATGGCAATTTTTAAGGGTGCAGGTGTAGCTATTGCAACGCCGTTCTATGCAGACGGCTCAGTGAATTACGATGAATTTGCAAAGCTTATTGACTTCCAGATCGAAAACGGAACGGACGCGATCATCGTCTGCGGAACGACGGGCGAGTCGGCAACGCTGTCTGAGGAAGAGCATGTTGATGTGATCCGCTACTGCGTTCGGAAGGTCGCGGGAAGAGTTCCGGTCATTGCCGGAACCGGATCCAACAGCACCGATACTGCGATCATGCTCTCGAAGGCCGCGGAGGAGGCCGGAGCAGATGCGGTCCTCGTCGTGACTCCCTACTATAATAAAGCGACGCAGAAGGGCCTGATCCGCCATTACAAGATGGTCGCGGAATCCATTACGCTTCCGGTCATCATGTACAACGTACCGAGCCGCACCGGCTGCAATATCCTGCCGAAGACAGCGGTCACTCTCTGCAGAGAAGTTCCGAACATCGTCGGAATCAAGGATGCGACCGGGAATATCAGCCAGACGATCGAGATGATGGCGATGGCGGACGGCTGTATCGAACTGTACTCCGGCAATGACGATCAGATCCTCCCGATCCTTGCCTGCGGCGGCCTGGGCGTTATTTCGGTCCTCTCCAACGTTGCACCGAGGCAGACACATGACATCTGCGCGAAGTTCTTTGAAGGGGACGTCGAGGGAGCGAGGAAGCTGCAGTATGCCGCGATCCCGCTCTGCAATGCACTCTTCTGCGAGGTCAATCCGATCCCGGTCAAGAAAGCGCTCGAGTATATCGGAATTGAGTCAGGTCCTCTCCGCCTTCCGCTTACGGAAATAGAGCCTGAACATGCAGAGATGCTCAAAGAGGCGATGAAGGAGTTTGGCCTCATCTGAGGAAAGGTGGTATAGGTACGTATGAAGGATAATCTTTTTCAGAATTCGATCAAGGCAATTGGAATGAATGCGCTTGTTTCTTCCATTGCACTGATCCTCATAGGTGTCATTTTCGTGATCTCCCCGGTATCATCCATGGCCACGATATCGCGTGCAATCGGGATCATCCTCATGATCGCGGGGATCATGGAGATCGTGGTCGCGATCCGTTCGACCGGGAGACCAATCAGTCTGCTGACCGTAGGAAGTCTTCTTCTTGCCCTGGCCGGCCTGTGGATATTCCGGAATCCTTCGATCATCCTGACCAGCATTAATCTTGTGTTCGGTGTGATCGTTGTAGTGAGTGCTCTTTCCAGTCTCGGACAGGCCGCTCAGATGCGCAGATCCGGCTGGGACGGGAGTCTTGCGATGGTCCTCTCGATTGCGGGCATCATTTTGGGTGTGCTGATCATTCTGAATCCGTTCTCCACGATCAAGACGCTTGCGCGGATCATCGGGATCGTGATGATTTATCAGGGAATTGTGAAGCTTCGCGTAGCCTCCATGATGAGAAAAGCATGAGGAAAACAGCATAGTATAAAGAAGCTCCCGCAAAGCGGCAGGGTGAGAAGGAAGACCTGCGGCTCTGCGGGAGCCTTTCATTTTATAATGGCATACAGAATGCTGTGTCAGGGAAAAAACAGCCTGCAGAGTTCTGGATCAGAAAAGAAAATGTCCTTGACGGAGTATTATGAGTGTGATAAATTAAATGAGCGACAAGTAACAGGTCCTTTTTTTTTGCTCCCGTTTTTTAAGGGAAGCAAGCTGGAAGGCCGCAAGATTATCATTGGAGGTGAAAAACCGTGCGTACAAGGATAACTTTAGCGTGCACAGAATGCAAGCAGCGCAACTACAACACGAAGAAGGATAAGAAAGAACATCCGGAAAGACTCGAGACGAAGAAGTACTGCAAGTTCTGCCGCAAGCACACGATCCACAAAGAGACAAAATAATTCGTAAGGACAGGTGATTGTATGGCAGATAAAGATAAAAAGGCTTCTGCTAAAAACAAGAAAGAGGCACAGAAAGTCAGCTTTTTCCAGGGCGTAAAGAGAGAATGGGGAAAGATCATCTGGCCGACCAGAGAAGATCTGACCAGACAGACAGCGCTGGTCGTTATCATTTCGGTCCTGATGGGCGTGATCATCACGGTCGTTGACAGCGGGGCCCTTCAGGTCATCAACTGGCTTATGTCTATCTGAGAAGCGGGATATTGATTTTTGGGTGTGAGGTAAAGATGTCAGAAGCGAACTGGTATGTAGTGCATACGTATTCGGGATATGAGAATAAGGTAAAAGCAAATATCGAAAAGACTATCGAGAACCGGCATCTTGAAAATGAAATTCTTGAGGTCCGCGTTCCGATGCAGAATGTCCAGGAGACGAAGAACGGCGTCACAAAGCAGACCCAGAAGAAGATGTTCCCCGGATATGTTCTTATTAATATGATCATGAATGACGACACCTGGTATGTCGTCAGAAACACCCGCGGTGTCACCGGATTTGTGGGACCGGGAAGCAAGCCCGTTCCGCTTACACCGGATGAGATGAGACCGCTCGGAATCGGCAGCGGCAAGGTCGAAAGCGCTCCTAAGCAGAAGTATCTTGTTGATTTTGAGAAGGACGACATGGTCGTCGTCGTTGCCGGCGCCTGGAAAGATACGGAAGGTCTTGTCACGGACATCAACGCCCAGAGACAGACCGTTACGATCAATGTTGATCTTTTCGGACGCGAGACACCGGTCGAGATCAGCTTCGCCGATGTCAAGAAAAAGTAAGATTCCCTTTAGCAGCCAAACTGCTCGAAGGCGTGGAAGGATCATAAGGATCCGACGTTTACCACATAAGGAGGAAACAGATTATGGCAAAGAAAATTACAGGCTATATCAAGCTTCAGATCAAGGCTGGCAAGGCAACACCTGCTCCGCCGGTAGGTCCGGCTCTCGGCCAGCACGGCGTAAATATCATGGACTTTACGAAGCAGTTCAATGCCCGTACAGCTTCCATGGGCGACTACATCATCCCGGTCGTCATCACAGTATACGCTGACAGAAGCTTTACATTTATCACAAAGACTCCGCCGGCAGCAGTCCTCATTAAGAAGGCTCTGAATATTCCGTCCGGTTCCGGCGAACCGAATAAGAAGAAAGTCGGAACACTTACACAGGCCCAGGTCAGAGAGATCGCTGAGAAGAAGATGCCGGATCTCAATGCGGCATCCGTCGAAGCAGCGATGAGCATTATCGCAGGAACCGCGAGAAGCATGGGCGTTACGGTAGCTGAAGACTGAAAAAGAGTGGAAGGGCAGAAAAACCCGATCGTACCACAAGGAGGAATAAATTATGAAACACGGCAAGAAATATGCTGAGGCACTGAAGCTTTATGATAAGCTGAACCTTTATGATATGCAGGATGCTGTCGCCGTTGTAAAGAAGACAGCCACTGCAAAGTTTGACGAGACAATCGAAGCGCATATCCGTACAGGCTGCGACGGACGTCATGCAGATCAGCAGGTCCGCGGCGCTGTCGTTCTTCCGCACGGAACAGGCAAGAGCGTTCGTGTTCTCGTATTCGCAAAGAGCGCGAAGGCAGACGAAGCTAAGGAAGCCGGCGCTGATTATGTCGGCGAGATGGAGCTGGTACAGAAGATCCAGAAAGAGAACTGGTTCGACTTTGATGTCGTCGTTGCGACACCGGATATGATGGGCGTTGTCGGCCGTCTGGGCCGTATCCTCGGACCGAAGGGTCTCATGCCGAACCCGAAGGCCGGCACAGTCACGATGGATGTGGCCAGAGCGGTCAAGGAAATCAAAGCCGGTAAGATCGAGTACCGTCTCGACAAGAGCAACATTATTCACTGCCCGATCGGCAAGGCTTCCTTCACGGAAGAGCAGCTTTCCGAGAACCTGAAGACTCTGCTCGACCAGCTCATCAAGGTCCGTCCGGCTGCAGTCAAGGGTCAGTATCTCCGTTCCATCACGCTCGCTTCCACGATGGGCCCGGGCGTCAAGGTCAATCCGACAAAGATCTGATCAGGCAGCGGAAAGCACAATTGAAGCACGGCGGTAAACTGTAAGATTTTCCTTGACGGATACTTACGGACCGTGTTAGTATAACAAAGCATCAAGCCGAAGACAGCAGGTGTCCCGCGAGGGACGTAAGCGCAGCGCCTGCCGAGGAATTGATTGATTTCAAACGAGATCTTTATGTCCCCGTGTCTTTGGATGCGGGGATTTTTTCTTTTGCATGATGCACGAAATATTCGAAGAAGGAGGAACTTAAGGACATGGCAAAGGTAGAACTGAAACAGCCGATCGTCAACGAAATCGCCGAGACGATCAATGGCGCTCAGTCAGCACTTCTTGTTCAGTACCTTGGACTTACGGTCGAGCAGGACACTGCTCTTCGTAAGGAGCTTCGTGAAGCGGGTGTTATCTATAAGGTTTACAAGAACACTCTGATGAAGCGTGCATTTGAGGGCACTGACTATGCACAGCTGGACAGCCATCTTGAAGGACCGAACGCGATTGCAGTAGGCAAGACAGACGCGGTCGAGCCGGCAAGAATTCTGGCTAAGTACACAAAGCAGTATAAGAAATTCAACATGGTCGGCGGCGTAGTAGAAGGCAAGTACTATGACGGCGCAGCTCTGGAAGAACTGGCTAAGGTTCCGTCAAGAGAAGTACTTCTTGGCAGACTCTTTGGCAGCATGCAGGCTCCGGTCGCAAACTTCGCACGCGTTATCAAGCAGATCGCGGAGAAGGACGGAGAAGCTCCGGCAGCAGAATAAAGGACCGGAAAAAACTGCGGTACAGATTGCCGCATAACCTTATTTACGCTCCGGTCGATCTGCACGGCGGCCAGAATGTGCAGAGCACATGGCAGTACGGGCAGCGGAGCAGTTTACAGAATAATTATGGAGGAAAATTACAATGGCTAAATTAACCACTCAGGAATTCATTGATGCGATCAAAGAGCTTTCCATTATGGAACTGAATGACCTTGTAAAGGCTTGCGAGGCTGAATTCGGCGTTTCCGCAGCAGCTGGCGTTGTTATCGCAGGTCCGGCAGCAGAGGCAGCTGAAGAGGAAGAGAAGACAGAGTTCGACGTTGAGCTTACAGAGATCGGCGCATCCAAGGTCAAGGTCATCAAGGTCGTCCGTGCTGCTACAGGTCTCGGCCTGAAGGAAGCTAAGGACCTCGTTGACTCCGCTCCGAAGGTCATCAAAGAGGCGATCAGCAAGGAAGAGGCTGAGGGTCTTAAGAAAGAGCTTGAGGAAGCAGGCGCTAAGGTTACTCTTAAGTAATAAAAAGCATAAAGGCAAAGAGAGCAGGCTTAGGCCTGCTCTTTTCATTCTCGAATCGCTGAAAAATGCATGCCGTTAGCTCCGACGGAGTTAAGAAAAAAACGAAAACTTTCTTTTGACAACTGGACTTTCGTGTGTTAATCTAGAGAATGCACTATTGTCGAGGAGTGTCTTTTATTTTGTGTGCCCGAAAATCGATTCGGACACGCTTGATAAGGTCGCCTATTTACAATAAATATTTAGAAATAACGGGGTGAAACGTCGAATGGAGAAAAACAGAATTCGTCCAATTAAGTCCGGCAGATCGGTTCGAATGAGCTACCAGCGACGGAAAGAAGTTCTGGAGATGCCCAACCTGATCGAGGTCCAGAAGGCGTCTTATGAATGGTTCGTCAACAAGGGACTCAGAGAGATATTCGATGACATCTCGCCGATCGAAGACTTCAGCGATAAGCTGAGCCTCGAATTCGTAGATTATGAGCTTTGCAGAGATAAGGTCAAGTACCCGATCGAGGAGTGCAAGGAACGTGACGCGAATTATGCGGCCCCGCTGAACGTGACGGTCCGTCTGCTGAACAAGGAAAACGGCGAAATCAAGGAACATGAGATTTTCATGGGCGATCTTCCGCTTATGACGGCAACCGGCACGTTCATTATCAACGGCGCCGAGCGTGTTATCGTCAGTCAGCTCGTGCGTTCCCCCGGCATTTATTACGGAATCACGCATGACAAGATCGGCAAGAGACTGTTCTCCTGCACCGTTATTCCGAACCGCGGCGCATGGCTCGAGTACGAGACGGACTCGAACGACATTTTCTATGTCCGTGTCGACCGTACCAGAAAAGTCCCGATCACACAGCTGATCAGAGCGCTGGGTGTCGGAACAGACCAGGAAATCATTGAGCTGTTCGGCGATGAGCCGAAACTCATGGCTTCTTTCTCGAAAGATACGGCGACGAACTATCAGGAAGGCCTTCTTGAACTGTACAAGAAGATCCGTCCGGGTGAACCGCTGGCAGTGGATTCGGCCGAGAGCCTGATCCACGGCATGTTCTTCGATCCGAGAAGATATGACCTGGCCAAGGTCGGCCGCTATAAGTTCAATAAGAAGCTCATGCTCCGCAACCGTATCGCAGGCCATGTCCTGGCCGAGGATGTTGTGGATGAGAGGACCGGCGAGGTGATCGCCGAAAAGGGAACGAAAGTCTCCCGTGAACTGGCTGATTCGATCCAGGATGCGGCGGTTCCCTATGTCTATATCCAGGTGGAAGGCATTGACCGGAAAATCAAGGTCCTTTCTTCCATGATGGTCAACATCGACAGCTGGGTGGAAATGAGTGCTGAGGAGAAGAAAGAGGCAGGGATCACGGAGCTCGTCTATTATCCTGTTCTCAGCGAGATCCTCGAAGAGGCAGGAGATGACGACGATGCTTTAAGCCTTGCGCTCAGAAGAAGAGTGCATGAACTTATTCCGAAGCATATTACCAGGGAGGATATTTTTGCCTCCATCAACTATAACATGCATCTCGAGTACGGGATCGGCAATAAGGATGACATCGATCATCTGGGCAACCGCCGGATCCGTGCGGTCGGCGAGCTGCTCCAGAACCAGTACCGTATCGGTCTCTCCCGTCTTGAGAGAGTGGTCCGTGAGAGAATGACGACGCAGGACGCCGAGTCTGTGAGCCCGCAGTCCCTGATCAACATCAAGCCGGTGACGGCAGCTGTCAAGGAATTCTTCGGATCCTCCCAGCTGTCCCAGTTCATGGATCAGAATAATCCTCTGTCCGAACTGACGCACAAGAGACGTCTCTCCGCGCTGGGTCCGGGCGGTCTGTCCCGTGACCGCGCAGGTTTCGAGGTCCGCGACGTCCATTACTCCCATTATGGACGTATGTGCCCGATCGAGACGCCTGAAGGTCCGAACATCGGTCTGATCAACTCGCTGGCATGCTATGCACGCATCAATGAATATGGATTTGTTGAGGCTCCCTACAGAAGGATCGACAAATCAGATCCGCTCAATCCGCGCGTAACGAACGACGTCGATTATATGACGGCGGATGAGGAAGATAATTACCACGTTGCGCAGGCGAACGAGCCGCTCGATGAGGAAGGTCATTTCAAAAGAAAGAACGTCTCCGGCCGTTACCGCGAAGCGACGCAGGCCTACGACCGCACGATGTTCGACTATATGGACGTCTCTCCGAAGATGGTCTTCTCCGTCGCTACGTCTCTCGTCCCGTTCCTGCAGAACGACGACGCGAACCGCGCCCTCATGGGCTCCAACATGCAGCGCCAGGCTGTCCCGCTTCTCACAACGGAAGCACCGGCAGTCGGTACAGGTATGGAGGAGAAGGCGGCTGTCGACTCCGGACTCTGCGTCCTTGCGAAGCGTGCAGGTACCATCACATTCGTGAGCTCGACGGATATCGGGATGACGTATGACGACGGCACGAGGGAGAACTATCATCTGATCAAGTTCTCGAGAAGCAATCAGAGCAACTGCTATAACCAGAAGCCGATCGTCAAAAAGGGTGAGCGCGTTGAAGCCGGTCAGGTCATTGCGGACGGTCCGTCCACGAGCAACGGCGAGCTTGCGCTCGGCAAGAACCCGCTGATCGGATTTATGACATGGGAAGGCTACAATTACGAGGATGCCGTCCTTCTGTCGGAGCGCCTTGTGCAGGATGACGTCTACACCTCGATCCATATCGAGGAGTACGAGGCGGAATCCCGCGATACAAAGCTCGGACCGGAGGAGATCACGCGCGATGTCCCGGGTGTTGGAGATGAGGCTCTGAAAGACCTGGATGACCGCGGCATTATCCGGATCGGCGCTGAGGTCCGTGCCGGCGATATCCTCGTCGGAAAAGTCACGCCGAAGGGCGAGACGGAACTCACTGCGGAGGAGAGACTTCTTCGCGCGATCTTCGGTGAGAAGGAGCGTGAAGTCAGAGATACATCCCTCAAGGTACCGCACGGTGAGTACGGTATCGTTGTGGACGCAAAGGTCTTCACACGTCAGGAGGGAGACGAGCTGCCTCCGGGCGTCAACCAGTCCGTAAGAATTTATATTGCACAGAAGAGAAAGATCTCTGTCGGCGACAAGATGGCCGGCCGTCATGGAAACAAGGGTGTCGTATCCCGCGTACTTCCTGTCGAGGATATGCCGTTCCTGCCGAACGGACGACCGCTGGATATCGTTCTGAATCCTCTGGGCGTTCCGTCCCGTATGAATATCGGACAGGTCCTTGAGATCCATCTGAGCCTTGCCGCGAAAGCGCTCGGCTTCAATATCGCGACACCGGTCTTCGACGGCGCGAACGAGAAGGATATCGCAGATACCCTTGAGATGGCCAACGACTATGTCAACACTTCCTGGGAAGAGTTCAGGGAGAAGTATGAAGATACGACAGATCCTGAAGTCATGAAGTATCTGGGAGACCATCTGGAGCACAGAGAACTCTGGAAGGGCGTACCGCTTCGTGCTGACGGTAAGGTCCAGCTTCGCGACGGCCGTACAGGTGAATATTTTGATTCGCCGGTAACGATTGGTCACATGCATTATCTGAAGCTTCACCACCTGGTCGACGACAAGATCCATGCCCGTTCGACCGGTCCGTACTCTCTGGTCACGCAGCAGCCACTGGGCGGCAAGGCTCAGTTCGGCGGCCAGCGTTTCGGAGAAATGGAAGTCTGGGCCCTCGAGGCCTATGGCGCTTCCTATACACTGCAGGAGATCCTGACCATGAAGTCTGATGACGTTGTCGGCCGTGTCAAGACGTACGAGGCGATCATCAAGGGAGATAATATCCCGAGCCCGGGCATTCCGGAGTCCTTCAAGGTTCTTCTGAAAGAGCTTCAGTCACTCGGTCTCGACGTCCGTGTGCTTGACGAGAACCGCGAGGAGGTAACGCTTCGCGAGACGATCGAGTACGGCGAGACAGATCTTCGCAAGGTCATTGAGGGAGATTCGAGAAATCACAGGCGTGAGGACAGTGAAGAGTTCAAGCGTCATGGCTTCACACAGCAGCATTTTGATGAGGAAACAGAGGAGCTCGTCGATGAGGATGATACTGACGATGAGCTGATCGATGCTGACGTATACGAGGGAATGGACGAGTCCTACATGGATGACGACGCATTCCTCGATATGGATGGGGATGACGAATAATTCTTTGCAGTGGAATTCGGATATAGTGAGGTCTGCCTTTGCGCAGACCCCGATTCCCGCGCTTTGACTCGCTTTTGCGAGTCTTCAAATGGGAGGCATATATGGCAGAATTTAACAATAAGCAGGAAGAGTACAAGCCGGTGACTTTTGATGCGATCCGTATCGGTCTGGCTTCTCCGGATAAGATCCGCGAATGGTCCCATGGAGAGGTCAAAAAGCCGGAGACCATTAATTACCGTACTCTCAAGCCGGAAAAGGATGGCCTTTTCTGCGAGCGCATTTTCGGACCTTCCAAGGACTGGGAATGCCACTGCGGCAAGTATAAGAAGATCCGCTACAAAGGGGTCGTCTGCGACCGCTGCGGCGTCGAGGTCACAAAGTCCTCCGTCCGCCGTGAACGTATGGGGCATATCGAGCTCGCCGCGCCTGTTTCACATATCTGGTATTTTAAGGGCATTCCGTCCCGTATGGGACTGATCCTCGATCTCTCTCCGAGAACACTCGAGAAAGTCCTTTATTTTGCAAATTATATCGTCATCGATCCCGCTGATGCCGCTCCGAATCTGGTCAAAAAGCAGATCCTCTCGGAGAAGGAGTACCAGGATGCGCGTGAAGCGTATGGCTGGAATTTCCGTGTAGGCATGGGCGCTGAGGCGATCCAGGAATTCCTCCGGGAGATCGATCTCGAGCAGGAATCCGCTGACTTAAAGAAGGAACTGAAGGAGTCGACCGGCCAGAAGCGTGCCCGTATCATCAAGCGTCTGGACGCTGTCGAGGCTTTCCGTGAGTCAGGCAACCGTCCGGAGTGGATGATCATGAACACGATCCCGGTCATTCCGCCGGATCTTCGCCCGATGGTCCAGCTGGACGGCGGCCGTTTCGCGACGTCTGACCTGAACGACCTCTACAGAAGAATCATCAACCGTAACAACCGCCTGAGGAGGCTTCTCGAGCTCGGCGCTCCGGAGATCATCGTGCGAAATGAAAAGCGCATGCTCCAGGAAGCCGTCGACGCTCTGATCGACAACGGCCGCCGCGGAAGACCGGTCACCGGACCGGGCAACCGTGCGCTGAAGTCGCTCTCCGACATGCTGAAAGGAAAGTCCGGACGTTTCCGTCAGAATCTTCTCGGAAAGCGTGTCGACTATTCGGGACGTTCCGTTATCGTCGTAGGTCCGGAGCTGAAGATCTATCAGTGCGGCCTTCCCAAGGAGATGGCGATCGAGCTCTTCAAGCCGTTCGTCATGAAGGAGCTTGTCAGCCGCGGAACGGCGCACAATATTAAGAGCGCCAAGAAGATGGTCGAGCGCCTTGAGGGCGAAGTGTGGGATGTCCTCGAGGACATCATCACGGAGCATCCGGTCATGCTGAACCGTGCTCCTACGCTGCACAGACTCGGTATCCAGGCTTTTGAGCCGATCCTTGTAGAAGGAAAGGCGATCAAGCTTCATCCGCTCGTCTGTACGGCTTTCAATGCCGACTTCGACGGCGACCAGATGGCGGTCCATCTTCCGCTCACCGTTGAGGCGCAGGCGGAGTGCCGTTTCCTCATGCTTTCACCGAACAACCTGCTCAAGCCGTCCGACGGCGGGCCGGTCGCGGTTCCGTCTCAGGATATGGTCCTCGGTATTTATTACCTGACCCAGGAGCGTCCGGGCGTGAAGGGCGAGGGAATGCATTTTGCAAGTCTGAATGAAGCGATCCTTGCCTATGAAAACAAGTACATTACGCTGCAGTCCAGGATCACGGTCCGTATGAAGAAGACGCTCGAGAACGGCGAGACGATCAGCGGCAATGTTTCCAGTACACTGGGACGTTTCCTGTTCAACGAGATCATCCCGCAGGATCTCGGATTCGTCGACCGCGAGGATCCGGAAAATGCGCTCAAGCTGGAAGTTGATTTCCTGACCGGCAAGAAGCAGCTGAAGGCGATCCTCACGAAGACGATCAATATCCACGGCGCGACAGTGACGGCAGAAGTGCTCGACGCGGTCAAGGCGATGGGGTATAAGTATTCGACGATCGCAGCCATGACGGTTTCCATTTCCGACATGACAGTTCCGCCGGAGAAGCCGAAGCTCATCGAGGAAGCGCAGAACACCGTCGACAAGATCGCGCGGAACTACCGCAGAGGATTCCTCACCGAGGAGGAGCGCTATAAGGAAGTCGTCGAGACCTGGAAACAGACAGACCAGATCCTTACCACGAAGCTGCTGCAGGGACTTGATAAGTACAATAACATCTTCATGATGGCGGATTCCGGAGCCCGTGGTTCCGATAAGCAGATCAAGCAGCTGGCCGGTATGCGAGGCCTGATGGCTGATACGACCGGACATACGATCGAACTTCCGATCAAGTCCAATTTCCGTGAAGGACTGGACGTTCTGGAGTACTTCATGTCCGCGCACGGCGCCCGCAAGGGTCTGTCCGACACGGCGCTTCGTACAGCTGACTCGGGATACCTGACACGAAGACTCGTCGATGTCTCCCAGGAGCTGATCATCCGTGAGATGGACTGTTCCGTAGACCGTGACGAGATTCCGGGTATGTGGGTATCTGCATTTACGGATGGAAAGGAAGTCATCGAGTCACTGCAGGATCGTATCACCGGAAGATTCGCGGCAGAGACGATCTATGATAAGGATGGCAACATTCTCGTCAAGCGGAACCATATGATCAACCCGCGCAGAGCGGAGAGAGTGGTGAAGTACGGCGTCGGCCCGAACGGTGAGCCGATCGAACGCGTCAAGATCCGTACGATCCTCACATGCCGCAGCAAGCTCGGAATCTGCGTCAAGTGCTACGGTGCCAACATGGCGACCGGCGAGGCGGTACAGGTCGGTGAATCCGTCGGTATCATCGCAGCCCAGTCGATCGGCGAGCCCGGCACGCAGCTTACGATGCGTACATTCCACACCGGCGGCGTTGCCGGCGGCGATATTACACAGGGTCTTCCCCGTGTCGAGGAGCTTTTTGAGGCCCGTAAGCCGAAGGGTCTTGCAATTATCTCCGAGATCCCCGGTGAGGTCCAGATCCTCGAAGACCAGAAGAAGAAACGCGAAGTCGTGATCACGAACCCTGACGAGGAAGTCGGAACAAAGGAAAGACAGAAGACATACCTTATTCCTTACGGATCCAGGATCAAAGTGTCGGAAGGACAGATCATTGAGGCCGGTGAGGAAATCACGGAAGGTTCTGTCAACCCGCATGACATCATGAAGATCCGCGGTATCCGCGCCGTGCAGGATTATCTGCTGCGCGAGGTACAGCGTGTCTACCGTCTGCAGGGTGTTGAGATCAACGATAAGCACATCGAAGTCATTGTCCGCCAGATGCTGAAGAAAGTCAGGATCGAGAAGCAGGGCGATACGGAGTTCCTGCCGGGATCTCTTGTAGATGTCCTTGACTTTGAGGATCTGAATGAGAAGCTCAGCGCGGAAGGCAAAGAGCAGGCGGAAGGTGTCCGGATCGTTCTCGGTATCACAAAGGCAGCGCTGGCAACGAATTCCTTCCTGTCAGCTGCATCCTTCCAGGAGACGACGAAGGTCCTCACGGATGCCGCGATCAAGGGACGCATCGACCCGCTGATCGGCCTGAAGGAGAATGTCATTATCGGACAGCTGATCCCGGCCGGTACCGGTCTGCGCCGTTACAGAGACGTAAAGCTCGATACGGATGCTAAGATCGAGGAGCGGAGAAAGGCTCTGGAGAGCGCAAAGGAAGCGGAGGCTGAGACCGAAGAGCCTGCGAAGGCTGAGGAGACGGATCCGTTTGCCGAAGAAGCCAACGAGGCTCTGATGACCGAAGCGGCCGGGGAGATCCAGGAGACTGAAGAGGCTTGCGAGATCGAAGCAGCTGAGGAGACATTCCCGGAAGAGGAATGATCAAGACACGGACAGACGGCAGCTTATCGGAGTTTCTTATGACTCCCGATGAGACCTGTATATAATAGGAAGAACAGAAAGACTGCCGCATCGGATATCCCGATGCGGCAGCCTTTCTTCATCAGAGGGCAGGACCTTTTTTAGCAGCGGCAGTACGGTCATGCCGGTCTTTTGACTGTAAGTTTTTTGGTCCTCTCCCTCTTGACAGCTTAATATCTCCGTAATATAATCTTCTGAGCGCGCTTAAGTGACGCGTAAATTTTTGCGTGCTTTTAAGGCGCTGCATGTATTGCATTTTACAGCCGAACACGCCGCAGCTTGCTGCGGACTATGTAAAGGAGAAATATTTTGCCCACGGCTGCGGGTTTTGCAGGCGTGGCTGCAAAATAGTCATCCGAAACTACTTAGTCACACTTCAAAACTACGTTTTGAGAGGAGGGAAACACAAAGGAATGCCTACATTTAATCAGTTAGTCAGAAAAGGAAGAGAGACTTCTGCAAAGAAACCGAAGGCACCGGCTCTTCAGAGATCCTTCAATTCTCTGAAGAAGAAGAATGTCAAGAACTATTCTCCGCAGAAGCGTGGTGTATGCACAGCCGTCAAGACTGCTACACCGAAGAAGCCGAATTCAGCGCTTCGTAAGATCGCCAGAGTTCGTCTTTCCAATGGCGTCGAAGTTACGTCCTATATCCCTGGCGAAGGCCACAACCTTCAGGAGCATAGCGTTGTTATGATCCGCGGCGGCCGTGTCAAGGATCTTCCGGGTACCAGATATCACATCATCCGCGGCACTCTGGATACAGCAGGCGTTGCAAACCGCAGACAGGCTCGTTCCAAGTACGGCGCAAAGAGACCGAAGAAGTAAAGAAAAAAGAAACTGTCATCCAAGTCACATTTGTAAACGGAGTTAAAAGTACGGTATCCCATTTGTCCCGTTCGGCTGTGGGTCAGATAGAGATTACGTCCGTGCGAACACAAGTAAACTTTTGTGAGTACCTGTGATGAAATCATTATGATTTAGGAGGGAAGTAACGTGCCACGTAAAGGACATACTACAAAGCGTGAGACCTTAGCGGATCCGATGTACAACAGCGTTCTTGTTACAAAGCTGATCAATCAGATCATGCTTGACGGCAAGAAGGGCGTTGCTCAGAAGATCGTCTATCATGCATTTACAAAGGTCGAGAACAAGTCCGGAAAGCCGGCAGTAGAAGCATTTGAAGAGGCTATGAACAATATCATGCCGGTTCTGGAAGTAAAAGCAAGACGTATCGGCGGTGCTACATATCAGGTACCGATCGAGGTACGTCCGGACAGACGTCAGGCTCTTGCTCTTCGCTGGTTGACGAATTTCTCAAGAAAGCGTTCTGAGAAGACCATGGAAGACCGCCTCGCAAACGAGATCCTTGACGCGATCAATAACACAGGTGCATCTGTAAAGCGTAAAGAAGAGATGCATAGAATGGCTGAGGCTAATAAGGCATTCAGTCATTACAGATTCTAAAGAAAGGAAATCTAATGGCTGGCACTGGAAGAGAATATCCCCTGGAGAGAACCAGAAACATCGGTATTATGGCTCACATAGATGCGGGTAAGACGACTCTGACAGAGAGAATACTGTATTATACCGGTGTTAACTATAAAATCGGCGATACACATGAAGGCACAGCTACCATGGACTGGATGGAGCAGGAGCAGGAGAGAGGCATCACCATCACTTCTGCAGCGACAACATGCCACTGGACGCTGGAAAAAGAAGGCAAGCCGATGCCGGGTGCTCTCGAGCATCGTATCAATATTATTGATACTCCCGGCCACGTCGATTTCACAGTTGAAGTAGAGCGTTCACTGAGAGTCCTTGACGGCGCAGTCGGCGTCTTTGACGCAAAGGGCGGCGTTGAGCCTCAGTCTGAGAACGTTTGGAGACAGGCTGACAAGTATAACGTACCGCGTATGGCATTTATCAATAAGATGGACGTCATCGGTGCGGATTTCTTCGGCTCTGTCGATCAGATCAGAACCCGCCTCGGCAAGAACCCGATCTGCCTTCAGATCCCGATCGGGGCTGAGAGTGAGTATGAAGGCCTCATCGATCTTTTTGAGATGCAGGCATATTATTATGAAGGCAAGGACGGCGCACAGGTCGTCGTAAAGCCGATCCCGGACGAGCTGCTCGATAAAGCGCAGGAGTACCATGACAAGCTGGTCGAACAGATCTGCGATCTCGACGAAGAGCTTATGCTGGTCTACCTTGAAGGTGAGGAGCCGTCCGTTCCGGAGCTCAAGAGCGCGCTTCGGAAGGGCTGCTGCGAAGGTACAGCGATCCCCGTATGCTGCGGAAGCGCATACAGGAACAAAGGTGTCCAGAAGATGCTCGATGCAGTCATCGAGTTCATGCCTGCACCGACAGATATCCCGGCGATCACCGGCACAGACCCGGATGGAAACGAAGATACACGCGAGTCGTCAGATGAGGCACCGTTCTCAGCGCTGGCGTTCAAGATCATGACGGATCCGTTCGTCGGAAAGCTCGCTTATTTCCGCGTCTATTCCGGTACGCTGAACTCCGGTTCCTATGCACTCAATTCCACAAAGGGAAAGAAGGAGCGTATCGCGCGAATCCTTCAGATGCATGCGAACAAGAGAATGGAGCTGGATAAGGTCTACTCGGGCGATATCGCAGCGGCGATCGGTCTGAAGCAGACAACGACGGGCGATACGCTCTGTGACGAGCATCACCCGATCATCCTCGAGTCCATGGAGTTCCCGGAGCCTGTTATCGAGCTCGCGATCGAGCCGAAAACAAAGGCCGGCCAGGACAAGCTTGGCAACGCGCTTTCCAAGCTGGCAGAAGAGGATCCGACATTTAAGGCGCATACAAATCAGGAGACAGGTCAGACGATCATCGCCGGAATGGGCGAGCTTCATCTTGAAATTATCGTCGACAGACTGCTCCGTGAGTTCCATGTTGAGGCCAATGTCGGTGCTCCGCAGGTTTCCTATAAGGAGACTTTCGGAAAAGAAGTCAATCAGGAGTACAAGCACAGGAAGCAGTCCGGCGGTTCCGGCCAGTACGGCCACTGCAAGGTCATCTTCACACCGCTTGACCCGAACGGCGAGAATCTGTATCAGTTCGAGAATACTGTCACAGGCGGAGCAATTCCGAAGGAATACATCCCGTCCATCGATGCCGGTATTCAGGATGCCATGAAGGCAGGATCCCTCGGCGGATTCCCGGTCGTCGGCATCAAGGCGAACTGCTACGACGGTTCCTACCACGAAGTCGACTCCTCTGAGATGGCTTTCCATATTGCCGGATCCATGTGCTTCAAGGAAGCCATGAAGAAGGCGGATCCGGTTCTTCTCGAGCCGATCATGAAGGTGGAAGTCACGATGCCGGAAGAGTACATGGGCGACGTTATCGGCGACATGAACTCAAGACGCGGCCGGATCGAGGGTATGGAGGACGTAGGTAACGGCAAGCAGGTCACGGGGTATGTCCCGCTGTCCTCGATGTTCGGATATGCTACGGACCTTCGCTCAAGAACGCAGGGCCGCGGTAACTACTCGATGTTCTTCGAACGGTATGAGCCGGTACCGAAGAACGTCGCGGCAAAGATCCTCAATAAGAAGGATGATTGATCAAATTCATAATTTGGCCGGTAAACGGCCGTTTATCGGCAGTTCCTTACGGAACTCCCGATAAGATATATATGCCCGTTAGGGTAGAAAGCACTTGCAAAGAATGCTGATTTGAAATATAATCAACTTTAGCATTCTGGCGCAGAATTGTATTTATGCTCAACAATATAAAGATATGAGCACGTCATTAAGGAGGAAATTCAAAAATGGCAAAGCAGAAGTTTGACAGAACCAAGCCGCATGTAAATATCGGAACAATCGGTCACGTCGATCATGGCAAGACAACTCTTACAGCAGCTATTACACAGACTCTTGCTCACAGAGTTCCGTGCCCGGGCAACACATTTGTCGATTTCGCTAATATCGACAAGGCTCCGGAAGAGAGAGAGCGTGGTATCACGATCCAGACAGCTCACGTTGAGTATGAGACAGAGAAGAGACATTATGCACACGTTGACTGCCCAGGCCATGCTGACTATGTCAAGAACATGATCACCGGTGCTGCTCAGATGGACGGCGCTATCCTCGTAGTTGCTGCAACAGACGGCGTTATGGCTCAGACAAAGGAGCACATCCTTCTGGCTCGCCAGGTCGGTGTTCCGGCTATGGTCGTTTTCATGAACAAGTGCGACATGGTTGATGACGAAGAACTTCTTGACCTTGTCGAGATGGAAATCACAGAGCAGCTCGAAGAGTATGAGTTCCAGGATTGCCCGATCATCCGTGGTTCTGCTCTTAAGGCTCTTGAGGATACAGAAAGCACATCCGAGTGGGCTGACAAGGTCATGGAGCTTATGGATGCAGTTGATGACTTCATTCCGGAACCGCTTCGTGAGACAGATAAGCCGTTCCTTATGCCGGTCGAGGACGTTTTCACGATCTCCGGACGTGGAACAGTTGCTACAGGCCGTGTAGAGCGTGGTATGCTGAAGCTGAACGACCCGGTCGAGATCCTCGGCGTTCGCGAAGGCAAGAAGACATCTGTTGCTACAGGTATCGAGATGTTCCACAAACTGCTTGACTATGCAGAAGCCGGCGACAACATCGGTGTCCTTCTTCGTGGTATTGAGCGTACAGGTATCGAGCGTGGCCAGGTCGTTGCTAAGCCGGGCACAGTTACATGCCATACAAAGTTCACAGCTCAGGTCTACGTTCTGACAAAAGATGAAGGTGGCCGTCATACACCGTTCTTCAACAACTATCGTCCGCAGTTCTACTTCCGTACAACGGACGTAACTGGCGTTATCACTCTTCCGGAAGGAACAGAGATGTGCATGCCGGGCGACAACGTCGAGATGACGATCGAGCTGATCCATCCGATCGCTATGGAGCAGGGTCTTACTTTCGCTATCCGTGAAGGTGGCCGTACAGTCGGTTCAGGCCGTGTTGCTACAGTTATCGACTAATCTCGAAGCTGCCTGAAGTTATCAGGAAATGAAAGATCAATGGAATCCCCGTCACATGCCGTGACGGGGATTCTTTTATTATTCAATCTTCAATGCACAATACTTGTGTCTCTGGATGTGAAGTACGCGCGCAAAAGGATACTCTCCTTCATCGCGAAATACTCGTGATTGTAATCATGAGATACGCACGCAATGTGACAGAGAATCTGAGAGGGAATACATTATGAAAATTGTCTGTTTCGGCGATTCCAACACATATGGATTCGATCCCAGGCTGGGAAGCTCCGGCCGCTATGCAAAAGAGGAGCGCTGGACCGGAATCCTCGATGCGCTTGACGGCTTTTCTGTGGTAAATGAGGGAATGAACGGGCGCTGCATCCCGGACTCTGATTCCGGATTCGCGTCCCTTGCAAGTGTTCTGGATCAGAATCCGGACGCAGATGTGTTCGCGATTCTTCTGGGCACGAATGACATTTTTATGATTCCCGGTATTACGGCGGAGAGAATTGCGGACAGGATGCGGAGAGTCTTTCAAAATGTTCCGGAACTTCGGGATTTTACCCGGAAGGCGGGAAAGCACACGCTGATCGTCTCCCCGGCAAGACCCTCGGAGCATGTGGTGTTCTATGAGATGGCGGGGATCGAGTCCGGTCAGACGAAGGAAAGTACCGCTAAGATCATGGATGAGCTGCCGAACGCTCTGAAGAGATGTGCAGAAGAGTACGGAGCCGATTTTGCAGATGCGGGTGAGTGGGATATCGCCCTGGCTTACGATGGAATCCACTTCTCGGAGGCCGGTCACAGGAGTTTTGCGGAGCATATGGCGGCTGTTCTGGGCCGGCTTCTGTGATTTGGGTTCCCTGGTGAAAACTGAACAGTTTCATCTTTTGTGCTTCGCTCCCTGCGCGGCAGGAACGCGAGGTATTCCTGATGAGTAGAGAAGGTCTTCGTTTTTCTTGTAATTTCGGTCGTACGGATGCAAAATAAGAACGAAGGCCTTTTTGGATTTTGCCTGCATACGGTTATGCGTCTTATAGAAACGGCAGGAGGAGAGGACATGTACGAAATCTACTGTGTGGAAGATGAAGGAAACATAAGGGAACTGATCGTCTATACGCTCGGTGTCACCGGCTTTGAGGCCCGGGGACTCCATGACGGAAAAGCGCTTGACGAAGCCCTCTCCGACCCGGAGAAGAGTCTTCCGGATCTGATCCTTCTTGACATCATGCTTCCGGGCGAAGACGGGATTTCCATTCTCCGCAGGCTGAAGGAGGATGCACGTTATCGTTCAATCCCGATCATCATGCTGACAGCACGGGGAGCTGAGTACGATAAAGTCCAGGCTCTGGATCTCGGAGCCGACGATTATGTTACGAAGCCGTTCGGGATGATGGAGCTTGTCTCGAGAATAAAAGCTGTTCTCCGGCGTGCTTCTTCCTATTCCAAGGATGATACAGTCCGGTTCGGCAGGCTGGAAATCAGCGAGAAGAAGCGATCCGTACTGGCGGATGGTGAGCAGATCGTTCTGACGAACAAGGAATTCGAGCTGCTGAGCCTCCTTGTGCGGAGTCCTGAAATCGTCATGACCCGGGATCAGCTTCTGGACGCGATCTGGGGGCACGATTTTTCCGGGGAGTCCAGGACTCTTGATGTGCACATTGCGACGCTTCGCCAGAAACTGGGCAGCGCAGGTGAGGTGATTGAAACGATCCGGGGAGTCGGGTATCGTTTGCGGGAGAAGTGAAATGCAGAGAAGAATTCAGCGCAGCATGGTCGTTCTGGTCACAGTGGCCATGCTGGTTTCTTATTTCGGGGCAGTTCTGGTCATGTACCAGCAGATTGTCGAGATCATGGAGCAGGAGGTCGGACAGGATGCGGTCTTTATCAGTGCAGGTGCGGACCATTACGGCGCGGGGGATCTGGAGAATATAGACAAAGCGCTGGAGGGTACAAGGGTCACGCTGATCGCCCCTTCGGGAGAGATCCTCTATGATACATACGGGGATAATATCCCTCTGGAGAATCATGCCGACCGCCCGGAGATCCGTGAGGCTTTTGAGACAGGAGAGGGAAGTGATATCCGGTACTCCAACAGTCTCGGGACCTTAATGTTTTATGCAGCCAGGAGAACGGAAGAGGGAAATGTTCTGAGAGTTTCCAAAGCCTCCAGATCCGCGTTCTGGATGGCGCTTCGAATCCTGCCTGTCATGCTTGGTGTCGCAGCCTTCCTCTTTGTATTCGAGTGGTTCTTATCAAAGCTGCTTTCCAGGAGACTTGTGGAACCGATCAATGAGATCGATCTGGATGATCCGCTGAAAGAAGAAATCTACGAAGAGCTTGCACCGCTGGTAAAAAGAATTGATCATCAGAATCAGCAGAAGGACGTGGCGGAGACAATGCGCAAGGAGTTTTCGGCGAATGTCTCCCATGAGCTGAAGACGCCGCTCACGACCATTTCCGGCTATGCGGAGCTTCTGAAAGAGGGGCTGGTCCCGCAGGAAAATGTCCGGGAGGTGGCAGCCAACATTTACCAGGATGTGCAGCGCATGGTGCGTCTGATCAACGATATTATCCGCCTGTCCAGACTCGATGAGGGTGAGATATCCGAGTCCAAGGAGGAAGTCGAGCTTCTGGATCTCACGCGGACTGTCTGCGGGCTTCTTTCCAAAGAGGCGGAGAATAATCAGGTGACGCTTACGTGTGAAGGCTCTCCGGCAGCTGTGCCCGGCATCCGGCATATTCTGGAGGAGATGATCTTCAATATTATTGAAAATGCGATCAAATATAACAGGCCCGGCGGCTATGTACAGGTGCAGACCGGACGCTTTCCGGAAGGGACTAAAGTGATCGTCAGGGATAATGGGATCGGAATACCGGAGGAGGAGCAGGAGAGGATCTTTGAGCGCTTCTACAGAATCGACAAAAGCCGATCAAAGGCGACCGGCGGGACCGGTCTCGGGCTTTCGATCGTGAAGCACGGGGCTCTGCTGCATGATGCGGAGGTGCATGTTGAGAGTGAGGTCGGAAAAGGGACGGTGATGGAAGTTCTTTTCAAGGGGGAGGACGCTTCCTCCTCTGCTGCATCATCAAGAACGCCTCGGCGTTCTTGCCGCGCCGCGCGAGGTGCGAAGCACCTTCCTAATTGCGCGGCTGCGATCCGCCGGAGGCTTTAATCTCTGACG
>OMVU01000006.1:55922-142127 GCA_900314565.1 uncultured Eubacteriales bacterium
ATCTCTGACGCGGGTTTGTATCCCACGTCAGAGAAAAGTTTCACTTTGCGCATTCATCTCATGATTGAAATCACGAGAATTCTGCGTCAGAGATTAAAATCAGGCGCCTGCGAAACTCTGTACGACATGGAACTGCATGAAGTACAGCGTTTCGCAGGCGCCTTGTTCTTTCGTCTCAGTCTTTGCGCTCATCGCCCCAGAAGAAGAGGGCGACCGTACCCGGACCGGTATGACTTCCGATGGTCGTCCCGATACTGTTGATGAGGACCTTGCCGTCAAGCTTCGGGAAATTCTTTTCGACGAGATCCGCAACTGCTCTCGCATCCTCATAGCAGGCGGAATTCGAGATATAGCATTTTCCGGAGTAATCCGTACCGTTTTCAGCATGCTCGATCATCTTATCCACGATCGCCTTAATGACTTTCTTCTTCGTGCGGATCTTATAGCGCGGGATCAGACGGCCGAGGTAATCAACGTTCATGAGCGGGCAGATATTAAGAAGACCGCCGATGAAACCGGATGTCTTGGAGATTCTGCCACCCCGGATGAAGAAGGTGAGGTCTGAGGAGAAGAACCAGTGATGAAGGCGAAGCTTGTTCTTCTCGGCAAAATGGGCGACCTCCGTAAGGCTTTTTCCCTCGTCTCTCAGATCGGCGAGCTTATCCATGAGAAGACCGTAGCCGGAAGAAGCTGCAAGGGAATCGACGATGACGATCGTTCTCTCCGGATACTTCTCAGCAAGCAGATCTCTTGCGAGATTTGCGGAATTCAGGACGCCGGAAATACCGGAGGAGAGGGTCAGGTGGAGAATATCTTTTCCTTCCTTCAGGAACGGTTCAAAGTACTCCACAAATTCCTCGACATTGACCTGGGAGGTCTTGGTGGGTTTTCCGGCAGCCATTTCCCTGTAGAACTGGTCGAACGGCATGGATTCGCCGAGATCATCCGCATATTCTTTTCCGTCAAGCTCGTAGTGGAAGCAGATATATTTGATGTCGCGGTCGAGAAAATGCTGTTTAGAAAGATCTGCGGTGGAGCAGCAGCTGAGTATATAATTAGCCATTAGAGTCATCCTTTCATTTTGCATTCAATATCAGGCTCTTGCGAAACTCTGTGCGAAATAGAATTGTGTGAACAATTCAAACAATCTGCACAAGCCTTAGAACTTCTTCATGAACGAAAGATGTGGAATTCACATCTTGAGTGAATGTTAGAAGTTCTTGGCGCGGAAGCCGTTTGAATGTTCATACAATTTCTATGAAGCACAGACTTTCGCAATTGCCTGTGCATTCAATATGTTCTGTTATTGATGTTTCTTGCGTCTCTGCATCGCGATGTGGAGATCGTACAGCGGGGAGCCTGTTTTCCCGGGCTTTGGATAAGCACCGGTCGGAACGTCCAGGATCACATAGTCAAACGCGTTGATGATCGTCGTTCCACAGGAATGCGTCCGCTCTCTCTGAAAATGACCGTAAGCCTGGTGCACATGTCCGTGGACCATGTACTTCGGCTTCCACTTCTCAAGGAGTGGGTTGAAACAGTCAAATCCGCGGTGAGGGTAGTCATCGAGGTCGCCCCAGCCCTTTGCGGGGGCATGGGTGAGCAAAATGTCGAAGCCGTTTCGGAGAGTGGCCTGAAAGTCCGCGCGGATGCAGCGCACCTTCATTTCCATCTCCGTGTACATGTTCGGACCCTCCCGATACCGGACTGATCCTCCCAGACCAAGGATCCGCAGACCGTTGAAGTTGTAGATCTTGTCCTCGATGCAGATACATCCGTCCGGCGGTTTTACCGTATAATGACTGTCATGATTTCCGTGGATGTACAGCAGCGGAATGCTCAGCATGGTGACCAGAAACTCGAGATATGAGGATTTCAGATCTCCGGCTGAGAGAATAAGCTCGACTCCTTCGAGACGCTCGGGATCAAAGTAGTCCCAGAGGATTTTTGATTCCTCATCCGCGATGAGCAGGATCTTCATAAAACCTCCCTGAAACACGGGGCATCCCCCGTGTGATATATTATCGTTAACTGCGTGAAATGTCCAGTCACTTCTTATCCGGCACATCGACACCGATGACGGATACAGTCTTTTTCGCGATCTCGTCGACCTCGTCAGAGGTGGGAATCGATCCGATCACGTTGTCATTCAGCCAGTTCATTGTGATGATCTCCTCGTAGGTGAGCGGAGACGCGCCTTCTTCCCGGACGATGCCGTCCTGACTGTGCAGCTCGCCGTCGAAAGGATTGATACGGCCTGAGATGACGCCGTTCTTCAGCAGCTCGAGCGTCTTTTTTGTGTAGTAGGGAAGCTTGCTCGAGGTGACGATATCGAGTACGCCGGCGGACATTCCATACCAGTAGTTCAGGGACCGGTCTTTTCTGGCGATGGACTTCGCGTCAAAGGATCCGCTGAGAATGCTCTCCACGATCAGGGCGAAATAGCGTCCCCAGTCAGTCATCGGTGCAGCGATCGTCGATCTGCTGCCGTCTTCCTCGATCATGTAAAGTCCGAATTTGTGGGCTTCATCAGTCGGGCGGATATATTCGGGTCCCTGGATGATCACGATCCCGTCGTCGATCAGCTCTTTTTCCCAGTCAGTGTTCTCCTTGGAGGACCACTTGAGATAAATTCTGGATTCGGGGCTTACCATGGCTGCGCCAATTGCGAATGCATTGATCTCGGCGATCGTCCCGTAAATCGGATAGCCGGCGCAGTAGCCGATCCGGTGATCGGGACTCAGGGCAGCGGCGATCGCGCCCATCAGGAATTTAGATTCGTATGTACGGGCATAATACGTTCTTACAGCATTGACCGGAAGATTGACCGAGCAGTTGAGAAAACGGATCTTCGGATACTTGATGGCAGCCTTCAGGGTCTCGCTCATCATGGACGAAGAAGTCGTAAAGATGACTTCGTCTTTGTCCGCGACGGCAGCCTCTATTCCCTTCGCCACGTCCTCATCCGTCAGACAGTTCTCGATCTTGATCGTGTCGATAATGTTTCCGAAGATATCCGTAAGCTTATTGCGCCCGAGTTCGATTCCGTACGTCCAGCTTGAGACCTCTTCATCTTTTTCATAGAGAAAGGCGATCTTCAGAGGTCTTTCACTGGTGTATATGGGGGAGATGTAGAGCATTTTGGAAACACGGTCTGCGCGCATTTCTCCCGCCTTCTTATCGATGATCTTCGGGTCATCAATCAGGGTGATCTTATCTTCGCCCAAATCTGTCAGGAACTCATTCCACAGCCGGTCCATCTGCCGTTCCAGGTCTTCTTTAGAGATTTCCACAATCGTGTGGAAAGAAAAGATCGTCAGATAGACAAGAAATGCGTCTTCTGCCCAGAGCTCCGTCTCTTTGTTCTTTGTGTGGAAAGCCTCTGCGAATTTTCCGTAGGCAGCCTTGAAATCAAGGATCAGATCCTCCGGCCACGGGTTGACGAGATCCTGTCCGAGCAGGGAGGCAAGCTTTGCGTAGCAGCCTTCCTGGCTGAAGTTAAAGCCGAAAATTCCGGTGACATTGAAGAAATCGAGGAATTCATAATAGATCCGGTTCTCCTTGCTGTCGGTCTTTTTCGGGAGGACACGGGTCACCTCGGCGTGGATCGAGTAAGCGCCGAGATACTTCATGACGGAGACGCGCTTGTTCCCCTCCTCGACGTAGAACTGATTCATGTATTCATACGCTTTGATCGGATCCCGCAGGCCTTCACTGACCTGATAGTCGTAGAGATTGGCCCATTTTAATGAGAACTCCGTGCCGTTACCGAGAATCGGCATGAAATTGTTGGCGAATGCATTCTGGCGGCCGGCCGTCTTGGTGCCTACGATGAGAGACAGCGGAATCTCCCAGAGACCCAGATCGATCTCGGCAGCGATGTCGGCCTGTGAGACCATACTGTCGAGGGACATGAGATAGGGATAGGTTCCTTTTATGAGAGATTTTCGGCGGGCACTGTCGCCGAGTTTTTTTGCGTTTATATAATCGTTCTGCACTGAAATTAATCCTCCTAAATAAAGAAATACGAGCTGACTTCTGCGGTGACAGCATTTACCAGGACGCCCTTCCGGCGCATCCGCAGGGAAGAGCGAGGTCTGTCCCTTCGACCGGAAGTCCGACTTCATCTGCGGTGACCGAGGCGGGATGTCTGTCTGCCAGGACACTCTTCAGCATATAGGACAGAACGCCGGGCTGCAGGCCGGTCGTGTAGGAATTCAGCAGGAAAAAGAGCGGATCATCCGAAAGGAGCTGTGCTGTGAGCATGAGAAAATCATAGATCGTATCCTCAAGCTTCCAGATCTCTCCCTTCGGGCCTCTTCCGTAAGAAGGAGGATCCATGATGATTCCGTCGTATTTGTTTCCCCTTCGGATCTCGCGCTGTACGAACTTGGTGCAGTCATCGACGATCCAGCGCACAGGGCGCTCGGCGAGCCCCGAACTCTGCGCGTTCTCCCTGGCCCATGTCACCATGCCTTTGGAAGCGTCTACGTGAGTCACTGACGCGCCGGCTGACAGGGCGGCACAGGTCGCACCGCCTGTGTAGGCGAAGAGGTTCAGGATCTTTACGGGCCTGCCCGCATTTCGGATCAGGTCCCCGCACCAGTCCCAGTTCGCGGCCTGTTCGGGAAAAAGCCCGGTGTGCTTGAAGCTGAATGGCTTCAGGTTGAATGTAAGGCTTTTATATGTGATCTGCCAGGTCTCGGGCAGATCGAAGAAATCCCAGCTTCCGCCGCCCTTTCTGCTTCTGTGATAATGTCCGTTCGGCGTCTTCCACTCATTTCGGCGGGGCTCCGTCTTCCAGATGACCTGCGGGTCCGGCCGGATCAGAACGTAGTCTCCCCAGCGCTCGAGCTTTTCGCCGTTCCTTGTGTCAAGTACCTGATAATCTTTCCAGCTGTCGGCAATCCACATAGTTTGAAAACCTCCGTGAGCCTTCATGACAGTATACATGTGTTCTTTAGGCTCTACACTCAGTATAGAGAAAAAGTGCTCATTTGTACAGCGGCAGAAAATGAGGTGCTTCCGCCGGCCGGCGCTGCGGAGCCTGCCTTTCATTTCCCGTGCAGGCAGGAAAATGAAAAGGACCGGACTCTTAAAGTGGCTATAGCGGCAAGGGAACGGACATGATAGAATGTGTTCAAGAACGCCTCGGCGTTCTTGCCGCGCCGCGCAAGGTGCGAAGCACCTTCCTCTTTGCGCGGCTGCGATCCGCCGGAGGCTTTTATTCTTCATCGCGAGATTGTACTCATGATGAAGGCGAGTTTCACTTTGCGCGCGTATCTCACGATTAAAATCACGAGTATTGCGCGATGAAGAATAAACGTGCGTGAAAATGCCCGAAAAATGAACCGATACAGGCAGTGCCGGGGGAGTGCAGATGGCCGGAAGCAGACATGTCGACAAAATAGTATATTGTGCAGTTGCCCTCGCAGTTGTCCTCACTGTCCTTATGATGAATGCGGAGGCTCTCGGGATCACCTCCAATATCCGGGATCCCGGTTATAAAAAGATCCTTTTTGACGGTTCGAAAGTCCATACGATCGACCTCGTCGTGAACAATAAGGAGGCATTTTTTGCGGATGCCGAAAAGCATGCGTACGTCTCCTGCTCGGCCGTGATCGACGGCGACGCCGCGAACAATGTCGGACTGCGCGTCAAGGGGAAGACGGATCTCGGAAATGTCCGAGAGGAGAGCCGGGAGCGCATGAGCTTCCGTCTTGAATTTGACCACTATCAGCTCGGCGAGACCTGGCACGGCCTTGACAAGCTGGATCTCAATAACCTCATTCAGGATGCGACCTGCATGAAGGAATATCTGACCTACTCGCTCATGCGCGGCTTCGGCGTCCCGTCCCCGCTCGCCTCGTACGCGAAGGTGACCCTGAACGGGGAGGAGATCGGACTGTATCTGGCGGTCGAGGGCGTGGAGGATTCTTTCATTTCCCGGAATTACGGGGGCGGACGTACGGTACTGTACAAGCCGGAGAGCACGGAGGGATCGGAGGATGCCCGCGCGATCGAAGCCGTAAAGCTCAAATATACAGACGATGATCCGCAAAGCTACGCAGCACTCCTGGAAAATGCGGGAACAGAGCTTGAGCCGGGAGACAGAGACCGGCTCATCGGGCTGCTGAAGAAGCTCAGCGGATACGAAGATCTTGACAGGATCCTCGATACAGAGGAGATCCTCCGCTACTTTGTCGTCCACAATTTTACGGTCAATGACGACAGTTATACGGGGAGTACGGTCGGAAATTATGTCCTCGCCGTGAGGGACGGCACGCTCTCCATGATACCATGGGACTACAATACGGCGTACGGGTCTGCTTCCGGAATGGAGGAACAGGCGGCGGTGAACGCACCGATCGACGCCCCGGCGCCGGAGGGACGTGTGGATGACCGGCCGATGGTCGGGTGGATCTTCAGCGATGCGTCGTATAAGGAGCAATATCACGAGCTTTTTCTTGAATTTATTCAAAAGTATGCGGAAAATGGCCGGATCCGGGAAATGATCCGTGAGACGAAGGAGCTGATCGCGCCTTTTGTCAGGGAGGATCCGACGAAATTCATGACGGAGGAGGCTTTTGAAGCCGGTGTGCGCTCGCTCGGGATTTTTATCGATCTTCGGACACAGAGTGTCGCCGGCCAGCTTTCGGGAAGCATTCCGTCGAGCTTCAGCGGACAGATCGAGGATCCCGAGCCGCTCATCGACGCCTCGATGCTGGATCTCTCCGACCTCGATTCGGTCCACAACACCATCCTGCCGGAAGGGGCGGATCCTTCCGCAGGCGATGATCTGTCGGAAGAGGCGGAATCTTCGGCGAATAATTCGTTACCGGAAGGGAA
Organism: uncultured Eubacteriales bacterium; assembly: GCA_900314565.1. Taxonomy (GTDB): domain Bacteria; phylum Bacillota; class Clostridia; order Lachnospirales; family Lachnospiraceae; genus Chordicoccus. The sequence goes on from OMVU01000006.1 coordinate 62,772, forward strand.
AGAATCTTCCGGGTGAGATGCGGGACCGTGACAGAATTGATACATTTTTACATAATGAATCAACAAAAAAATATTCATAGGAGCTTCAATTTTTTATAGACTGCAACTGAATATGAATCCATGAGCGCACAGCCGGAATGCCGGGATCCGAAGGCTGAAAAAGTCCGGGCCGGCTCCATGCTGAACCTGCGGGAATATATTAACGGAGAGGGGACAGACTTCGTCCGTGAAAGGAAACACCATGCCTGTTATTTTTAGCGAAAAAGAAAAGACATTTACTCTTCACACGAACAATTCGACATATCAGATCCTGATAGGACCTTACGGACATCTGCTCCATCTGTATTACGGACACCGCACGGAAGGCTCCATGGAATATCTGCTCACCTATGCGGACCGGGGATTTTCCGGAAGCCCTTATGAAGCGGGGGAGGACCGCACGTATTCGCTGGATTCCCTTCCGCAGGAGCTTCCCTCGTCGGGGACCGGAGACTACAGGAGTCCTGCGCTCATCATTGAGAATGCGGACGGATCGTGCGCTGTCGATCTGCGCTATAAGAGTCATGAGATCCGGAAGGGAAAGTATGCTCTGAAAGGGCTGCCCGCAGTATATGCGGACGAGGCAGAGGCGGAGACGCTGGAGATCGTTGCGGAGGATCCTGTCACGAAGGTGGAAGTGTCTCTTCTCTACGGTGTACTTCCATCCTGTGAAATTATTACCCGCGCGATGATCATCAGGAACGGCGGCGACGGAAAAATATATATTGAAAAGGCGCTCAGCGCGACCCTTGACTTTATCACGGGCAGGTATGATCTGATTTCCTTTAACGGACGACATACGATGGAGCGCATTTTCCAGCGCACCCCCGTCCTGCATATGGATCAGGTGATCGGAAGCAGGAGAGGAATGTCCTCGCACGAGTTCAATCCTTTCGTCATCCTCGCTGACAAAAATGCGACGGAGGATGACGGATCCGTCTATGGAATGATGTTCGCGTACAGCGGAGGCTTCAAGGCGGAAGCCGGGCAGGACCAGTACAACGGTACCCGCGTACAGATCGGTCTTATGGAAGATAAATTCCGCTATCCGCTGTGTCCGGGAGAATCCTTTACGGCGCCGGAAGTCATCCTGAGCTTTACAGACCGCGGACTGTCGGTCCTCTCTCATCAGTATCATGCGTGCATCCGAAAGCATGTATGCAGGGGACAGTACCGCGACAAGGTGCGTCCGGTCCTCATCAACAGCTGGGAGGCGTCCTACTTTAATTTTACCGGCGATCTGCTTGTCGAGCTTGCCGAGGAGGCAAAAAAAGAGGGGATCGAGATGCTGGTCATGGACGATGGCTGGTTCGGTACACGCGATGATGATAATCAGGCCCTCGGAGACTGGATCCCGAATGAGGAAAAGCTGGGCGGCACACTGAAGCAGCTGGTCGACCGCGTCAATCGGGTGGGGCTGAAGTTCGGTCTCTGGATCGAACCGGAGATGGTCAACGAGAGGAGCATGCTCTATCGGGAGCATCCGGACTGGGCGCTTGCGATCCCCGGAAGGAAACCGGTTCTGGGAAGGAATCAGCTGGTCCTGGACTTCTCGAGGAAAGAGGTCGTGGACGGGATCTACGAACAGATCCGAAGAGTCCTCAGATCCGCGAATATCGAATATGTAAAGTGGGATTACAACCGCTGCATCGCAGATGTCTACTCGCTCGGGACGAAGGATCAGGGCCGCGTTCTCTATGATTACATCCTTGGTCTCTATGATTTTCTGGAGCGCCTGAACCGTGAGTTCCCGTATATCCTTCTCGAGGGATGCAGCGGGGGCGGCGGACGTTTTGATGCCGGCATGCTCTATTACACGCCCCAGATCTGGTGCTCGGATAATACGGACGCGATCGACCGTCTGCGCATCCAGTATGGAACGTCGTTCGGCTATCCGGTCTCCTGTGTCGGATCGCATGTATCGATTGTCCCGAATGAGCAGAACGGACGCGTCACCCCGATCGAAGTGCGCGCAGCCGTCGCGATGGCAGGGAGCTTTGGATATGAGTTCAGCTTTGCTTCGATCTCCGCAGACGAGCGGAAGATGATGAAGCCGCAGGTGGAGCATTTTAAAGAAAATGCACCCCTCATGCAGAACGGAAAGTATTACAGGCTCTCAAGTCCGTTCACGGACGAGGCAACTGCATGGATGATGGTCTCGGAGGACGGAAAAGATGCCTATGTCACGGCAGTACCGACGGAGATCCACGGCAATATGCCGCCCCTCTATGTCCGGCTGCGCGGGCTCTCAGAGGACGCTCTTTACCGCGAGAAGGAGTCCGGGAAGATCTATCCCGCCAATGCTCTGATGCAGACAGGGCTTCCGCTTCCGCATGAGATGGGTGAATATAAGGCATATATTTATCGGTTCGAGAGAATCTGATCCGGACGCTGAACTGATTTCTGACGTCACGGGTAGTGCGCGATGAAGAATAAAGATTGTCTGTAACATGAATAAGCAGAATTTCTTTGCCGCATGGAGGTCGGTCCCCTCCGTGCGGCTTTTCTTTTTGGCTTGATGTTCTGCACGAAAAATCCGTACACCGATTCGTGAATTATTCCGGGTTGCGGAAGGTATGGATTGATTGTTATCCTTTCTACATCGAAAAACGATTCGCCCGTTCGGGCAGCGAAGGAAGCGGTTCCGCTTCCGTGGAATTCCACCAAGAGAACTGTTGACAATAGAAGAAGAGACGAAGGAGGTGAAGCAATGGGTGAACTGCGCGCTTTTTTAGACGAAGAGGATGGCGTAACGGTGGTAGAGATCATTTTGATCCTGCTTGTCCTGATCGCGCTGGTCGCGCTGTTTAAGACGCAGCTGACGAGTCTGGTGAAGAGCATACTGGGTAAAGTGACGAGCCAGGCGAACAGCATCTGACCGATTTTTGGAGGGGACCCGCTTGAAGAAGAGAGGAAGTATTACCGTATACCTGTGCCTCATGCTGCTCGTTATGATATCGGTCCTGGGGGCATCTTTTGTATCTGTGCGTGTTGCCGCGGGCAGGATGCAGTGCGCGAACGCCTCCGATCAGGCCATGTTCTCGATGTTCGCCCAGTATGACAGGGATCTGTTCGACCGGTTCGACGTCTTCTTTATAGACGGAAGCTGCGGGGGATCCGGACTGCATGCGGATAAACTCAGGGAACGCTACAGAAAGGCCGCGGACTATATTCTTCATCCGAATCAGGGAATGGCAGCTTTCCTGGGGAACAATTTACTGAGGCTTCAGACAGAGGACTGCAGCATATGCGGATATACACTTGCGACGGACGTGAACGGAAGCGTTTTTGCCTCTCAGGCGGTAGACTTCATGAAAGAGACTCTCGGAATCCAGGGGGTCTCCCTCCTCCTTATGCGGACACAGGACCAGGCTGCAAAGACATCCGGTCAGGAGGCGGCCGGCGCGTCTGTCAAAGAAGCCGGAGCGGATACGGATTATGCGGAGGTAAAGGCAATCTCCGATGAGGCGAAGGAAAAGGACCGTCTGGAGAAGGAGCGTGAGGCCGAAGAGACCGGATCTCCGCCGTCTGCTACCGAGGCGGAGATCGCCGCGGACAATGCGGAGAAGAAATATGTCAATCCTCTTCCGGACATAGCCGAACTCAGGAGGAGGACTATCCTCTCACTCGTCGTCTCAGACATGTCGTCCCTGTCGGACAGGAGCGTCGATTCGGGGGAGCTCCTTTCCGGGCGGGAAAAGGAGAGCGGTGTCGGGGTGATCGATGTGCCTCCCGGCATCGGAGGTTTTTATGATCGTCTTCTTTTCGACGAATATATCATGCAGCACTTCGGGAATTATACCGATCCGGAGAAGGCAGGGCCGCTTCTCTATTCCACGGAATATATCCTTCACGGAAAGAAGGATGACAGGGCGAATCTGGAAGCGCAGGTCATCCGGCTGCTCGCGGTCAGGGAGGCTGTCAATCTGGTCGCGCTCTACACGGATCCCACATTGCGTTCCGAGCTTTCTGCAGTTTCTGCCGGGATAGCGGCGATGCTTTTTATTCCGGAAGCGTCCGATGTTATACAGGCGGTCCTCGCTGTGGGCTGGGCCTTCTGTGAGAGTATTGTGGATGTGACGGCACTGCTTCGGGGAATGGGAAATGCCATCTGCAAGGACAGCTCGACCTGGCAGGTCCCGGTGGAGAGCATTGCCGCTCTTCTTGCCGGAGGCGCGCAGAGCCTGGTGAGAAATGTGCCCGGGGGAATCACGTATGAGGATTATCTGAGGGTCGACATGCTGTTAAAGGGCGGGGATGACCTGATCGTGCGTACCATGGATATGGCAGAGGGTGTGATCAGAGCCGGAGAAAGAAGCGCGTTCAGGCTGGACTGTTGTGTGGAGTCGCTTTCCGTGGAAATGAAAGTGCGGTCTGAAGATCTGATCCTCCTTGTGGCGGAGAAGAAGGGGTCCTACCGGGAGTATACAAGAAAGCAGGAATCCTGAAAGTCCGGGTGTTCCTGCTGCGGCGCGCACAGTGCAGAACATAAACGCTGCTGCGCGGCCGCGATCGCAGGCAATCCGGCGAAGGAACGGGACGCAGTACACTTACTTCATTTACGCGGCTGCAATTCTACGGAGGTGCAGAAGAATGTCTTTTTCGGGAAAAATAGTTAAGAAAGAAGGACCTTCCGGATCGCGGATCGAGGGACACTCGGAAAAGGCATCCTCCTGCATCTTGGTGAGAGGCAGGACGGTTTTGCGAAGTCGGGTCAGGCGGGGGCACAAAAAACGGGGGTTCATGTGCTCCCGCCGCCGGAAATGGCATAAGGCATCAGGCTCGCTGACTGTGGAGTGCGCTTTTGCGCTTCCCCTCTATCTGTTCGCGGTCATCACGCTCGCCTGCTATATGATGACCATCGGGATCCAGGTCCGTGAGGACCTTTCCCTTTCCGGGAAGGCCCGGAAAATTGCCATGTACACCGGCGGAGTCGGAACAGGGTCATCCGACCTTTGGATCGATCTGCCGAAAACGTACACTTTCCGGTATCCTGCCGCGGTATTCGGTCCTCAGAGTACGCGGATCGCCCTGAGGGCCCGTGTCCACAGCTGGACGGGCTATGCCGGAGACGACGATGTCTCCGAAGAAGACGGGAGTTCTTCCGGGAAGACTGTCTATGTAACGGAAAACAGAGAAGTATATCATACACACGCCGACTGCACGCATCTTACGCTCTCGGTCATGCGGACAGATATTTCCAACGTGAAAAATATGCGGAACGCATACGGAAAGCGTTATAAGAAATGCAGAGGATTTCCGGAAAATTACAACGGTCCGGTCTATCTGACCGAGAAGGGAGACTATTATTATCCCTCGTCCGATTACAACAGTCTGGTAAGGCACGTCAGTGTGACGGAGCAGTCAGAGTGCGGGGATCTCTGTCTGTGCGAGCGCTGCGCGGCGCGGGACAGGAAGGAGGCTGCCTGATGGAGGAGGGATTGAAGACAGCAGGGATCCTTCTTCCGCTTTTGATGCTGTCTGCCGGTACCTGGACAGATATCAGGGAGAAGCGTGTTGATGTCCGTCCGATCCTGCTTGCGGGACTTGCAGGGATCGCGATCCGGATCATCGTGAGGGATGAGGGTATCCCGGTGCTCCTTGCAGCATTGACTCCGGGGATGCTCCTTCTTGCTGTGGCGCTCACGAGCCGCGGGGGAGTCGGGATGGGGGACGGACTCTGTGTGCTGGTCCTCGGACTGTATTTTCCGCCGGAGGAGGTCTGGATGATCCTGTTCCTGGCACTATGCTTCGGAGGTGTCATGGGAGTATTCCTCCTTTTTCGCGGGAGAGGGCGGGGACATTCCTTCCCTTTTCTCCCATGCCTGCTCGTTGGATCCCTGTGCTGTGAGATCGCGCGGATGATCCTCCTTGGATGACTTCACAGAATAGTTTTCTGCTGTGTATTGGGAAAAGCGCCCTGTGCGGTGCGGCAGGAGCGCCTTGGCGTTCGGAATTGAGGTGATGTGTGAAATGTACAGGAAATATAAGCTCATGGGATCTCTGACAGTGGAAGCTGCCCTTCTTATGCCGGTCATTTTTCTTGTGGTCTTTATGTCCCTCTACCTGACGGTCCACATACACAATCGGGTGTGGATCGGTGCCTGCGCCGCCGAGCAGGCTGTGAGCGGACGTGTACAGCCCGATCCGGACCTTCTGTTCGCCGGAAAAATGACTTCGGAACGGTCGGAATCGGACAGCGCGCGATCAGTTCTTATCCGGGGGGAGACGGTGTATTTTACCGGGCAGGTCCTCTGGAGTACGGACGCTTCCGCGCGCTATGAGATCTGCCGGCCGCTGCCGTACCTGTGGAGGATCAAGGCGGCGAAGGGGCTGACAGAACGATGACCAGGACTTCCCGGTCGCTGCTATATTCATTTACGCGGGAAGTTTTTGTGATGACAGATGTGTTTTTTGGGAAGGGGGCTCTGTGTGGAGGTAAAATTTCATCGGGATGTCAATCATAACTACATGATGCTTCAGAGCGTGGAAACGCCGGATCCGGATGCCTATGAGAACCGGGTGATCCTTGCCAACCGGATCCGTGGTCTTCTGCCCTGCAGGCTCCTGTACCTGAACGGGGACACCTATTACAGCTTTGATATCACGTCCATGCAGAGCCTGGAGATCCTTCGCGGACGCCGGATCTTATCGGGAGACGGTTTTTCCTCTTTTTTCTATGAGCTGATCGATGTCCTCTGCGGGCTGGAGGAGTATCTGCTCGACTTTGACCATCTTATCCTGACTCCCGACAAGATTTATATTGATCCGTCCGGGGGAAAAATCGGCCTGGTGTATTTTCCCTCTTTCAGGAAGGACATCAGGGAGAGCCTCAGAGAGCTCGTCGAATATCTTCTCACGGGAACAGATCCGGACGACCGGCGGACGACGCTCCTCGGATACAGAGTGTATCATGCTCTCCGGAAGGAGGAGCTTCTGCTGGGCGAGCTCCGGGGCCTCTTAACTGAATCCGAACCTGACACAGAAACCCCGGAAAGACCGGGGAAGAACCGATTTTATGAGAAGGATGTGATTGGTCCTTCTCAGCAGAAATATGCGGAAATACATTCCGGCGGGGACTCCGGTGTGACATATTCGGAGACATACCGCTCCGGTTCGGGACCGGTAACGGCGTCTTACAGTAAGGCGGAGAAGGTCCCGAAGCTGGCGGTCATCGTATTTTTGACGGTAGGTCTCCTGTCCACAGCCATCACCTATGCCTTCCTGCATCTCGGACTCGGCAGGATCCTTGCGGAACACAGTGACCTCCTCATACGGATCGGCGGTGCATGTGCGGTCATTCTGCTTTTTGCGGCTGCCTTTCATTTTGCGGGAAAAAGCAGGAAAATGAACACCCGGGATGTCGGTATGCCCGAAGAAGAATTCTCCGGATATGATCCGGAGTGCTTTTCGGACGCCGGTCTGCGTGAGGAATGGGAAGATCTGTCAGGAGAAGCAGGAAAATTCCGTAAAGACCCGCCGGTAGAAGCGGGGAAATTCCGTAGAGACCCGCCGGTAGAAGCGGGGAAATTCCGTAAAGACCCGCTCGGTGAACCCGGGGAGTCCATCAAAAGTCCTTTTCGGGAAATTTCTCCCGGAACAGAACATGAGGAAGACTATACCTGCCTTCTCCGTATGGAGCGTAAGGGGGAGGATCCGGGAGCGTCCGCCCGGCTCGTGCCATTAAGAGACGATGAAGACAGTGATCTCACAGAGATCACGCTCTTTGAGGGAACAGTTATCATAGGAAAGAGCGGGGAGCTCTCGGACAGAGTGATTCCCAGGGCTACAGTGAGCCGTGTGCATGCCAGGATCAGATTTTCCGAAGGGGCCTGTTACATAATGGACGTGAACAGCAGGAACGGGACATTCCGGAACGGGGAGATTCTTCCGGGAGGGGAAGAGGTGAGGATCTCCGACGGAGACGAAATCTCATTTGCAGACGCAGGTTATCGGTTCCATATGGACGGAAATAAAGAGACATGAGATGCATAAGGACGGAGAGGGACAGGGCAGAAGGTGCTTTTACGAATTATTGCGGGGCAGCGGCAAAAGTACTATACTTAATTACAGGTGCGGATCCGGAAGGGATCCGAATAAATGATGAAGGAGGACGTCATGTCTGATTGTATTTTCTGTAAACTTGCCGGAGGAGAGATCCCGACTGCGACCTTATATGAAGATGATGATTTTCGTGTGATCCTTGATGCGGGTCCGGCTACAAAGGGGCACTGCCTGATCCTTCCGAAGGAGCACTATGCGGATCTGTACGAGATCCCGGAGGATCTTCTCATGAAGGCGGCGGTGCTGGCGAAGAAAATCGCCATTAAGATGACCCGTGCGATGAACTGCGACGGCTTTAATATTGTCCAGAATAATAAGCCGGCGGCAGGGCAGACTGTATTTCATTTCCACATTCACCTGATTCCGAGATATACAGATGACAGGCAGAAAATTCTCTGGAAGCCGGGCGAACTGACTCCCGAGGCGGCAAAAGAGATCCTTTCTCTCTTTGAGGCTGCAGAGTAATGAAATAAAATATCGGCGGCGATCCGCCGGAGAATTAAAAAACAAAGCCCGGCACAGCGGACGATCGATCGGATCATCCCTGTGCCGGGCTTTTGTTTCTACTTGCAAAAACTTCCCACACGCATTAACGTGACTGCGACCGGGAATAAATAATTTCCAAAGTCGGGCGTCCGAGCACGGCCGGTACTTCTTTCTTTTAATGCCGAAGGCTGCAAAAGAAAATTCCGGGAGCCTCAGGAAACTGGATGTGGAAGTTTTTGTTGCTTTTCTTCCTTACGCGCCTCTCCTGTTCTCTTCGATCAGCTTTACGATGACCGAGACCGCGTCGGACTGGTCGCTTTTTGACATCGCGTCGATGTAGGTCTGCCTCTTCTCGTAGAGGTCATCCACAGCCTGGAGGAGCGTCATCGTCGTGAGCGATTCTTCCTCTATGACGACGGAAAATCCCTGATTCTCAAAACTCCGCGCGTTCAGGATCTGGTCTCCGCGGCTCGCCTTGGCCGAAAGCGGGATCAGCAGATTTGGCTTTCTCAGCGACGCGATCTCGCAGATCGCGTTCGCACCTGCGCGGGAGATGACAAGATCGGCCATCGCGAAGAGATCAGCCATCTCCTCCTTGATATACTCGTACTGGACATAGCCGGGTCTTCCGACCAGACTTTCATCGAGCTTTCCCTTTCCGCAGAGATGAACGACATCGTAGCGGACAAGAAGCTCGGGGAGCGCTTCACGGATAGCTGTGTTGACGGCCATGGCCCCGAGAGAGCCTCCGGTCACCATGATCACGGGCTTTTCTCCGGAAAATCCGGTAAATGCAAGGCCCTTTTCCCTGCTGCCGCGCATTAGCTCCGCCCGGATGGGCGTACCGGTCAGGACTGCTTTCCCTTCGGGGAGATTCTTCAGGGTCTCCGGAAAGTTGCAGCAGATCACTTTCGCCATCGGAAGACAGATCTTGTTGGCAAGGCCCGGAGTCATGTCGGATTCATGGGAAATGACCGGAATATGCAGATGATATGCTCCGCGGACGACCGGTACTGCGACAAATCCTCCTTTAGAGAAGACGATATCCGGATCGATCTCCTTCAGGATTTTCCGGGCTTCCCCGATCCCCTTGATGACCCGGAACGGGTCGGTAAAGTTCTTCGGGTCAAAATATCTTCGGAACTTTCCGGTAGCGATTCCATAGTAGGGGATTTTGTAGTCCTCGATGAGCTTTCGCTCCATCCCGTCGTAGGATCCTATATAGCTGATCTCGTATCCTTTTTCAAGGAGAGCCGGGATCAGGGCGATATTCGGTGTCACGTGTCCGGCAGTACCGCCGCCGGTCAGTACGATTTTTTTCATTTGTGACCTTCTTTCAATGGGTTATGATATAATTGTATTATAAGTTCCGGAAGCCGGACTTCCGGGATGAACGGATCGAGGCCGGGCCCGATATGGATTATTATAAACGAAAGCTTCTGTTTATTCCAGTACTTACTCATGACGGGAGGAGAGCGCTATGAAACTGACCTTTATCGGAGCAGACCGCGAAGTGACGGGGAGCTGCCATTTTCTGCAGGCTGCCGACAAGAATATTCTCATAGATTACGGTATGGAGCAGGGAATCGATACATATGAAAATATCCCGCTTCCGATCAGTCCGTCAGAGATTGATTTTGTGCTGCTCACGCACGCGCACATTGACCACAGCGGGAATCTTCCGCTCCTGGCGATGGAGGGATTCACAGGACAGATCTACGCGACGCCTGCGACCTGCGATCTCTGCGATATCATGCTGCTCGACTCTGCTCACATTCAGGAGTTTGAAGCGGAGTGGAGGAACCGCAAAGGAAAGCGCCAGGGCAAAGAGCCCTACGTTCCTTACTATACTACAGAGGACGCCGAGCGGATCCTCAGGCAATTCGTCGAGATGGAGTATAATACAGTCTATGAGGTAAGCCCCGGGATCAAAGTCAGATTCAATGACGTCGGCCATCTTCTGGGATCCTCGGCGATCGAAGTCTGGGTCACAGAGGGAGAGGAGACGATCAAGATCGTCTTCTCCGGCGATGTCGGAAATGAGAATCAGCCGCTCATCAGGGATCCGGGGAAGATAACCGGGGCGGACTATGTCGTGATGGAATCGACCTATGGAAACCGGAGCCATGGACCGAGGATCGATTTTGCGGCGGAGCTTGCGAAAGTCATTCAGCGCACGTTTGACCGGGGAGGAAATGTCGTCGTCCCCTCCTTCGCAGTCGGACGCACACAGGAAATGCTCTATTTTATCCGGCAGATCAAGGAAGCGCATATGATCGAAGGACATGACGGCTTCAAGGTCTATATGGACAGCCCTCTTGCCCTGAAAGCGACGGAGATTTTCAATGAGCATACGGCAGACTGCTTTGATGACGAGGCAAAGGAGCTTGTGATGAAAGGGATCAACCCGATTTCCTTCCCGGGACTCTGCCTTGCGACCACCGCAGATGAATCCAGGGCGATCAACTTCGATATGGAACCGAAGGTGATCATTTCCGCAAGCGGCATGTGCGATGCAGGCCGGATCAAGCATCATCTGAAGCATAACCTGTGGAGGGAGGAATGCACGATCCTGTTCGTCGGCTACCAGGCCGAAGGGACTCTCGGGCGCAGGCTTCTTGACGGGGTGGAGGAAGTAAAGCTTTTCAACGAGCCGATCACTGTGGAGGCGGAGATCGTTTCCCTGCAGGGAATCTCGGGACACGCAGACCGGGAAGGCCTTGTGGACTGGGCGGCAGGTTTTGAATGCAAGCCCCGCAGGTGCTTTATCGTGCACGGAGATGACAGTGTCGTGGACGGATTCGCGGAGCTGCTCCACGAAGAGCTCGGATGGGATGCGACAGCGCCCTATTCGGGAACGGTCTATGATCTCACGACGAATACGTGCCTTCTGGAGACCCATGGTGTTCCTGCGGAAAGGAAGGCGGAGAAGGCAGGCTCTTCCGAGAGCGCGAAGGCCACGCCGTACGTGCGGCTTGAAAAGACCGGCGAGCGCCTTATGGCGATCATTCGGCAGAACCGGAAGCTGTCCAACAAGGACCTGGCGAAGTTCGCGGATCAGCTGAACGCGCTGTGTGATAAGTGGATGAGATGAGTCCCTCGGAGCGAAGCCGCGCAGTTCGATCAGGAAGGGTGATCTGTGCCCTGCGCGGCGCGGCCTGAAAGCCGGGGCATTCCCTGAAAGAAAAAGGTGCAGGCACGAGGTGCTCTGCGCGTAAAAGAAGTAAAAAGCAGCCGGAGATCCGTGATGAGGAAATCCGACTGCTTCTTTATTTTTCAATTCTGTCTGTTGCTGCCCCTGAATCTCAGGACTTTTTCCCTGCGGCAGAGACCTTCCGCGTAATCTCAGAATTTGAATCCGGTCAGCGCGGAGAGCAGGGACATTCCGCTCGATGCGGAGTCAGAAGCAGATGCCTGCGGTTTTGCGGAGGCTGCGCCGAATATACCGATGAGATCTTTCATATCAAGGCCATCACTCAGATCTATGCCGGACTGCTGCTGTGAGACCGCAGTATCCTTTGCTGCTGAGACGCCGGAAAGAAGGGCGGGAGCGATGTTTGCGAGCACAGAGCCGACCTGATCGCTGTTCATTCCGCTCTGGGCGGCGAGAGAATTCATGACTGACTGGGAGTTTCCTCCGAGGATGTGGCCGATGATCTTCGCGCCGTCCTCTGCATCCGCTTCTTTGACCTGGGTGTCCAGCGAAGCCGTGCTCTTATGCTGCGTCAGCGCGGAGAGCAGGGAGCTTGCACCGTTCTGGGAAGATGCGTTGCTTGTCATTGCCTTGATGATCAGCGGAAGCGCGAGAATAAGAAGCTTCTTGATCTGCGCGTTGGAAGCACCGGTCTTTTCAGAGAGGGTGTTGACTGTTGGCTGAGATGTCATAGCGCCTGTGAACAGATTCAATAAATCCATAACCTTTGCTCCTTTCATAAAAGCACATATTTGGTAAAACGGACCAGATAAGACGAATCTTGCATATGGGGTTCCGTTCAGCATAATTATACAATTCCCGGACCGGACTGTGAAGGAAAAGTTACGGGGATTCTGCGCCGGAGAGTAAAAACGAAGAAACCGGAATGAATATTCATGGACTTTCAGAAGAGAATAGCGTAATATTAAAATTGTACAAGTTTGGCTGGGAGCCGGTTCTTTTCTTTGTGGATTATCTTGTAAATTCCTGAGAATTGGGGATTATGGGAATGGTATTCAAAGGGACCGGATCAGTAAAGAACTGCATAGATAGAGGAGGGAGTATATGAAAAAGTTTTTAAAATACCTGCTTGAAAGCCTGCTCATCGTCACAATGCTCGCGGCAGGGATTTCCGGCAGCACGAACAGAGTATACGCTGCCGGCGGAGAGAACATTGATGAGGCCTGCGAGGGCGTCGTCCGCGTGTTCTCCGTCTTTGGACAGGATGCTGCCTCGGGGTCCGGCATTATCGTCGGAAAGACCGGAGAGGAGAGCGATATCATTGTGACGAACTGGCATGTGGTCGCTGAGGAGGATTATTCCGGCGGGATCAGCCTGGCGGATGAAGTCTATATTCTTCTCGATAACGAAGCCTACACGTCCGCAGGCTTCGATGAGACGCACGCGGTCAAGTGCAAAGTGCTCTATACGACGACAGGGTATCCGGATTTCGCTATTCTTCAGGCGGAGAAGAAGATTCCCGGAAGAAAGGCGCTTCCTCTGATGAGCGCTTCCAACGCGAGCAGGTCCGAGAGAGTCTATGCGCTCGGATATCCGGGCAATGCGGACATGATCAATGACGGATATATTTCCGCCACGATCCAGGAAATCACAGCAACGGACGGAACGATCTCCCGCATGATCCAGGCGGATGCTTTCGGAGACACCTTTGTTATCCAGCATACTGCCCATATCAACCACGGAAACTCCGGCGGACCTCTGGTAAATGAGGACGGAACGGTCATCGGAATTAATACGTACGGATATGGTGACAATGCCTCGGAATATTTCCTCTCCGTCTATATCGACTACGCCATGAATGCGCTGGACGAGCTGGGAATCAGCTATGACAAGGTAAAGCCTTCCGACGCTTCGATCACTTCCGATAATGCAGTGAAGTCAGGGGGCAGTACGGGGCTGATCATCGGCATTATTGCGGCAGTAGTCGCTGCCGGTCTGATCGCGTTCTTCCTCCTCAGAAAGAAAAACGGGAAAGCGGGTGCTGCTGCCGGGGCGGCTTCTGCAGCCAACAGAATAAGTGCTGCTCAGCAGGCTGCAAAACAGCCGGTGAGCTCGTCAGGCTGGTATATAGAAGGTATCGGAGGAACGCACGAAGGGCAGAAATTTGCGGTCAATGACAGGCTTGTATTCGGCCGGGATCCTGCTGTGTGCGGCGTCGTCTTTCCGAAGGAGTCAGCGGCCAGCCGGGTACACTGTGAGATCCGGATCGTTCAGGGGAAGCCGATCCTGCAGGATAACGGGTCGACGAACGGTACATTCGGCGGAACAACGAGGCTCGAGGCGGGAAAAACGTATCCGCTTCCCAACGGAGCAGTCTTCTCGATCGCGGGGAGTACGAACCGGTACAGGCTGGTCCAGCGGAACTGACTGCCCGGAAGTTCCTGATTTGGTGATATATATGTCTGCATCGGACTGGTGCGGAAGCGGGGAGACTTCAGGGTTTCCTGATCAAGAAACGGAGAGAACTATGAACAGAGTATATAAGAAGAGTATTATGTATGCGGTCTGCGCAGCGCTTCTGTTTGCCTTTTTGCTGGCATTTGCCAATGTGAAGCCGGTGCACGCTGCAGGAAACAATGCAAAGAACTATCTCGGGAAAGCGATTTATACGGAGGATGCTGACAGTGATCAGGCGACCTGGTTCTCCGGTGCTGTGGGCCTGAATTATACGGACGGGACGTCCTCTGTCCTCACCCGCCCGATCGACGAGTCTGAGATCACCGACTCGGGATATCTGTTCGGCTTTATTGACGCCGGCGGAAATGTATATGATATGGAATTCGCCTATACGGATTCTGAACTCGGCTATACGGAGTGGGTGCTGGACGGGAGAGGAAACGATTCATACTTCCTGTCTACGCTCACAAGTGCCCATAAAGGAGAAGAATACTCCTTTGCTTATTTTAATTCGGGAGATCAGAAAATCACCACGACAGGGGTGACCTTCAATGACTGTACGGATCATGGATTCCTTACGGCGGACAGTGTGCCGAATGATATTCTGACACATCCCGGCGTTGTCGTTACGGAGAACAACGACCTCATTGCGATCTTCACGGAGAATCAGATCTTCATGTCCTGGGGAACAGATCCCGCGTCCTTCACCGGCGGAGACAGCGGCTCAGGCGGGAGCAGTTCGGGTGGCAGCAGTTCGGGAGGCAGCAGCTCGGGCGGGACTTCCGGCGGCTCTTCCGATAATTCCCCTGAGATCCATGAAGTCCCGACGGATCTTGACTTTACGGATGATGAGAAGAATCAGGTCGGAAACGGCACAGAGGCGACAGGCGTTGAGGACGGAGGGGTCAACGGCAAAGAGACAGCTTCCCTTTCCGGTGCCAGGAAATTCCCCGTCATACCGGTCGTGATCGGTGTGCTCGTTGTTGCAGCCGGAGCGGCTGCGGCAGTCATCTTCACCAAAAAGAAGAAGCCCGTCCAGGCAACAGACAATGCGAATGCGGGCACGTCTCCGCAGGGCGGCTACGGCACAGGCTCCGGGAACGGTCAGGCCTACGGCGAGGATATGCTCGACAAGACAATTAATCTGAAAGCACAGCAGGGACCGGTACAGCGGCCGCCTGTACAGCAGAATGTACAGGCTCCCAATGCGCGCCAGGTCGGTGTGGTCGCTCTCGGCGGCGGACTCCGCGGCAGAGGATTCGGGATCTCAGGTCAGGGTGTTACGATCGGAAGAGATCCTTCCTGCGAAGCGGCATTCCCGCAGGGATCGGAAGGATCGAACAAGGTCAGCCGCAGACACTGCAAACTGTATTTTGAGAATGGCAGACTGCTGCTCGTGGACCTGGGTTCCACGAACGGAACTTTCATGGCGGACGGCAGACGGCTCACACCGATGCAGCCGGTGCCTGTGAGACCCGGAGACCGGTTCTATCTGGATAATCCGGATAATATGTTCGAGATCAGAATGTAATAAATGCTGAACAGATATGAGAGCCCGGTACTGTCCCCCGACCTTCATGCGCGTGCGGAAGACAGTACCGGCATCCGTGAGTTCAGTCAGATACAGACATGCTTTTATAGAGGAGGAAACTGAAACATGGATATTTCCCAGGTCAGATACGAGCCGTGGAGGGTGGTCAGGCAGTTGGGCAAAGGTTCTTACGGATCTGTCTTTGAAATTCAGAGAGAGGAATTCGGAGAACTTTATACAGCAGCGCTGAAAGTCATTTCCATTCCGCAGAGCGATGAGGATATCATTGCGAACCGCGCGGACGGAATGACAGACAAATCGATGGCGAGTTATTATCACAGTGTTGTCAAGGAGCTCACACATGAGCTGGCGCTTCTCTCAAAGCTGAAAGGCAACACAAATATCGTAGGCTATGAAGATCACAAGATCGTTCAGCACCCGGACGGGATCGGATGGGATATCTATATCCGTATGGAGCTTCTCACTTCCCTGACTGCGGTCTCGGCGGTGTATGATTTCAGCAGGAATCAGGTCGTGCAGATCGGTATTGACATCTGCAATGCGCTGGAGCTCTGCGAGAAGAACAATATCCTGCACAGGGACATCAAGCCCGATAATATTTTCATTTCCGGACACGGTGATTATAAACTGGGAGATTTCGGAATCGCCCGCACTGCGTCACAGACGGCAGCCAACATGTCGACGAAAGGAACGCCGAATTATATGGCGCCCGAAGTCTACAAAGGGTTGAATTATGATGCGACGGTGGACATCTATTCGCTCGGTATCGTCCTCTATCAGATGATGAACGGAAAGCGTCTGCCCTTTATCCCGGTCGATGTCACGCTGGCGGACCGGGAAGCCGCTCTCGGAAAGAGAATGAGCGGGGAGCCGTTCCCGGAGCCGGAGATGGCGGACGAGGCGTTCGCAGAGGTCATTCTGAAGGCATGCGCTTTCGATCCGAAGGCGAGATACGCGAATGCACGTCAGATGAAGAAGGCTCTGGAGAAGCTGATCGAAGGTGTCTATGTCGCACCGATCGATGTGAAGTCGATTCTCGGACCCGGTGCGTATGTCGGAGCGCAGGGCGGCTACACGCAGCCCGGCAGTAACTCCGGCGGTTACGCACAGCCCGGCAATAATTCGGGGGGCTATGCACAGCCCGGCAATAACTCCGGCGGCTATGCGCAGCCCGGCAATAACTCCGGCGGCTATGCGCAGCCCGGCAATAACTCCGGCGGCTATGCGCAGCCCGGCAATAATTCCGGGGCGTATGCACCGGGCGGATACAGTCAGCAGGGCGTAAACAAGGGCCAGGACAGCTTTGTGCAGCCGGCCAGCTATATCCAGCAGGGCGGTTATCCGCAGGGACAGACTGCAGGAGGATATGCCCAGGGACAGACCGCAGGAGGATATGCCCAGGGACAGACTGCGGGCGGTTATTCCGGACAGTATGGCGGAAATTACGGACAGAGTCCCTATGGGCAGAATGCCGGACAGGGAATGAATAAAGGCGGATTTGACGCGACTGCGGGATATACGCAGCAGGGCGGAAATATGGATCCGAACAGCCGTAGCTATGTTCCGGCCGGAAATGTCCCGTCAGCCCCGCAGAATCAGCCGGGATCGTCCCAGTTCGATCTGGCGGCAAAAGAAGGTCCGAATAATACACAGTACGGCGGCAGCGGCGGTCAGTACAGCGGGAACGGCGGCCAGTTCGGCGGAAACGGCGGTCAGTACGGCGGCGGTGGCGGCCGGTTCGGCGGTGGAAACGGAAACCAGTATGGCGGCGGGAACATCGGCATGAACGGCGGAGCTCCTTCCGGCGGCAAAAAACCGAATTTCAAGCTGATCGGCGGAATCGCTGCAGTGGCTGTGATCGCTCTCATTGCGATTTTTGCCACCAGAAGACCGAAGCCCGGGACTGTGACAACAAAACCGACACCGACACCGGAATCCACGACAGCGAGCACAGAATCAAAGACGGAATCCAAACCTGCGACTTCTTCGACGGCGGGCACGAACAGCGGTATTTCAAATGTCGGCACTGTGGAAGGATTATCCGATTCTCTGGATGATTATACCTTCGAGCTGGACGGCGTAGTGATGAAGCTGCCTGTCAGCTATGAGGAGTTCGCCTCCCACGGCTGGAGCCTCTACTCGTATGACAATTCCGATACAGAGGAAGATCTGATCACAGCGCAGGACTATGACTATTTCCAGATGACCAACGGGGACGGACGGATCAGAGTCTACATTTACAATCCGTCGGGCGATACGAAACCGCTCAGGGAGTGTAAGATCGGCTGTGTTGAAGTTACAAAGGACGAAGGAATCAGCTTCAAGATCGCCGGCGGTCTTGAACTTGGCGCCAGTGCGGACGATGTTCTCGCAAAATACGGGACTCCCGCAAGCAATAACACAAGTACGGACTATCAGACAATCAAATATAAGACCGGCGAGTACAGCCGCGACGGGGAGACGGAGTTCTACTTCCGGACAGGACACAGCGCGGACAATTCCATCTCGCTCAAGTATATGCCTGTAACGGAAGAGGATGTAGGAGAAGTCTCCACGGAAAGACCTGCCTATCTCGACACGTATACTGCGCCGACAGAGCTCTCAGCAGATCCGACGCAGACAGTATTCCAGCTGGGCGGAGATCTGTATCAGCTTCCCTGCACGATCGATGCGTTCCTGAACAACGGATGGACGGTCAGCTCAAAGAGCGTCAATGCGATCGCATCCATGAACAAGGAGAGTTATGCGATGGAACTGTCCAAGGACGGCTATTCGATCGACCTCACACTCGGCAACTATGAGATGAAGGCGGCGTTGGCTGAGAACTGCGCAGTTCTCGGTGTATCGATCGAGACGAACTTCAGGGATGGCGAGATGCCGGGCGATTATGCTGTTTTCTCCGGCGGAATCAAGCTTGGAAGTACTATTGATGAGTTTACTGCGGCACTTGGCTCCTTTGAGACCAACTCGACGGATATGTCGACCTCATTCTCCTACAATTCGCAGGACTACTCTACGAAGCTTCGCTATTATCTGTATTCATCAGGTGATTATAAGAGCAACGAGGCGACGCTCTACAATGAGAACTGGAATTACTAAGCTATGAAAGATGAGATCAAGATCAGTTATTCTGTGTGCTCGGAAGCAGGTAGAATTGCCGGGGGAAATGAAGACAATTTCTACGTCAACGGCAGGATCCTCAAGACCGGCGTACCGTGCTGCCGTCTGACCGAGAATACGGAGAGCGGGGATGCGCTCTTTGCGGTGTTCGACGGTCTGGGAGGTGAGGAGCACGGGGAGCTCGCATCGGCGATGGCCGCGGAGAACCTGGGGCGCTATCACGGGACATTCGGAAGCTTCTATGACCAGTATCTGAATGAGACGAATCAAATGATCACCGAAAAGCTCCAGAAAGGAAAAGCCAATACCGGCACGACGGTCGCGGCGGTGGCGATCCGCGGACGGGAGGCTGTGGTCGTTAACCTGGGAGATTCCAGAGTCTATCTGATCCAGGGAAATACGATCAAGCAGCTCTCGACGGATCACAGCGAGTTCGCCACGATGCTCCGGTATGGGGTGGTTCGGAAGGAAGAGTATTACAGCAGCCCGCTCAGGAGCCATCTTACCCGCTATCTCGGGATGCAGTCGGACGGACTTCTGGAACCGGGGGTCGTTCGTACCTTTTTCAATCCCGGGTCCATGTTCCTCCTCTGCTCTGACGGAGTGTGCGGGTCGCTGACGGACGAGGAGATGCTCGCCTCGATCAGGGAGGAGCGCACGGCGGAGCATCTTGTCAGGAAGGCACTCACGGCGGGCAGCCGTGACAACGTAACTGCGATTCTCGTCTGGACAGACTGAGAGCGGGAGCAGGAAAATCTGTGAGGCTGCCGCACTAAGCTTTTGCAGCTATATAGTAAGACATCCGAAGCCGGTGTCTGCCATATATGACTGTAGGGATGCGTTAGTGCGGCAGCCTTTTGTTTTGACAGCGAGAATGCGGTACTGCAGCCGGCAGTACGGCGATTCAGAACGAATATCCAATTTACGGGAGGAAACCTATGAATTATCTTGCAATCGATATCGGCGGCACCTTTATCAAGTATGCAGTCATCACGGAGAGCGCTGAGATCATAAGCAAAGGGAAAAAGCCTACAGACACAGAGAACCTTGACGTGTTCCTCGATACGCTGGAAGAGATCTATCGGGAAAATGAAGAAAGCAATCCAGCGGGCGTGGCGATCAGCATGGCCGGAGTGCTCGATGTGGACAGCGGCTATGCCTACAACGGCGGCGGGGTCAGATGTATCCAGAATCTTGAAATCGTAAATATTCTGGAAGAACGTCTGAAAGTGCCTGTGACGATTGAAAATGACGCAAAGGCGGCTGCTCTTGCGGAAGTCTGGAAGGGAAATCTTTCGGATGTGCGGGATGGGATCGTCATCGTGATCGGAACAGCTATCGGAGGGGCGGTCATCATCGACCGCAAAGTCCTGCGCGGGAAAAATCTGATGGCGGGCGAGTTCAGCTATATTTCGATCGGTGAGCCCGGAAAGCCTGCCTGGACTGATATCTGGGGCAATACGGGAGGTGCGCGAGGCCTCATTCAGATGACCGCGGCAAAAAAAGGTCTGGATCCGGAATTGCTTGACGGCGTGGCCGTCTTTGAAATGGTGAACGGAGGGGACGCGGAGGCGCGTGCCGCCCTCCGCGAGTATACGGACCTCCTCGCACAGCAGATCATGAATCTTCAGGTAATCATTAACCCGGAGAGATTCGTGGTCGGCGGGGGGATCAGCTGTCAGCCGGTCCTCTTTGAGGAGCTTTCAAAGTCCGTGCAGGTGATCTCAGACACATTCTTCGGAAATGTACCCGTGCCGGATATTATGCCGTGCAGATTTTTCAATGATTCGAATCTGATCGGAGCGCTCTATGCGCACCTGACAAGGCGGGGGATCAGTTGATCCCCTGCTGCATCATGGCTTCCGCCATGGAGATCCGCTCGTTGACATAGTTGAGGACTTCCTCTACGGGAAGACCGTGTACCATGGCAGCCTCTTCAAGGGTCTCGCTCTGGGCTGCCGGGCATGAGATGCAGCCCATGCCGCACTCCATCAGTGCGCGCACGGCGATCGGATATTCGCGGATAATATCTCCGATCAGCTGATCTGACTGTACATATTCTTTCATTTCTATATTTTCGAAATCCATAATGGTCCTCCTTTGACCTGATATATTTTACAAAATCTTTTTGCCAACTATCATTAAACAACGAATCGCACGCTTATGCAATAGTAAAGTCACATTTGTTACAGTGCTGAAATGCGCATGCCGCCGGGCGGTCTTGCAAGTTTTCGGCACAGCCGTTAAAATATTACCAAAACGAAAATATCACTGTAAAACAAAACTCGCGGAGCGAGCTTATATTCGGAGGAAATATGACACAAGAGTTTGACTATTCCATCGTTAAAAATCCGCAGATCTTCCGGATCAACCGTCTGGATGCCCATTCCGATCATGAATATATCATGCCTTCTGAGAAAACCGGGGAGGGAAGCGCAGATTTCAGGTTCAGCCTGAACGGCGTCTGGCGTTTTTCCTGGGCGAAGAACTATGCTTCCGCGGTGCGCGGCTTCGAGTCTTCAGACTATGACACCCGTGCCTGGGATACGATCCGCGTCCCCGCCCATATCCAGATGGAGGGGTACGGCCATCCGCAGTATGTCAATACCCAGTTCCCTTGGGACGGGTCGGAGGAAATTGAGCCGGGTGAGATCCCGGAGGAATTCAACCCTGTCGCGAGTTATGTCAGATATTTTTACGTGCCCGATTTCATGAGAGGCCGTCCTGTGCGCATCTCTTTCCAGGGCGCGGAGAGCGGTCTGGCGGTCTGGCTCAACGGGCATTTTGTCGGATATTCCGAGGACTCCTTCACGCCCTCCGAGTTCGACCTGACAGATTTTATAGATTATGAGCAGGAGAACAAGCTCGCAGTACAGGTCTTCCGGTTCACTTCCGGGAGCTGGCTCGAGGATCAGGATTTCTTCCGTATGAGCGGCCTCTTCCGCGACGTGTATCTCTTTACTTTTCCGGACGTACATATCGAGGATCTTCGGATCCGCACCCTTCTTGACGACGAGTATAAGGACGCGGATCTTGAGATCGTGCTGAAAAGCCGTGTGCCCGGCAAAGTGATGATCTCGCTCATGGACGGAAAGAGAGAGCTCCTGCGGGAACAGGCAAAGCTTAACGGCGGGGAGGATGGGGAAGCCGCTGTGACGGAACTTCATTTTGCGGTGAAGGATCCGCACAAATGGTCCGCGGAAGATCCGTATCTCTACGACCTTGTGATCGACGTCCGGAATGAGGCCGGGGCCCTCACGGAAGTCATCCCGCAGAAAGTCGGGTTCCGGCGCTTCGAGATCAAAGATCACGTGATGTGTCTGAACGGGAAGCGGATCGTCTTCCGCGGTGTGAACCGCCACGAATTCTCCGCGCTTTCCGGGCGCACGATCAGGGATGAGGAGACCGTCAAGGATATTCTCACCATGAAGCGCAACAACATCAATGCGGTCCGCCTGAGCCATTATCCGAACAGCTCGCTGATCTACCGGCTCTGCGACCTGTATGGCCTTTATCTCATCGATGAGACCAATCTGGAGACGCACGGTATCTGGGATCATATCATCGACGGGACCCATCCGGTGGAGTACGCGCTCCCCGGTGACCGGCCCGAGTACACGGAAAATGTTCTGGACCGCGCCCGTTCCATGTACGAGCGGGACAAGAACCACCCGTCCATCCTTATCTGGTCCCTCGGAAATGAATCTTTCGGCGGGTCGAATCTCATGACCATGCACGATGCATTTCATGAGTGGGATCCGACCCGGATCGTACACTATGAGGGTATCACGTGGGATGAGCGGTACCCGGACACCTCGGACGTAAAGAGCTCCATGTACTTTACGGTCGCTCAGATCAAAGAGTATCTGCAGGAAAATCGGACGAAGCCCTATATCAGCTGCGAATATACCCATGCGATGGGCAATTCCTGCGGGGCAATGCACAAATACACTGACCTCGCGGAGGAAGAGCCGCTTTATCAGGGCGGCTTCATCTGGGATTATATCGATCAGGTGATCCTTAAGAAGGATCGCTATGGCAGGGAAGTGGCCGGCTACGGCGGAGATTTCGGCGACCGTCCGAACGACGGCAGTTTTTCCGGGAACGGGATCGTCTACGGCCGGAACCGGGAGCCGTCCCCGAAGATGCAGGAAGTCCGCTATAATTATCAGAGCATAGGAATTTCATTTTCGGAAAATGAAGTGCAGATCGCAAACCGCAATCTCTTCACGAACACGGACGCCTATATCTGCCGTGTGACCCTTGAGCGCGAGGGCGAACTCTGTGAGGAGTACACGGGGCGCGTGTCGGTCGAACCGGGTGAGATGAAGACGATGAAGCTGCCGGTGACACCGCAGGAGGACGGAGAGTACGTCGTGACCGTGTCCTTCGAGCTTGCGGAGGATGCTCTCTGGGCACCGCGCGGGCATGAGGTCGCCTGGGGGCAGAAGGTGTTCGGAAAGCGGCCTGAGCCGGTCCACGCGAAGTCGTATATGAAGATCGTGCGCGGGAAGGACAACATCGGGGTCCGCGGGGACGACTACGAATACCTCTTCTCGATCAAGCAGGGAGGACTTGTCTCCTTCCGGTACGCTGGTCAGGAGATGCTTCTCCGGCGGGTGCTGCCGAATTTCTGGCGGCCGATGACGGAAAATGATCTCGCGAACCTCTACCCGTTCCGTGCCGGTGGCTTTAAGCTTGCAAGTATGTATATCACGCATAAGGCAGCCGGAGGAATGGGAGGACAGCTCCCCGTACTGAATGCGGGCGAGGAGTTCGCAGAGATCACCTATACATACTTCCTTCCGACCACGCCGCACAAGGAATGCACGCTCACATATCTCGTTCACAGCGACGGAGTCTGCGACGTGACCCTTAAGATGGGGCCGTCGGCGGATGCGGGCGAGCTTCCCGAATTCAGCGTCCTCTTCTCACTGGATGCGGATCATGGCCGGATCAGGTGGTACGGTCTTGGTCCGGAGGAGACCTATTCGGACAAAAATCATGCGAAGCTCGGCGTCTATGAGGGAACGGCGAAGGGAAACCTCGCGGATTACCTTGTTCCGCAGGAGAGCGGGAATAAGACAGGCGTGCGGTTCATGGAGGTCCTCGACGCGCGGGGAAGAGGAATGCGCTTTGAGGGAGAGGATCTCTCCGTCTCGGTCCTTCCCTGGACACCGCACGAAATTGACAATGCGCAGCACGATGTGGAGCTTCCGCCGATCCATTTCACGCATGTACGTGTAGGACTTGCGCAGAACGGCGTCGGAGGAGACGATACCTGGGGTGCGCAGACGCATCCTGAGTACCGGATCGATAACTCGAAGGAGCTTGTTCTTCATTTTTCGTTCAGGGGACTGTAAAGCAGGGCAGAGGATGCCCGGCCATCGCGAAATGCCGGGGAGCGAAGGAGAAGTTCTAAGGCTTGTGCAGATTGTTTGAATTGTTCACACAAATTCATTTCGAACAGAGTTTCGCAAGAGCCTGTCTGATGAACACGGATCAAAGGAGGAACCATGAAAGCAGTTGTAATCGATAAAGTCACACCCGCCGAAGATATTCGCCTTGTGGACGTGCCGATCCCGGAAGTCATTCCGGGCTGGGTCCTTGTGAAAATAAAGGCCTTTGGCCTCAACTATTCCGAAAAGCTCCTGCGGATCTCGAGGATCACGCACAAATCCATCAAAAAGCCGTTGATTCCCGGGACGGAATGCGCCGGGCTGATCATCGACCCGTCTGACAGCTCATTTAAGAAGGGGGATAAAGTCATCGCCTTCATGGGCGGGATGGGACGCCAGTACGACGGGAGCTATGCGGAGTACGCGCTCCTGCCGGCGGACCATGTCTTCCATGTGGATTCGGACCTTGAATGGCCGGAGATCGCTGCGGTCCCCAAGACCTACTTTACGGCGATGGGCGCGCTGTTCGGCTCTCTGAAGATTCAGCCTGAGGACACGCTCCTGATCCGCGGAGCGACCTGCGCGATGGGCTATGTCGCGCTGCAGATCGCGAAGACGGTCGGCTGCAAGGTCATCGCCGCAACGCAGCGGGAAGAAAAATTCGGCTTTCTCGAAGATGCGGACGTGGTCATCCCGGATGACGGCAGGATCACGGGAAAGGTCTTCGGAGCCAATAAGGCCATCGATCTCATCGGTCCGAAGAGCCTCATGGATACGCTCACCGCTGTCGAGCCCGGAGGGATCGTGTGCTGTACGGCCCTCATCGGAGGCGTCTACTCGATCGAGGATTTCAATCCGCTCAAGGATATCCCGAACGGCGTCTACCTGACGGGCTTCGACAGTGACAATCCGACGCAGAAGGATGTGGACAACATCTTTGTTTTCCTGGATCAGAATAATCTGTCTCCGTCCGTCGGCGCGGTCTATGACTTTACAAATATTCGGGAAGCGCTCATGGATCTGGACTCTGTCAAGACCAACGGGAAGATCGTGGTCATGATGGAAGATTTTGACTGGGGCTGAAGACCGTAACTGAAAAAGAAGACATATAGCGAAGCGGGTCCGGACCCTGCTCCGCTATATGTCTTCTTTGTCTTCTTCGATGAACCGCATGTAACCCGCCTCGATCGCACCCGGGTAGAGGAAGGCGCGCTCCTTATCCTCAAAGCGGACCGTGATCTTTCCGTCTCCGCAGGATAGGACGGTCCCCCGCCCGAAGCTCCTGTGCATGACGGCCTGACCGGGCATGGCAGGCTCCTTTGCGCTTTCTTTCCGGTCCTGAGCAGCCAGCTGCTCCATGAACTCGGATTCGCGGCCGCAGGAGTAGATGTGCAGCTCATTTTTCGCGCGGGTCATCGCCACGTAGAGAAGTCGTCTCTCCTCCTCGATGCCCGCGATCGAGTTCTTGCTGTTCCTGTGCGGAACAATATTGAAATTCACGTCAATTACGAAGACGGTATCCCACTCGAGACCCTTTGCCCTGTGCATGGTCGAAAGAACGATGCCGTCTTTATCTTTTATACGGCTCTGGTTCCGCACCGCAAGAGACGACTCCTTCGCATAGGAGAGCCAGTCGCCGACGGTCGCGAACCGGGAAGCGTCATTCTGAAGCTCTTCGAATTCGGATATAAGTTCCGTGAGTTCGATGTTTCGGAACTCAGCGTAGGAGCGCAGATACTCCTCGTAATGGATTCCCCGCGACCCGGTAAGGGCGGAAAAGACTTTCTGAGGAGAATCGGAGAAGGAGATTTTTCCCGGCCCGAAGGCCCGCATCCATTCGCGGATGGATTTCTCCGCAGCCTCGTACTTCCAGCTGTCCCCGTACTTCAGGTAGCGGGCGGACAGGAGAAGGCCGCTGAGAGAGTACTCAGCACCGCGGAAATGCTCCTCGGAGAGGAAGCGCTGCGGTCGGTTCAGGATATACAGAAAGTCCGTCTGCGTACCCGTTCCCGTCGACAGTGCGATGTAGGAGCGGATCCCTGCAAAGATCCAGCCATCGTAGATCGATGTGACGCGCTCGGCCGGGCAGCAGGGAATCTCAGCTTTCAGCAGCAGGTCGACCGGGAGCGCAGCCTGGCGGTTCGTTCTGAAGAGAACTGCCATGTCGCGGTAGGCGACCCCCTGTCCGTGCCTGGCTTCAATATCACGGGCGAGGCAGGACATCTCCTGTTGGCGGTCGGCGGTGGGTGTGTAGAGCGCTTTGCCGATCTCTCCGCTCTTTCCCCTCTCGGAAATGAAATCCTTCGCGAACCTCGTTTTGTTGAAGGAGATGAGGCGTGAAGCCACATTTACGACAGCCTGACAGGAGCGATAGTTCGTATCCATGTGGATCACCGTGCAGTTCGGAAAATCCTTCGGGAAATCCAGCATGATCTCCGGATGAGCACCTCTGAAGCGGTAGACCGACTGGTCGTCATCCCCGACGACGCAGAGATTCCCGCTCTTTTCCGTGAGCAGGTAGAGGATATCTCTCTGAATGCTGTTCGTATCCTGATATTCATCACACTGAATATAGCGGAATCGGTCCTGCCAGCGGGCCAGGACGTCCGCATCGCTTTTGAGGAGGCGCAGGCAGAGGAGGAGCATGTCGTCAAAATCAAGCTTTTTGAGGGCCTGCTTTCTTTTTTCGTATGCCTTACAGACCGTGAGAAATGTCTTTTTCTCACAGCTTTCCGGTTTCAGTGTCTGAAGATCTGTGTAGTTGTTCTTGATGGATGTGATTTCCGTAGAGATGGAAAGGGAAAGCTCCCAGGCGTCGTTGACGCCCGGGAGGCCTTTAAGTGTGCGGAACAGAAAATCTCTCTTGTCATGCTCCGAAAGAAGGTCTGTGGTCTCGTAGAGGCCTTCCATGCGGAGAATATTGAAGCAGAGAGAGTGCAGCGTCAGGAAAACGACTCCTGACTCGCGGCCGTAGAGCGCGGCGTAGCGGTCTCTCATTTCCCCGGCTGCCGCGTTCGTGAAGGTCACCATGAGGATCTCCGACGGGCGGGCTCCCCGCCGGATCATATTTCGGATCCTGCGGAGAAGGGTCGTCGTCTTGCCGGAGCCCGGACAGCTGATGATCAGCATGGGGCCGTCGATTGTCTGGATAGCCTGTTCCTGGGCTGTATTTTTAGAAAACTGCGTGGTAGGATCCTCCGGTCTTTTACTTTCTGGACCACTTTACGCCCTGCTTCGTGTCCATGAGTTCGATGCCCATGGCCTTCAGCTGGTCGCGGATCTCATCCGCGCGGGCGAAGTTCCTTGCCTTGCGGGCGGCCTGACGCTCCTCGATGAGAGCTTCGATTCCTGCGTCGGGAATCTCCTTCTCCGGAAGCGCGATGATGCCGAGAATATCGCAGAGCATGGTGAGTACATCAAGTGTGCCCTGAGCCAGTGCCTTTGAGGCGGTCTCCGTGACGTTGGTGTTCGCGTAGCGCACAAGGTCGAAGATGACAGAGAGGGCGTCCGCCGTGTTGGCGTCGTCGTCCATTTTCTCGTCAAAGCGGTCGACGTGGGCTTTGACTTCCGCGAGAATTTCATTTTCAGCAGGCTGAAGGTCCGTGACCGCCGCGGAAGCGGCGAGATCCGAGAGCCTGTCAGCGGCGCGGCGGATGCGCTCGAGTGAATTTCCGGCGGCTTCCATGAGATCGGCCGAGAAATTCAGCGGGCTTCTGTAGTGGGCGGACAGCATGAAAATACGGAGGACCTGAAGGTCGTACTTCTCCGAAATGTCGCGCACGGTAAAGAAGTTGCCGAGAGACTTGGACATCTTCCTGTTGTCGATGTTCAGGAAGGCATTGTGCATCCAGTAGTTCGCGAAAATGTGGCCGGAGCAGCTTTCGGACTGGGCGATCTCATTTTCGTGATGCGGGAAGACCAGATCCTCGCCGCCGGCGTGGATATCGATCGACTCGCCCAGATACTTTTTGGACATGACGGAGCACTCAATGTGCCAGCCGGGCCTGCCGTCGCTCCACGGGGACGGCCAGGAGGGCTCGCCCTCCTTCTTCGGCTTCCAGAGTACGAAATCGAGCGGATCTTCCTTCTCATCCTCGCCGGAGACCTTGAGGTCGCGGAAGCCGGAGCGAAGGTCGTCCAGATTCTTGCCGGAGAGCTTGCCGTAGCCCGGGAAGCTTCTCGTGCGGAAGTAGACCGTGCCGTTCTTCTCATAGGCGTGGCCCTTTTCAATCAGATCGGAGATCATGTCGATCATGCCGCCAATTTCCTGCGTTGCGAGCGGATGGGTGGTCGCCGGGCGGACGTTCATGCCTTCCATGTCCTTCTTGCATTCTGCGATGTATCTCTGAGAAATGACATCCGCAGACACGCCCTCCTCGATGGCCGCCTTGATGATCTTGTCGTCGACGTCCGTGAAATTGGAAACATAGTTGACCTCATAGCCTTTATGTTCAAGATACCGGCGGACGGTGTCGAAGACGATCATGGGTCTCGCGTTTCCGATATGGATGAGGTTGTAAACGGTCGGGCCGCAGACGTACATACGTACCTTGCCGGGCTCGATCGGGACAAATTCTTCTTTGTGCATGGTGAGTGTATTGAAGATTTTCATGGTATTCTATCCTTCCTGTGGGACGTTCTTTTTATTTGGAAAATGAAAGGCCTGCCGATTCGTCTGCCTGCACAATACCGGGCTGACAGGAGGCAAAGTCTTTTTGATCTGTGCCCTGAGACAGGACTCTGAGCGTTATCAATCTGCCGGCAGACCCGCTCTGTGCCGTAGGTGCTTAACGGGGATCCGGGTCAGATATAATCTGCAAATACGCAGTCTCCGACTTCCTCGTAATCCCGCTCTTCGGGTTTGAGCTCATAGTGCGTCTTCTCCCGCAGATAGGAGGATTCGCACAGGCGGTCGTTCTGCTTATCCTGCTTCCCGTCTTTTTCCTGTCTCATCCGGGAGAGCTCCGACTCGACGGAGATCATGCGGTTGATCAGCTCGTTGTTGGCTCTCTGAAGAAGCTTCAGATCCTGCAGGATCGGATCGGGCAGGTTCGTCTGATCGATCGTATCGCGCGGGATGACCTGGTTCTTCATGCGGACGACACGTCCGGGAACGCCGACGACGGTACAGTTGGGCGGAACCGGTTTCAGGACAACGGAGCCCGCACCGATCTTGGAATTCGCGCCGATCCGGATGGATCCCAGAACTTTTGCCCCGGCGGAGACCATCACGCCGTCTTCAAGCGTCGGGTGGCGCTTTCCCTGTTCTTTTCCCGTACCTCCGAGCGTTACGCCCTGGTACAGGGTGACATTGTCACCGATTTCACAGGTCTCGCCGATGACGACACCGGTGCCGTGGTCAATGAAGAATCCCTTCCCGATGGTCGCACCGGGATGGATCTCGATGCCCGTCCTGCGGACGGCGATCTGAGAGAGCAGGCGTGCGCGGAAATGCTTTCCTTCCATCCAGAGCCTGTGGGCCTTTCTGTGATAGCGCATGGCTGTGTAACAGGGGTAAAGAAGGACATCCCAGTATGTGCGAATCGCGGGATCGCGTTCTTTATAGACTTGATAGGTCTCCTTCAGCTCTTTGTACCAGCCCATATCAGCTCCTCCATGGTATTCGTCCGGATTCGGAATCCGTTTTTTTAAGTCTATCAAAACTCGTCGGTTTGTCAAGTTTCACGGATGCAAACATGCAGGCAGTATTCAGTGGCATGCATCGCTCCGCCGGCAATCCCGGTACTGCGGCAGGAACGCCCCGCTGCCGTTCCGGAAGCGAGGCGCCCTGGTATGAGTATTCAGGAAAGCCGAAGCCTTTCTGAATAGTCATATATAGGTTTTCCTGTCAGTCATACAGAGGATTACCGTTCAGATATTTATCAAATATGAGACGGGGACTGTCACATCCCCGTCAGCTTGATACGGAATTTCGGCCTGTCGCTCCTCCCCTCAAAGAGCCAGGTCCCGTTCTCCGTCAGCCATGTGATCTCGAAATTCTCTCCTGCGCGGATCTCGCTCAGGTATTCCGCATCGACCGAGACAGGGTGCGATCGCTCATGGACGGAGAAGGGGATCAGGTCGTCCGTCAGATCGAAATAGCCGCAGTTATTGATGTGACCGTTAATGTCGAGCATGCTGAAAGAGGCGGTGCGCGGGACGGTACGGACCCGCGGATCTCCTGCCTCCGGAAGCCGTTCCCTGATGGTGGCGGGGAGCGGAAGAGCGTGTCCGGTGTTCATTTCCCCGATTTCGATTCCGTGCTCATCCGGGAAAATGAACCCCCTGCTCTCTGCGTCGATCAGCATCCAGAGCGCGCTGCCTGTGATGATGACATCGCCGCCGCTGACGACTTCATAGAAACGCGGGAAGAGGACGTGCATCATCTCTCCCGGCCAGGAACGGATCGTGATCTCCTCATCGTACTCAGGCATACGCCGGATGTCGACGTGCTGCTTTGTGATGATCCAGAGAAGCCCCCGGTCGAGCGTTTTCTCCCGTCCCATGCCGAGAGCCTCCGTGTGTGCGATGGAAGCCTCCTGAAAGAATTCGAGCAGAACTGAGAGGCGGAGCCTGCGGCAGCACGTGACATGCTGGCTTCGGATCCGCAGCGTCCGCTCATAGGGCCCGATGCTGCCTTCCATGTGATCCCTCCGTCAGTTTTTCTGATACTTCTCGATCGCGTCGACGACCTGACCGAGTGTCTTCAGCTTGTTCCACTGTCTGTTGGGGATCTTAACGTTGAACTCGGCTTCGAGCTTGCAGATGACCATGATAAAGCTCATGGAATCCATGGACATATCGGTGTTGACGACGGAAGCCTCCGTCAGCTCGACGCCCTGAAGCTCAGGGACGCAGTTGTGGATGATCTCTATCGTCTTCGCAGTGATCTCTGCTCTTGATAATTTTGCCATTACAGTATCTCTCCTCATTATCTTTTTGTTTATCTGAGCGGTGCTGTTCGCATTCCGCGTGCGCTCCATGCGCATGCCGTGCTGCAGACCCCTTGCCCGGCATAAGGCTCATTTCCTGCCTGCCCGGTCTGCACGGGAAGTTCATTTCCTGCGGGCCGTACGTACCTCGTTGATGATCAGACTGACTCGAACTCCCACCGTCTGATCTTTCCCGTCGCGGTCCTCGGAAGAGGTGTCTCCGCGTACAGAATGTAGTGAATATGCTGCCCGCGCGCAAGCGACTCGTTGAACTTGTCGAGGACCATGCGGTCGTGCTCCCTGATCTCTCCGGAATCTTCCTTACGATCCTTCGTCCCGACGACAAGGACCGGGAAGCCGTTCCGCAGGATGAGGGCAAGATCGTCCGTGCCGAGATCCTGCGCAAGTTTTCCCTCACATTCCGGCCGGTAGATCTTCGTCCCGTCCGAGAGGACGAGCATATCCTTCTTTCGGCCGGTCAGATGCAGATATCCGCGCTCGTCGAGAAAACCGAGGTCTCCCGTATAGAGCCGGCCGTCGATCGCAGGGTTCGAGACCTTTGCCTGAACGCCCGGTCTCGCCGTGGAAAAATCAATATATCCCTTCATGAGACAGGGCGTTTTGACGCTCACTTCCCCGTCTTCCTCGATCCGTATATCCGCATCCGGGCAGGGAGCAAGCGCATAGGGATCCTCGAGGTCCTGCGTGATCGCGACGCCGCTTGAAGTCTCGGTCAGTCCGTAGCCCAGATAGACTTTAAGACCGGCCGCTTTGAGAGCACCTGTCACCTCCTGAGAGAGGGGAGCCGCGCCGATGAGGACCACTCTGAGCTCTTTGTTCAGGACCTGCTTGCGGTACAGGATCTCCATGAGCGAGGGGACGGCGGGAAGGATCGTCGGATTGAAATATTTACAGTCGTCGAACATGTGGCGGACGCCCCGTCCAAGCGCGATCGCTGCCCCGTAGGCCAGTCCCCAGAGCATCGAGCACACAAAGCCGAAGACGTGGGAGAGAGGCAGCAGTGAGAGGATCACATCCCCCTCTCCGCAGGGGAGCATGGACTGTCCGGACCATGCGCTGAGACAGAGATTCCGGGT
Organism: uncultured Eubacteriales bacterium; assembly: GCA_900314565.1. GTDB lineage: Bacteria > Bacillota > Clostridia > Lachnospirales > Lachnospiraceae > Chordicoccus. The sequence continues at coordinate 95,072 of OMVU01000006.1, forward strand.
CGAAAGCACGACTGCCTTGGACTGGCTTGTCGTCCCTGACGTAAAGAAGATCAGGCGGCCTTCCCGTCCTTTCTTCGCGAACGGATCCGGGACTGCACCCGGGACAGGCTCCGCGTCCGGGTTCGGCGGAGCGGCCGGTATTCCGAGATGACTGCGGACAGCCTGCTCGAGGTCGCTGTCGCTTGCGTAGACGGAATCAGCACCGCAGACGGATGCGAGATAAAAAAGCATCTCTTCCGAGAGAGCCTCATCCGTGAGGACCACATCACAGCCGGCACGCGCGCAGGCGAACAGGCGGATGACCGTCTCCGGCCTGTGGTCGGTGATCATGAATTCACGCCGGATACCGGCGTCTTTTATTTTCCGGGAGAGCTCGAGGATCTGTTCGTTCAGATAGCTGTACGACATTCTGACCGGTTCGTGACCATCGTCACCGCCGCTGTAGATCAGGGCGGGGTGAAAATTGTCTTTCCACGGTTCCATCAGTTCCCGGAAAGTTAAATATTTATGCATAAAAAACCTCCGAATATTGCAGAAATCTTGTCACAATTATATAATGGAGAGGAAGAGTTTCCAATACTCATATTTATTAAAAATGTGAGAATGATATATCTCAGTGTGAGATGACCCCCGCCTTTATAGGCGGGGGCAACAAACCATTCTCAGTGGCGGGTGTCAATCCCCCACTGAGATATACGCTCCGCGAGGATGCGCAGGGATTCGTTTTGGTATTATGTCAGCTGACGCTGACACGAATCCCGCGCCAAGTCTCGCGAGCGAGACTTGAAAAAAAGGAGCAGAAAATGGCTAATCTGAACGAAAAAATCTGTATCATCGGCGGTGGTCCGGCAGGCCTTTCCGCGGCCATGTATCTTGAGCAGAAGGGCTATACCAACTACGCGATCCTTGAAAAAGAAGATCATGTAGGCGGAAAATGCCACTCCCCGCATTACAACGGAAGAAGATATGAGATGGGCGCGATCATGGGTGTTCCTTCGTACTATGCAGTGCATGATGTCGAGGAATTCTGCGGAATTACGCACGACGGACCGAAGCTGAACCGGAACTACAAGAACGGCAAGGGTCAGGTCATTGATCCGTTCAATCCGAAGAAGAACCCGCTCAAGATCCCGGAGCTCATGAAGATGAAAAAGCAGCTGAAGAAGCTGGGCGAACTCCTTGAGACGAAGTATAAGGGATACGACGTCAACGGACACCGCGGCGTAGCGGAAGGACGCTATGACGGCTATGCGGTCACACCGGGCCGTGAGAAAATTTCCGGCGTGAACCCGAACCTGAAGGATCTGGCGATGCCGTTCAAGGACTTCTGCGAAATGAACGGCGTTGAGCTCATCCAGAATATCTGGATCGGCCCGTTCACCTCATTCGGTTACGGATATTTTGATGAGATCCCGGCAGCGTATGTTCTGAAGTATCTTGACTTCCAGACGACCATGAACTTCGTCAAGGTCAATCTGTGGACCTGGAAGGAAGGAACACAGTACATCTGGGAACAGCTCAACGAGCACCTTGCACATCAGGCGAGACTCAACAGCGACATTACTTCTGTCGAGCGGAAGGACGGAAAGGTCTATGTGACCGTCAACGGCGAAGTCGAGGAATTCGACAAGGTCATCATCACAGCGCCGCTGCAGTTCATGCCGAAGTATTTCGATGCAACGGAAGAGGAGAAGGAACTCTTCTCGAAGATCGACTATGAGAGATATGACGTCCTCGCAGTCGAGACAGAGCCCCAGAATCATCCGGAGATCTCCTACTACATTTTCGACAATATGACCCCGGATCGGTACGGCCACCTGATGGTCTATTATCGCCGCTGGAAAGACGATATCAACCAGGTCATCACGACCTATGCACTGCGCAATCACCGCGGTGACCGCAGGATCTCAGTGAACGGCTGCCGCCGCAACGTGCTGAAGGACCTTGAGAAGATGGGCAACCCGGCATCTGAGGTCGTCAATGAGAAATCCTGGTACTACTTCCCGCACGTATTCTCCGAGGATTACGCGGCCGGCTGGTATGACAAGGTCGAGGCTATGCAGGGAACGAACGGAACGTACTATGCAGGCGAGATCATGTCGTTCGGTGATATGGATGAGACGGCCGAGTATTCCAGAGAACTTGTAGACAGATTCTTCTGATCGGAATAAGACGGCAGATCGTGCCGAATATGCGGCGGCGGCCTTCGGGTGCGCCGCCGCTTGTATACGTGAACCTTTTTGTGTGTATTATTTACGTGAGATTTTTTAGTAACTAAAACTTCACACATGTATTAACATGACTGCGACCGGGAATAAATAATTTCCAAACTCACTAAACCTTATTTGCGAGGTGAAAAACATGAACTTTTACAAAGACCACTATGATGTCATCATCATGGGCGCGGGTCTTGCGGGACTCTCCTGTGCGCTGCAGCTGCAGTCGAGAGGAATCAAGGATATCCTGATCCTCGAAAAGCACAACCTGCCCGGCGGCCTCGCCACGAGCTATGTCCGGAACGGGATCGAGATCGAGGCTACACTGCATGAGATGATGAGTATCGGAACGAAGGAGGACCGCCTGAAGGTCGGCGCGTTCTTCGACGATATGGGTGTCGACATTGACTGGCTGCCCGTACCGGAGGCCTACCGTTTCCTGCAGACGACGGACGGCATCGACATCACCCTGCACGCGGGCTACCGCAGGATGGCGGATGAGATCGACGCGCAGTTCCCGGGCTGGGGAGACAAAGTCTACGAATTTATGCTGCTCATGAGAAGGGTCTACGACTCCATGAACATCCTCTCCGTGACGCCGATGAGCAAGCCGGAGATGCTCCTGAAGCACCCGGATTTCGTGAAAACGGTCGGGTACTCCGCGGAACAGGTCATGTCGACCTTTGAATTCCCGGACGAGATCGAGCAGATCCTCACACCCTACTGGATCTATGTCGGGAATCCGATGAATACCCTTCCCTTTACGATCTACGCATTCCTGATGGCGGACTACTTCTGCGGAAGCTATGTCGCGCACGGCCTTTCCCACGAGATGAGCATGAAGCTCGAGAAGAAGGCCGAGGAGAACGGAGCGCAGATCGAATTCCGCCAGGAAGTCGAAAAGATCCTTGTCCATAACGGCAGGGTGACGGGCGTCCGCACGAAGCGCGGCGATGAGATCGCCTGCGACTATGTCGTGAGCGCTGCCTACCCGAACAAGGTCTACACGCAGATGATCGAACCCCTCTCCGAGGTCCCGGAAGGCGCGATCAAAGCCGTCAATGCGAGAAATCTCAGCGTGTGTCCGGTCTCCGTCATGATGGTCCTCGACGGATCGCCCGAGGAGCTCGGGATCAGCGATTACAACATTTTCTCCGGCGATACCATGGACACCACGGAGATCTGGGATAATTATCATACGGCCGGACCGTACACCTATCTCACGTCCATCTGCCTGAACCTTGCAAATCCTGACTGCACGCCGGAGGGCATGTGCCAGTTCTCAATCACCGCGCTGCCGCTCGTCGACTCCTTCCTCGACGTGAAGGAGGAGGATTATCCGGCACTCAAGCGAAAACTCGCGGCGGAAATGATCGCAAATTACGAGAAGAATACCGGCATCAATATCCACGACCACATCGTCGAGATCGAGGTCGAGACGCCGATCACGGTCGCGCATTACGTCGGCGCGTGGAAGGGCAGCATTTACGGATATGCCCACTGCATGGATGACCACGCGGTCGCCCGCCTCCAGATGAAGGCGGAGGATCATTTTATCAAGGGCCTTGAATTTGCGGGCGCGCACGGCATGTCCGGAAACGGCATGGGCCCGGCGGTCACCAACGGCCGCGCAGCAGCGAAGGGAATTCTGGAAGCCGAGGCGGCAAAAAACAAAAAGACGCCGGCTTCCGTCATCAAAAATCTGATCGGAGGTGCCGGAAAATGAAAATAGACAGCTTCCTGAAAGACGTCGGCGGAGCCTCCAGAGTCACGAAGGCGCGCCGCATGAGCTATAAGAACGCGAGTGCCATACCGCAGCCGAAGGATCCGATCCGTGAACTCGCTGACCTTCTGCATCCGGATAAGATGCGCTTTGTCGTCACGGAGGTGAGAGATGCCTCCCCGACCTCGAAGACCTTCCGTCTCGAGTCGGTCGACGGCCATATCCCGGTCTTCCAGTGCGGTCAGTACGTCAATTTCAATCTGAAGATCGGCGAAAGCGTCCTGAACAGGCCGTATTCCATCTCCTCGGCACCTTTTGAGGCGAGAGGGGAGAAACCCTTCATCGAGGTCACGATCCGGCGGAACCGCCCGTATTTCGTGCCGGACTATTTCTTTGAAAATGTAACGGAAGGGACTCTGCTCGACGGCTCGATGCCTTTCGGGACATTTTACTATGAGCCGCTCAGGGATTCCAAAAATGTCGTCGCCCTCGCAGGCGGCAGCGGCATCACACCGTTCGTCTCGATGGCGAAGGAGATCGCCGCAGGATATCTTGATACGGACCTCACGATCCTCTACGGATCCGTTCATCACAGCGATATCGTCTGCGGAGACGAACTTGCCAGGGCTGCAGCGGCCTGCCCGCGCGTCCGCGTCGTCAACGTAATGTCGGACGATCCGGAGTGGGAAGGCGAGAAGGGCTTTGTCACGAAGGAAATCATTGAGAAGTATTCCGGGGAGGATCCGACCTATATGTTCTGCGGTCCGCTCCCGATGTACAATTTTGTATCAAAAGTTCTCGGAGAGCTGGGCGTTCCGGTCCGCCGCTTCCGTAAGGATGTCCTCGGACAGCCGGCTGACATCAGCGCACTGCCCGGATATCCGGCGGAAAGCGTCGGAAAGACGTATCAGATCACGGTCGTCCGCGGTGTGCGCGAGGATGTTATTCCGGCAAGTGCGTCCGAGCCTGTAGCCGTCGCGCTGGAGAGAGCCGGGATCCCGGTCGACGCCCACTGCAGGGGCGGAGAATGCGGCTTCTGCAGGAGTCAGCTCCTCTCCGGCGAGATCTTCGTGAATCCGGTCGGGGACGGACGGCGTGCGATGGACAGGGAGATGGGCTGGTTCCATGCCTGCTCCTCCTATCCGCTGACGGACCTGAAAATCAAGATCCCGATCCTGTGAAGACGGACCCGAGGATCAGAATTCTGATCCTGCGCTGACGGACCTGAGGATCAGACTTTCGATTCTTTAACGTGCTGCGGCAGCCCCGAGGCTGCCGCAGAGCGCGCAGGACGGAGGATCCTTTCATTTACGGTTCAGAAAAAGACGCCTGCAAAACTCTGTGCGATAGAAGAACAGTGTTTCGCAGGCGCTCTGTGGCTCAGAAAGGTATGCTTAAGATATGGTAAAAGATGTAAATCCCATGATTCACGTCAACGAACGTGATTTCCCGGTCACGGATTATCACTGTAACGATCCGGAAAAGAAAAAGCTTGTCATGAAGCTCGCGCTCATGATCACGGACAACATTCCGCGGAAGCTCCCGGGAGGAATGAAAGAGAATCACATGGACTTCTGGATCCTCGACAGGCTCCTTACCAAAGAGGAAGTCCGCTTTATGCTCAGCTTTAAGAAGAGAAGAGTCGGGCTGACGACACGCGAGCTCGCGGTCCGCAACAAGATGAGCATGCAGAGAACGCAGAAAATGATCGATCACCTTCTGTGGATCGGCATTCTGGAACAGAACCGTGACAACGCGGATCACCATATCCAGTATCTTATCCCGAAATGGGTCGTCGGATCGGGCGAATACATGGTCGAGCACCCGACACTCCCGGACGAGCATCCGGAGGTCGCGACGATGTTCAACCTCGCGCCGCAGGAGCCGCTGGAGCTTGCGGCCAAGCTCATCCCGCCGGGAGGAGCAGGCATCGGCATGCATGTCATTCCTGTGGAGAAGGCGATCCCGGTCGACACGAAGAGCGTTTCCGTGGAGCACCTGTCCCACTGGATTCAGAAATACGACACCTTCTGCAAGATGGTCTGCGCGTGCAGAAAGGCGCAGAGGATCCGCGGGGAGGGTGTCGGAGACATCGAAGGCTACATGTGTATCGGCTGCGGCGACATCGCGGAGTATCTCGTAACGTCCGGCAAGGACGCGGTGTACATCACGAAGGAGGAGGTCCTTGAGATCCTCGAGAGGGCAGAGCGCAAGGGCTACGTCCATCAGATCACGAATCTGGACGGACCGAACCGCATCGTCGGCATCTGCAACTGCTCTCCGGGAAGCTGCTACGGCCTCCGCACATCGCAGCTCTTCAACACGCCGAATATGTCCCGCTCTGCTTACCGCGCCCACGTCGATCACACGAAATGCGTGGCCTGCGGCAAGTGCGTCGAGGTATGTCCGGCCGGTGCCGCAAAGCTCGGCCAGAAGCTGTGCCGGGCGGACGGCTCGAAGGTCGTTTATCCGATGCATGACCTCCCGGATGACAATCCGTGGGGCGAAGATCGCTGGGACAGAGATTATCGTGATCACAATAAGATCAACTGCTACGACGAGGGAACATCCCCGTGCAAGACGGCTTGTCCTGCCCATCTTGCGGTCCAAGGCTATGTCCGGATGGCTGCCGAAGGCCGCTATCAGGATGCGCTCCGTCTGATCCGTCAGGACAATCCGTTCCCGGCAGTATGCGGCGCAGTCTGCAACCGGCGCTGCGAGGACCGCTGCACGAGAGGCCTCGTCGACAAGCCGGTGGCCATCGACGAGATCAAGAAATTTCTTGCTTACCGTGAGCTGGATGCGGGCGAGCGCTACATCCCGATCTGCGAGAACGGTGACGGAAATCAGTGGGATGACTACAGGATCGCTGTGATCGGCGCGGGTCCGGCAGGACTCACGGCTGCCTACTATCTGCGGACCGAGGGATACCCTGTCACGGTCTTTGAGCGTGAGGCGCGTCCGGGCGGCATGCTGATGAACGGCATTCCGAACTTCCGTCTCGACAAGAAGGTCCTTCAGGCTGAGATCGATATCATTGAGAAGATGGGCGTCGAGATCCGCTGCGGCGTTGAGGTCGGTAAGGACGTGACGATCGGGGAGCTGAGAGAGCAGGGGTACAAGGCATTTTACGTTGCGATCGGTCTGCAGGGCGGCCGCCTGGCAGGCGTTCCCGGCGAGGACGCAGCGGGCGTGGAGTCCGGCGTGAGCTTCCTGCGCAGAGTCAATCAGGATCATACGATCCGCCTTGACGGTGACGTCGTGGTCGTCGGCGGCGGAAATGTCGCAGCCGACGTCGCCCGCGCGGCAAAGCGCACGACAGACGGTAAGGTCACAATGCTCTGCCTCGAACAGCGCGATGAGATGCCCGCCGCAAAGGATGAGATTGCGGAAGTCCTGGAAGAGAATATTGTGATCATGAACGGCTGGGGCCCGAAGGAAGTCATCGCAGAGGACGGGAAGGTCACGGCGATCGTCTTTAAGAAATGTGTCTCCGTCTTTGACAGTGAGCATCGCTTCAGCCCGGTCTATGATGAAAATGAAACCATCACAGTTCCCTGCGCCAATGTGCTCATGGCGATCGGCCAGTCCGCGGAGTGGGGAAATCTGCTCGACGGCACGAAAGTGGAAGTCCGCAGAAACGGTACGGCTGTCGCGGACAGCGTGACACTGCAGACAGCGGAGCCGGATATCTTCGTCGGCGGAGATATTTATCACGGGGCAAGATTTGCGATCGACGCGATCGCGGAAGGCAAGGAGGGAATGGTCTCCATCAACCGCTTTGTCCATCCGGGTCAGTCGCTCACGATCGGAAGGGATCTTCGCCAGTTCATTGAACTTGACCGCGACGATATCCTCATCGAGTCCTATGACAATGCGGATCGTCAGGCTCCGGGCATGCGTCCGGGCGATCCGGATAAGACATTTGAGGACCTCAGACTTCCGCTCACCGAGGAGCAGGTCAAAGTCGAGGCAAACAGGTGCTTGAAATGCGGTGCCACCACCGTCGACCTCAATCAGTGCGTCGGCTGCGGCCTGTGCACGACCAGGTGTGAATTCGACGCGATCCATCTCTCGAGAGATATTCCGGAGGCGAGCGAGATGCATACCGCGGAGGAGATGATGAAGGTCGTCGGTCCGTATGCGGCAAAGCGCGCAGTGAAGATCATGAAGAAGAAGCTTACGGAGAAGAAGGACGCGAAGAAGGCCGGCACTGAGAAGTCATAATACACAGAGCTTTTCTGATTCAAGAACGCCTCAGCGTTCTTGCCGCGCCGCGCATGGTGCGAAGCACCTTCCACTTTGCGCGGCTGCGATCCGCCGGAGGCGTTTATCTCAGTGGCCTTCCCCCGCTTATAGAAGCGGGGATCTTCCCCACTGAGATAAATAACAGCCTCGATCTATCGGATTTTCAGATTGCAGATGTAGTGGGATTTGCATACTGTTATTAAAAATAAGACCCGGGCTTTTCGAAGCCCGGGTCTTTGTTTCATGTGCTGAAATGAACAGTCTGTTCTTCTGCACTCTGTGCAGCTGGTTCTCACTTACTGAACACGTGCCAGACGCCGTCTTTCAGCGCGTAGATACAATCATAGGCGCTCTCGATCTTCTCCCATTTATGCTCCAGGATCTGTTTCCCGTCGAAGAGCTCATATGCGCCGTACAGTTTAGTGTTTTCATCCCGGGCATAAATCATTCCGGTGCCGAGGCTGCCGATGCTTTTCTTGTCGGTCAGATCCAGTGTCTTACCGGTGTTCAGGATCAGGTATTTGCCCTTCTCAATATCCTCACACAGCCCGGAGTTCGGAGATCCTTCGATCTTGTCGCTGATTATGTGCCCGTCCGGTGCGATCAGCAGAGTGGTCTTGCTTCCGGATTGTTCTTTTGCATACAGATATCCTTCACTCAATTCGGAAATCGAGTAATACTTCGGTTCAAAAATCACTTTGCCGGATTTATCTGTAAGGCCGTAGAGATAGTTTCCGGCCTCATCTTTCAGAGTTGTCTTAAGGAGGCCGTTTCCGATGAGATCAGGTGTATTTTGGTAAGCCGGCTCCACAAGAATCTTCCCGTCATATGTCATGACACCGTACAGACCGTTGTCTCCTTTGAAACCAAGAAGGCCGTCCCCGATGATCATCCCTTCCTTTTCGCTCTCCGCGACCTGCTTCATAGTATCGTCATAGTAGAAGGTCTTTCCGTCCTTATACGAGTAATAAAAGCCTCTTTTTACCATACCCAGTCTGGATGCATCGTCCGCGAGCACCTTGCCGGATGCGTCGAGGACACGGGGGGTGTTCTCCCGGTCATTTGCGACATAACTCACACCGCAGACTGCAAACGATTGTTTGGGATCTGTGAAGACATAGTCCGTGAGCAGCTTTTCGCCATCCACATCGAACAGCTGCTTTCTGCCTTTAAAAAGAACATCTTTGTCATCAGGAAAGCCGACCGTGAACATATCCGCAGAGACGTACATCATGGCCTCGTCCTTGTTATCCGTCTGCTCCTCCCCGAAGATCACCTGGAGGTAGTGCTCGTTTTCCACGTCAATCACACAGAGGGACCAGGGGATCAGCATCGTTCCGTCAGTATTCACGACACAGCTCTCCGGAACCTCCGCACCCTGGCGGTCAAGCTCCCAGAGATCGCCTGTGAGGTGTTTGCATCGGGAGAAAAGCAGATCCGGGAATTCCTTTCCGTCCGGATCGCAGAACATCTTCTGTTCGCCTTTATCCTTATATATAAGAGGGGCATTGATGCCCTCGAATCTCAGATCTCCTCCTGCGTCCTTGATCTGTTTCTCTTCCTTCAGAACGGGCTTCCCGGCAGCGAATACGCTGCTGCTTCCGATGAGCATGGAGATAATGAGGCCGGCAGCTAGTAATGTTCGTTTCACAATTTCCCTCCTTATTGAACTTGCAGCTCCTTTGAAGTGACCAAAGCAGTTGAAACAATGAGTTGAACTATATGGCATTTTCTGCTTATTGAGTGTACGTGAGTATTGTGCGATGAAGATTCAGGAACGCCTCAGCGTTCCTGCCGCACCGCGCTTATGTGCGAAGCACCTTCCTCGCGCCAGATATCGGACTTCTGCTAGTTCCTGCCGCACTGCGCAGGAGCGAAGCACCTTCCTCGCGCCAGATATCGGCCTTCCGCTTGTTCCTGCCGCACCGCGCAGGGCTCAAAGCATCTTCCTCGCGAGATCGTATGCACGATGAAGAATAAGATCAGACATCTCTGATGTCCATCGTCATGATCGTCGTCAGATCGTTATCGGACGGGTCTTCCATCTCCGAGACGCGGGTCGCGTGATTGGTGATGATCGTCTCGAACATGTTGCGGATGTCGCGGGCATTTGCGAAGTTCTCACCTTTTGAAGCCTCGCGCTTTTTGATGATATCCTCGATCATCTCCTTCGCTTCAAGGCTGAAGGTGTAGTTGTATTTTCTGCAGTTCATTTCCCAGATCTGGATGAGCTCATCCGCCGTATAGTCCGGGAATTCCATGTACTTGTTGAATCTGGACTTGAGGCCGGGATTGCTCTCGACGAACTTTTTCATGAGGTCCGTGTAGCCGGCGACGATGACGACAAGATCCTTGCGGTTGTCCTCCATCGCCTTCAGGATCGTATCGATCGCCTCCTGACCGAAGTCGCCCTGCCCGCCTTCCTTGTTCAGCGTGTAGGCCTCGTCGATGAAGAGGATACCGCCCATGGCTTCCTTGATCTTGTCCTGTGTCTTAATTGCGGTCTGCCCGACAAAGCCGGCCACGAGACCGGAGCGGTCGACCTCGACGAGCTGTCCTTTCGAGAGAACACCGATCTCCTTGTAGAGTCTTGCCAGAATGCGGGCGACCGTCGTCTTGCCTGTTCCGGGGTTGCCGGAGAAGACGAGGTGGAGGGAGACCGGGACGGTCTTCATGCCCTTGGCTTCGCGCATTTTCTGCATTTTCACAAGAGAGATCAGCTCCTTCACGTCCTCCTTGATCGTGCCGAGGCCGATGAGCTCGTCCAGCTCCTCCATGGCGCTCTTTTCGGGCTCCTTCTTCTCGCCTTTGTCGGGCGTGGAGCCAGCTGCCGCCTGCGGGGCATCCGTCGGCGGGACTGATTCCTCCGCCTTTTCCTTTTCTTTATCCTTATCGTCCGCCTTTTTATCGTCCGCTTTCTTATCGTCTGCTTTCTTATCCCCGGCGTTCTTTTCTGCCTGCGGCGTATCGGCCTTTCCGGTCTTTATGGACGTGAGTTTTTCGTCAAGCAGAGCGTTCATCTTTTCTTTATCGCTCTTTTTCGTCATCTTGGTGAGGACGTCATCTCCGAAAAAGTCGCTGTAGACGCTGTCTATAATTTCATCGATTCTGAGGTTTGACTTATCTTTCATGATATCCTGGTGAGACCCGGATCTTGCGGCGGATCCCGTATCCTTTCTCCCGGAAAAGTCCGGGTATGGTTCGGTGAGCTGGCCCGCCAAGAGCCTTTTCTTTCTTACTCTATGACAGGAAATTGCGAAAATCTGTGCTTCACACAATTCCATTTCGCACAGGGTTTCGCAAGCACCTTTTACTCTATGATAATGATTTTAACGGTCAGATGCAAGTGCGTAAACACCGTCTCAGGGCATGTGAGGAGGGGCGTGATCTGCTTTTAGCAGGTACCTTCTGTTCCGATACTGCTGCCAGGCAAAGGGGCAGGATAATTTGACAGGTCAGCCGGTTCCTTCGGCGAGGATGTCTCGCGTTAAGCAAACAGGCCGGGTACTCAGCCGTTTTTATAGGCGAACGCCAGAGCGGGCAGAAGTTCTGCATTGGCGCTCCAGATAGACGGATACTCACCGATTCCGATCGGGCATTCGCTGTAGCCGTTCTCGATCGTCACGGACGGAACACCCCTTACGAGCACGAAATAGTCGCTGCAGCCCGCCGCGTCCTGAGAACTCTGCACTGAGGACGAGCCGGCATATCCGGTCATGACGGAGACCAGGCTCATCAGGGCATAATCCTTATCGTAGACTTCTCCGGAGCTGCCGTAGTCCCAGTAAATGACCCCGCCCATCGAGTGATAGGAGATCGTGATCATCGCATTGCACGAATCAGCTGCATTGAGGATCGCCTGTGTTTCAGGCTCCGATGCCGGGGAAGTGCCTTTGTAATGGTCAGAAGAAGGATAGGGGACGCCTTCGTACATATCCCATCCGGCGTCAAAGTTTCTGTTCAGATCGACGCCCCGGGCATTGGCTTTCCAGCGTGTCCAGTACGAATCGCCGCCTGATGTGCGTCCGCCGTTCAGGTCATTCTGAAGGATGTCGGAGAGACCGGCGCGGAGGTCTTCATTTTCGATCGCGTCCGGGCCGAACTGACTGATCGAAACACCGTCCGGATTCGACATCGGTAAAATGTGAAAACAGACGGAGGAGAGCAGCTGGTCATAGGATGCATCCGCATACATTCCATCTGCGTGATGGTGGAGAAAATACTCAATCTGCTCCATCGCGACCAGCGTGTTGATGTACTCCCGCGCGTGGATCGAGGCCTGGATCAGGATGTGGTGGGCGCTCTCGGGATTGCCAAGGATGGCTTCCGGGATCTCTCTCCCGTCCAGAGACGTCCCGCAGCTTCTGACTGTGAGCAGATCCGGGTAGGCAGCGGCCATCTCAGAGAGGTCTGTCATCATCTGCTCATATGTATAGAGGGAGGTCTCCGTGCTCACAAAGTCGATGCCGGCCGGATCCTCGGACGGCGCAGCCGGTGATTCCGGTGCGGGGGTCGGATCGGCGGCGGGGGCAGCGGACGAATCAGGGGATTCATTCTTTGAAGAGCCGGTGCTTCCCGCTGCGGATGCGGTGGATTCCGTGCCGGAAGTATCGGATCCTGAGGAGGGATTGACAGCAGCGGAATCCAGGGCTGTCAGGGTGCCCGCGGAGGAGGACGTGGTATTCATGGATCCCGATCCGGAATTCGTGGCAGCGGTTTTTCCGCAGCCGGCAAGAAGTGCGAGGGCGGAGCAGAGGGCCAGAACTGTTCTTCCGGCGTGTTTTATTTTCTTCATGAGAGTCTCCTTTATGTCTGTGACAGAGTCAGTATCCTTTTTTCATCGCGCAATGCTCGTGTCTTCAGACATGAGATACGTGTGCAAAGTGAAACTCGCTTTCATCGTGAGTATAATCTCGCGATGAAGAATAGATTTTATCGGAAGTTCCGCAAGCAACTGACGATAAAAGGGCGATGAAATCGCCCGTATTATGATTATGAGGTTCGCGAAGCGGTTCTCAAAATAAAAGCCTCAGCTACACAATGCTCCACTGGAGCATTGTTACGCATGCTTAGGCACGGTGGATCGCAGCCGCGCAAAGAAGAAGGTGCTTCGCACCCTGCGCGGCGCGGCAAGAACGCTGAGGCGTTCTTAATATAGAAATTCCATAAATGTATCATAATCCATGAAAAGACGGAGGGTCAAGTGACTGTCCCTCCGGAGCGTGAATTGCATCAGAATGCATCAGAATGCGGCTGCTTTTACGGCTGGACTGTACTGTATTTCCTGCTTCATTGCTATGTATTTAGATAACAATGGACGATATTTTTTCTTCCGGACAGGATGTCATTCATCTGGATACTTAGGCTGATAGAGTGATTGGAAAACGTAGCAAAGAGCTTCCCTTTGGTTTATCACTAGAATTAAGCGTAGCAAAGAGCTTCCCTTTGGTTTATCACTTGCTTTATTCAGGCGGTTAGGTACAGTGGTTGATTTTCTGGAATTTGTTCTCCAGGGTTTTTACTGATTTACGGTTAATTAGGCACAGCGATGGAATATTTGACATTTGTCCCCCGTGCGAATAAGGCGTCTTCCTGCTGATTAGGCACAGCAGTGGATTTTCTGGTATTTGTTCCCCATATATTGCTTTGACATATGGAGAACAAATGCAGGAGAGCAGCTTCCTGTACCTAAACGGCCCGGATAAAGAGAAATCCATGGGGTACAGATGCTGGAAATCGGTTTCCTGTGCCTAAACAGCCCGGACAGAGAGAAATCCATGGAGTACAGATGCAGGAAAACAGCTTCCTGTGCCTGAACGCCCGGATAAAGAGAAATCCATGGAGTACAGATGCAGGAAAACAGCTTCCTGTGCCTGAACGCCTGAATAAAGCGAAATCCATGGGGAAAAATGAGAGGAAAACAGATTTTTGTTTCTGAATATCCTGCTGAAACAGAATTTCCTGAGGAACAAAAGAAGAATACCAAATGTAAGCGGGACTTTGTTATAATTATATAAGAATTATTTCGGATCTTGCTTATGAAAGAGCTGTCCGGATCCTGTCGGTCTCTGCGTTAAGACACTGTCTTCGCAAAGAACCCGCCTTCATGTCCGGAGACCTGTCCGGAAAATTGTCCGGAGACCTGATCGGAGACTTGATCAGAGACCTGTCCGGAAAATTGTCTGGAGACCTATCCGGAAAATTGTCCGGAGACCTGATCGGAGACTTGATCAGAGACCTGTCCGGAAAATTGCCCGGCGACCTGTATGGAAAACTGTCTGGAGAGACGCCTATGGATGCAATCAGTCAAATGAAAACCTTCTGGCCGGACTGGACCGTCGAAAAGGAAATCGGCGCCGGTGCGTACGGTCATGTTTATAAAGTCAGCCGAAGAGTCGGAGCGAAAACATTCTATTCCGCTGTCAAGGTGATCAGGATCCCGCAGAGCGACAGCGAGGTCAAGGCGATCATGGCGGAGGACGGAAGCCACTCGGCGACGAAGGCTCACTTCAGGGAGCTTGTCGAAGACTGCAAGCGTGAGATCACGATGATGATGGATCTTCGTGGAACAGCCAACGTCGTGGAGGTCGAAGATTTCAAGGTCATCGAGCAGAAAGACGAGATCCGCTGGGACATCTTCATCCGCATGGAATATCTGACCTGCCTGACGGATGTGATCACGGAGCGCAGGCTCACTGAGAAGGAGGCTGCGAAGGTCGGCATTGACATCTGCAGCGCGTTGGAACTCTGTGAGGACAATCACATCATTCACAGAGATATCAAGCCGGGTAACATCTTTGTCTCACGATTCGGAACATATAAGCTCGGAGATTTCGGAATCGCAAAGCAGCTTGAACGTGGAGCCGGCACGCTCTCCTCACGGGGAACCTACGATTACATGGCGCCGGAAATGTTCCGCGGCCAGCGCTATGACGCCTCCGTTGACATTTATGCGCTCGGAATCGTGCTCTACAAGCTTCTGAACCGCAACCGCGCGCCGTTCCTGGATCCGAAAGCGGAGCGCATTTCCTCAAAGGACCGGGAAGATGCACTCGGGAAGAGAATTAACGGCGAAAGTCTGCCTGCCCCCTGTGACGCGTCGGTTTCCATGTCGAGGGTCATTCTGAAAGCCTGCCGCGCAAAAGCGGCGGATCGCTTCCGCTCGCCCGGGGAAATGAAAGCCCAGCTCGAGAATGTCTTAAATGAAAAGCCGGTCGTCATAGCACCGGACAGTGTGTATGCCGGAGAAGATGCCGGCCGCACGGATGCCGCGGCAGGACTGTACGTCAGTCAGACAGACGGATATGGCACAAGCCGGTATGGCCAGGGCACAGGCCAATCCATTCAGGGAACGAGCCGGTACGGCCAGGGCATGGGTCAGTATACACAGGGAACAAGTCAGTCCAGTCAGGGAAGTGGCCGGTACGGTCAGAGTACGGGTCGGCATACGAAAGGCACAAGCCAGTATGGCCAGGGCACAGGCCAGTATGGCCAGGGCGCAAGTCAATATGATCAGGGCACAGGCCCGTATACCGAGCAGCTGGCTGATGGCACGATGGGCACGGTCAAAGATCAGGGAAGATATTCCGACGGCAGCGGTCCGGATATATCCTATTACGGACGCGGGTCGATTCCGGTCCCGCCTCCGGAAGATACTGTCCCGAACAGATCTGACACTGAAAGGCAGGGAAGCGGATCAGGAGGATCAGGAGGATCGGGAGAATCAGGAAAATCGGGAGGATCGGGAGGATCCCGCCGCGGCTTCCCGGTCGCTGCGCTTCTGGCAGGCGTGTTTTTTACGATAGCACTGGCACTCTTTATCGTATTTGTTGTTCCGATCATGAAAGGAGAGGATGATTCGAAGGCAGAGACTGCCAAAGTGGAGAGCACTGCCGAGGGCACGACCGGGGCGGGAAAAAGCGTGTCGACTGTGACGGCAGAACCGACCCCGACGGCGTCGACGGCAACGCCGACGAGCACGCCGACCCCGACAGCAGCTACGACAACGCCGACGAGCACGCCGACTCCGACAGCCGCTCCGACATCGACTCCCACGCCCGTCCCGACGTCAGCGCCGGTGGAGGATGCCCGCGTCATCGACCAGTCTGCGGCCGCGCCGAGCGGATCGCAGCATTCTGTTGACAATGTTGTCTACATCGCCGACGTCTATGAATATCTGACGCTCCGCGAGGCACCGTCTACGATGGCAAAGGCGATCTGCCTTCTGCCGCCGTATACGGAGATGTACATTACAGAATTTACCAATGACACGATGGTCCGCGTCATTACTCTGGGAGATCAGTACGCCGGGTATGTGAACAGGAACTATATCGTTCCGAAGGGATCTTCGACACAGAGAGCAGGGCGTTCACAGTCTTCACAGCCATCGTCCGGCGCCACGATTTATTATGCCGATGTCTATGATTATCTTACGCTCCGAAACGATGCGAGCACGAGCGCCGGAGAGATCGACCGGCTGCTTCCTTTCACGGCTATGTATGTACACGACTGGGCGAACGGAATGGCCTACGTCACTGTCGTCGACACAGGGCAGCAGGGCTGGGTCAACGCAAGTTACATCACGGACGACCCGAACAACACCGTGAGGGCCGGAAAATCGCAGTCTTCCTCCGCGACAGGGCACGGCTTCTCCGTCGGGAACTACTGCTTTGCGGATGTCAACGAATACCTCACGCTCCGCGATGCTCCGTCGACTTCGGCCGGGGAGATCGCTCGCCTGCCGGATGACACGATGATGGTCATTCTGGAGCTTACAAATGACACGATGATGAAGGTGCAGGTCGTCTCGACCGGCCAGATAGGCTATGTGAACCGGAATTATGTGAAGTGAGAGAAGCCGGAGGACTATCGGCACAAAAGAGAACTGCTATTTTGGAATTCAAGAACGCCGAGGCGTTCTTGAATGTTTACGATCATACCGGTAATTACAGTGCCTGAAGAATTTCGTTAATAAAGTATTCGAAAAAAGACCATCCGGATCAGTCCGAATGGTCTTTCAATCATAAAAAAGGTACTTCGTATTTACGCACAGCGCGGTGAGAATGCCGAGGCTTTCGGATTTACTGTGCGTTCACCGTCACTATGAACTTATCAAAGCCGGCTTTTCCTTCTTCCGTCTCCTTATAGACACCGCAGTGCTCAAGGACCTTTGCGAACACAAAGCCGATCTCGTCTTCGATGATCTTCTCGAGTGCTTTATCAGCCTCGGGCGTGTTCTTTACATTTTCCGGAGCGAATTCCGGATACTTTTCGAGGATCTCCGAGACCCATGCTGCGTGGGAGGCAAGAGACTCGATCTCTGCGATCTCTTTCCCTTCCAGTACAGCTTTCCGGAGTGCTTCCATTTCCTGGAGCAGACGGGCCGGCAGGACCGCAAGGCCCATGACCTCGATGAGGCCGATATTTTCTTTCTTGATGTGATGCAGCTCCGCATGCGGGTGAAAAACGCCCAGCGGGTGCTCTTCGGTGGTCAGATTGTTGCGGAGGACCAGGTCGAGCTCGAAGTCGCTGCCGTTCATTCGCGCAATCGGAGTGATTGTGTTGTGCGGAGTGCCTTCCGTCTCGGCAAAGATTCCGCAGCTGCTGTCACTGTAGCCTCTCCAGACGTCAAGGATCTTTCCGGCGAGGGCTGCGATGCGTTCCGGATCCTTTCCGTCGAGGCGGATGACCGACATCGGCCAGTCCACAATACCTGCTTTGATGTCTTCGAACCCGTCAAATGCAATGCTTTCCCGGATCTTTGCCTTCGCCATCGCGAATGTGTAATTTCCGCCCTGGAAATGCTCATGCGTCAGGATCGAACCGCCGACGATCGGAAGATCCGCATTGGAGCCGACCGTATAATGCGGGAAGAGGGTGACGAACTCGAGAAGCCTCTTAAATGTATGAATGTCGATCTTCATCGGGATGTGCTCTCCCGAGAGGACGATGCAGTGCTCATTGTAGTAGACGTACGGGGAGTACTGCATGAACCAGTCTTCTCCGTCGAGAGTGAGCGGGATCAGGCGGATCGTCTGGCGTGCGGGGTGGTCGAGACGGCCGGCGTAGCCGACATTTTCCGGGCAGAGCAGGCAGCGCGGATATGCATTCTGCTTCTTCGTGAGCGCAGCTGCGATCGCCCGCGGATCCTTCTCGGGCTTCGAGAGGTTGATCGTGATGTCGAGTTCACCGTAGCGCGTCTTTGTGACCCATTTTCTGTCTTTCTTTATGCGGTATGTGCGGATATAGTCGGAATCGCGGCTTACTTTATAGAAATAATCGGTCGCCTGCTTCGGGCTTTCCTGATAGAGCGCCTTGAAAGTGCGTACAACTTCGGAGGGACGGGGTGTCAGGCAGCCCATGAGCTTCGTATCGAAGAGGTCGCGGCTTGCGATGCCGTCCTCGATGTGTCCGCGAGCGACTGCGTCGTCGAGGAGTGCGGCGAGAATATCCTCAAGAGGAAGGTCCTTACCACCGAACGGTGTAAATTCTGAATCCGGCTCGATGCCGAGAACGTCGAAGAGCATGTTCGCCGTGAAAACGGCATCATCCTTTTCGATGAGTTCTGTGCGAAGGCCGTAAGCGACCAGAGAGCGGACGGCTTGGATCGGGGTGAGAGCTGACATAATGAAGACCTCCTTCTGGTTTGATAACACTGTTTGCTTTAATGATCAGGATTCTGGTTTGATAACACTGTTTGCCTTAATGATCCGGAGACTGAAACAGTCCTCAGGGCCGGCGCGGATATCCGGCATGCGGTGCTTTGAGTCCTTGCGTTTCCTGTGCTTTTATCATGACAAAAAGAGGTATTTCTTTCAATGGATTTCCGTGCCCTCTATATGTAAAAATGTTGCTGTTAACGATTGGGGAGGATCGGAAGCCGAAAGGAACAGAGGATTGATCGGCATCCCGGGGAGCTCTCATTTTACAGTTTCCGGCATGTGGCCGCTCTGTTATAATGAATCATAGCGTGAGCCGGAAAAACAGTAATTTGCGCGCCAGCAATGAGCCATGCACGGACAGATCGGCGGATGCCCGTCGGGAGCTTGCTCACGGAAGGGCATATGACGATCTGTACGTATACGGCGAATGCCGCGACAGTGAGCAGCTGAAAGCTGCGAACCTGTCGGCAGGGCTCATAGCGAACAGCCCCGCTCAGATAAACTGTAATTTAACTCGGAGGCTGCAGCATTTATGAAAAAGCGTTCTGCCGTAATCGCAATCCCGGCAATCATATCTGCCGTGATCCTTGCTGTGATTTTGATCTTCATTTCCTATGCACGGGGTCCGGGGCGTGAGGCCGCCGGGAAAGCTTCGTCCGATACGCAGTCTCAGGCACATGCTGCAGAAGAATCTGTGGAAGAACAGGAGACCAGGACCGTGCGAATCATCGCGACCAGCGACCTGCACGGAAAGTTCTGTCCCTGGGACTACGCGCTGAATGCGGAAAGCACCTCCGGCAGTATGGCGCAGCTGGCCACGGCGATTGCAAAATATCGAACAGAAGATACCATTTTGGTTGACGCAGGAGACACGATCCAGGCGAATTCAGCGGAAATATTTCTCGGCAGTGAGGACGTTCACCCGATGATCCTGGCCATGAACGCACTGAAGTATGATGTATGGGTAACAGGCAACCATGAATATAACTTCGGGATCGATACGATCAAAAAGACCATTGCCGATCTGAACTGCAAAGCCCTGACCGGAAATGTGTATGACAGAGACGGGAATCCCATTGCGGACGGGTATACCATTCTGGAGCAGAACGGTGTGCGCATAGCCGTGATCGGCATGGTGACTCCGAATATTGCCCGCTGGGATGCCTCGAACCTTCAGGGCTGCAGTGTGACCGATCCGCTTGAGGAAACGCGCAAAATTATCGAAAGTATCAGAGGAAAATACGACGTCCTGGTGGGTGTTTTCCATATGGGCATTGAAAATGAATATGGTCTGGCGAACTCCGGAGTACGAGATGTTCTGACCAAATGCCCGGAATTTGATGTGATGGTATCCTCCCATGAGCATACCCTGATTCCCTCCATGGATATCAACGGTGTGCTGGTGGTGCAGAACAAATTTCAGGCCCAGACCATGTCCGTGATTGACCTGACTCTGGAAAAAGACAGCAGAAATGTGAAGTCGGCTGATACGGACAGGAGCAGTGAAGGCTGGAAATTGACTTCAAAGTCCGCAGAAAGTGTCACGGTTGCTGACTATGAAGCGGATCCTGCAATGATGGAGCTTCTGGCTAAGTATGACGCACGGGCCAGAGAAGATGCAGAAGAAGTGATCGGACGTCTGGAAGGCGGTTCTCTGGTTCCGGAAGGTACGGAGAGTGAGGATGCTGAGCGTGGAAGTTCTGACAGTAATAATCCTGAAAATGGGAGCGAGCCGATTCCCGCTGCCCTGACGCAGGATACCGCACTGATCGATCTGATCAATATTGTGCAGATGCACTATACCGGTGCGGCAGTTTCCGCGTCTGCGCTTTCCGGGGAGGGCACGAACCTGAAACCGGGCGACATCCGGAAATGCGATACGGCTCAGATCTACAAATTCTCCAACACGTTGTATAAGCTGCATATGAACGGTGCACAGCTCAAAAAGTATATGGAGTGGTCGACCGGATACTTCAAGACGGCTGAGCCCGGAGATACAGCTGTTTCGATCAATGAGGACTTTCCGACCTATAATTACTACATGTTTGCCGGAGTCAATTACGATGTGAACCTTTCCCGCGAACAGGGCAGCCGGATTGAAAATCTGACCTGGCCGGACGGGACCCCGGTCAGAGATGAGGATGAATTTGACATTGCAGTGAATAATTACTGCGCGAATTCCCAGCTGCTTGTGCCGGGTGTCATTTATGAAGACGGCGAGCAGCTTCCTGTCCTTATGGAGATGGATGTTCATGGAGAAATCGGCGGCATACGAGAGCTGATCCTGGACTATATCCGGAATGTGAAGGGCGGCGTGATTCATCCTGAATGCGATCAGAACTGGAAAATTGTGCATACCTCCGAGCGGGATGCAAATGACAACGCTCGGTAATCAGACATTTATCCTCTGAGATTAAAGAACGCCTCAGCGTTCTTGCCGCGCCGCGCAGGGTGCGAAGCACCTTCTTTTTTGCGCGGCTGCGATCCGCCGGAGGCTGATTTTCCATCAGATGTTTCCCTTCAGGAAATCCTTTGTGAGGCCAAAAAACTCCCTGAGCATGTTGTTGGGATAATACAGGGGATTCGAAGGAGCGGCGACGGCCCAGACATTGGTCAGCCCCTGCTTACGTGCCAGCGCAAGCCCGCGCGTGACATGGAAATCATTGGTGACGATCGCCGCGGAAGCGTCCGGAGAGGACATGAGGGCTTTGCTGTATCGGATATTTTCGACAGTATTGGAGGCCTGATCCTCAACAACAATACGATCGGCGGGAATCCCGGCTTTGACAAGATAATCCTTCATTCCCTGTCCTTCCGGGAAGGGCTCGTTGGGTCCCTGTCCGCCGGTCACGATGCAGACTGTGGAATTGTTTTCCTTCAAGTACTGTGCGGCAGCGTCAAGGCGGTATTTGAGAACGACACTGGGGCCGTCCTCGCGGACCTGAGCGCCCAGGACAATCAGGTAGTCAAGGTTTGCCGGAGCGCGGCTGCCGAAACCCCGCAGGACAAAGCCTTCGCAGACGGCGATCATAAGGGCACCTGCGCAGATCACTATGAGAAGGATAGTGCGCAGCATTTTCGGGATTTTTTCAATAGAATGGCTGTGAATCAGGAATGCGAGGATCAGGAAGAAGGCGGCAAGGGCAAACCATACGGCATAAAAGGCCGTGCCGCTGTGGATCAGGAGAATCATTATTCCGTAAAGCGTACACAGAACGCCGATGATCATGAACAGGATGACGGAAATTGACATTGGATTTTCCTCCGGAAAGAAATCTCATCTCCGGCGCAGATTTCCCGTGATTTTACCGGTGAGATAAATGCGCACAGTGATATCAAAGAGTATGCACCAAACGGGCGGTATTTTTCAAGTGCCCAGTCAGGAATGTCCGGGCGTTCCTGCCACTTCATGGGAGTGTATGGGAACGTAGAGGTCTCCATGACCTGTGGCGCGGCTCTTCCTGCGTCATGCGGAGTGCACAGCGCGTCATGAACATGGAGTATAAGCGGAATGCGAACAGCACCGCTCAATATATCTCAGTGTGAGATGCCCCCGCCTCTATAGACGGGGCAACAAACCAGTCTCAGTGGCGGGTGTCAATCCCCCACTGAGATATACGCTACGCGAGGATGCGCAGGGATTCGTTTCGGTATTAAGTCAGCTGACGCTGACACGAATCCCGCGCCAAGTCTCGCGAGCGAGACTTGAAAAAAATTATGGAGGTATTTGACATGGTAAAGAAAGAAAACAGATTCGAAGTAGTTTATAAAGACGGAGCTCAGCTGAAAGATGACGGTGTGCGTCAGATCATTGTTGATACAGAGACCGGAGTGAACTACCTTGTATGGAAGGCAGGATACGCGGGTGGGATTACTCCCCTGCTTGATTCAGAAGGGAAAGTAATAGTCACAGAACGTAAGCGATAACTTTTCGTTGAGAAAAATCGTTTTGTCACAGTCCGGGCAGGAGAAATTACCGGAAATGTAATGACTCTCAAAAACTGTCCGATGAGGAGGAATGATCATTATGAAAAAGAGAAAGATCAGCATTACCGAATGCGCAGATACAATTACAGAGTCTCTGAAAAAAGGCGTGTTCCTCACGACAAAAGCCGGTGACAAGGTAAATTCCATGGTCATAGGATGGGGGCACATCGGCAGGATCTGGGAGCGGCCTGTCTTTATAACATATGTCCGGGACTGCCGCTATACATATGAAATGCTCGAAAAAAATCCGGAATTTACGGTCAATGTTCCGATCAGCAAACCGGACAGGAACGCCTTCATGATATGCGGTACGAAGAGCGGTAGGGAAATGGATAAGATTGCGGAGGCCGGACTGACTTTGGAAGATCCGGAAGTGATCACGGTACCGGGCATCCGCGAGTTCCCGCGCACACTCGAATGCCGGGTGATTTACACGGAAATGCAGGATGCGTCCAAACTGCCGGAAGATATCCGTAAGCAGTTCTACTCGATCGAAACATCAGAGCATACGGCTTTTTACGGTGAGATCGTGGCAGCCTATGTCATAGAATAATTAACTGAAACTTACCACGCGCATTAACGTGACTGCGACCGGGAATAAATAATTTCCAAAGTCGGGCGTCCGAGCACGGCCGGTACTTCTTTTAATGCCGAAGGCTGCAAAAGAAAGTTAGTACCGCTGCCAGTGCGAGCGAGCGGGAGCGTCCCGACGTGGAAATATTTATTCCGGGAGCCTCATCATCTGTACCGTCAGAGTGAATCGAAGGAAAGACACTTAACGTTATAAGGAGGAAATGAACATGAAGAAGCATGTATGGCTGACAGTCATGACAGCATTGATTCTTATGTTTGGATGTATCGGGGTCGTTCACGCGGAAGTAAAACAGCCATTAGGACCGGGACAGCAGATCGGTTATCCGGCCGTGGTACTTTGTGAATCACTCACATTGCGGGAGAAGCCGGACTCGTCTTCCAAAGCGGTGCAGACCCTGAAATACGGAGAGCAGGTCATTGTAGTGAACGCAGATACGAAACAGGGGGCAAAAAAAGAGAACGGATTTGTCTACTGCTGTCTGAATGATTCGGAAGATTCGCCCGTCGGCTGGGTACTCGCAGACTACATCGTCGTTAACCCGGCCTGGTATGTGACTGAAAAGAAAACGACGGTATACGCCTGGAACGATACCGCTGCGCTCAAGGTCGCTCTGCTTGACAAAGGCACCAAACTTCCTATCCTGAAAGAAGAGGGTGACTGGTACCTCGTCAGCCTGCGCGGCGCGGCAGGATGGATTCATAAGTGATGCCTGGAAAAGTGCCTGCCAAAGACCGTGCATAAGCAGGTATTAACGGGAATCATATGTATCTGCGATGTACAGTCAAAGTTCATGCGCTTATCGCTGCAATGGCGGTGGGCGCATTTTTTGTATGTGGTATAATGGAGTGAAAGTGTGAATCGTGATATGTGAGTACAGCTGTGAAAGAGAGGAGGAGCGGATCCGATGTCTGACTGGTTAAAGAAATTTTTTGTTTGGAGAGATAAGTATCCGGAGAAATCGGAGCGGGGGATGAGAACAATCACATGCAAGATGTGCGGAAGGACCTTCACTCTTCCGGAAAATGTCCAGCACTGGCCGGACATCTGCCAGGAGTGCAGGGCGAAGTATCGACCGGTGGAGACCATCACTAGAAAGTGCCGAAAATGCGGGAAGACCTTCACATTCCGGTCAGACGCCCGGCAATGGCCGAAATACTGCCCGGAGTGTCAGAAAAAGAGGAGGTAGGCAGCATTCAGACCCTTAAATGAAAGAATCTCGACTATTCGGAATCGCGGAGGATAACATGGATCAGAAAGTTGATTGTGCTTCTTGGGAACGCAGGGAAATCTTTGATTTCTTCAGCGGATCGTCAAATCCTTTTTACATGGTGACATTCCGGCAAAATGTTACAAAGCTGGTTCAGTTCACAAAACAGAACCGTATTTCATTTTATTATGCGCTGGTTTATCTGTGTACAAAAGCGATCAACAGTATACCGGCGTTTCATTATGTGATCAGACAGTCAGATGTTTACTGTTTACCTGAGAGATCTCCCAGTTTTACAGATCTGAAAAAGGGCAGTGGGCTTTTCCATATTGTGACAATGCCCTGCGCAGACTCGATGATCGATTTTTGTGAGCTGGCCGGAGAACGCAGCCGGAAGCAAAGTGTTTTTATCGATACGGATATGGAAAGCGATGCGCTGATATTTTTTTCTTGCATTCCATGGGTTGATATGACAGCCTTGACAAATGAGCGTGACTGGTCATCGCAGGAGGCCAAAGATGATTCCATCCCCCGGATCGCATGGGGAAAATATGTTAAAGCAGGTGATCAGTTGGAACTTGGGATGTCGATTGAAGTGAACCATCGCCTGATTGACGGGATTCACATCGGGCAGTTCGCGGAAGCGCTGACCCGTTCCATTGAGGAGCTGCCGTAAATGAAGAAAGTGCATCCCGGTTTGCAGCAGGAACAGCAGAGACTGAAAGAACGGGCTTCGGAGTCGTCTGACCGGCAGGCATCGGAATAGTCAGATCGACAATTGAAGAACCCATGGGAGTAAATTCGATGAAGAAGGATACTGCAGACGCAATAAACGTGCTCGGACAGTTTTTGGGCATGAGAGACGTGGACTGCCTGAACAGCGCGTCCCTGCATGAAAAATACGGCATCCGTCAGGCAGATGTATTTGTCCTGTTCGGCGGCAGTATTCTTGCGGGCGGGGATCTGCTGGCGCAGGCAATCAGGGATCAGATCGCAAAAGTCTATGTCATCGTCGGCGGAGCCGGGCATACAACAGAGACCTTGCGGCAGACCGTACACAGCGAATATCCTGCAATTGAGACAGACGGGCTGCCGGAAGCGGAAATCTTCCAGCGATATCTGAAAGAAGTTTATTCCTGTGAGGCAGATTACCTTGAGACAAAATCCACCAACTGCGGCAACAATATCACCCTTTTGCTGGAGCTGCTGGAGAAAAACAAGATCAAGTGCGCGAGCGTCATTCTGTGTCAGGATGCCACGATGCAGAGACGGATGGAAGCCGTTCTTCGGAAATATGCGCCGGACGGTCTGACCATTATCAATTATGCGTCTTATCGGGCGTCCGTTACAGCGAAAAATGAAGAACCGGCTTATTCAGAGGACATCCACGGAATGTGGGACATGGAACGTTATTTGAATTTATTGATGGGTGAGATCCCGAGGCTCAGGGACGATGAAAACGGGTATGGCCCGAAGGGAAAGAACTTCATTGCGCATGTGGATATTCCGGAGACGGTTCAGGAAGCGTGCGAGCGGCTGAAGGCGGTGTACGGAGAAATAACAAGACCGGCATTCGGAAATGATTCATCGCAGCTGAAATGAGGAGCGGACTTTGAAAGGGATATTCCCGGTATCAGACGAAGTTTGGCGTCTACGGAGCATTTGAACTTCCTGAAGGGGCGGTGCTCAGGCATCACTCTGAAGAAGGGATAAAGGAATTGCTTCACGATTTTGAACAAAAAGAGTTTGAACACCTGATTTTTACAACCATGAACGGCAATAAATCCAACGGATTCTTCTTTATCGGTAAGAAATAAGGTGCCTTTATACAATAGTCGGAAACGGAGAAGTGACGGATACATGCGTGAGATAACATACAGATATGCCACAGCAGACGACATCGACGGACTCCTGCAGAGCAGATTGCATATGCTTCGGGTGGTCAACAATCTGGAGCAGGACTATGACTTTGATCAGGAATTTATCAATTCCAGCAGAGAGTATTTTCTGAATGGCGATCAGATCACGGTTCTCGCTATGGATAACGGGAAGATCATCGGCTGCGCATCGATCTGCTTTATGCATGTTATGCCGACATTTTCTCATCCGACCGGAAAACGTGCGCATCTTATGAATGTATATACCGACGCTGCGTATCAGAGACAGGGGATTGCATACAAGATGACGAATATGCTGATAGAAGCTGCGTGGGAAAAAGGGGCAACGGAAATCAGTCTGGACGCTACAGAATCAGGCAGACCATTATATGAAAAATGCGGATTCAAGGATTCTGATGAGTGCATGGTCCTGGTAAGAAATGAGTGATACGATCAAAAGCATTCGCCAACCGGTGCAGGATGCGTCAAAGCTTCCGGAAGATATCCGCAGGCACTTCTGCTTGCTCGAAACCTCTGAAAACACGGCTTTTATGTGAAAAACACGGCTTTTTTTGTGAAAATGAAAAATTCCCTTACGTCAGGTATTGCTCGTGACGCTGCGTCATGAGCTATTCTGGGCGTGAAAGGAGGCGAAAGCTATGTCAAAGTACACAACAGGAGAGATTGCAAAGCTCTGCGGAGTGACCGTTCGGACCGTTCAGTATTACGATAAGCGCGGCATCCTGGTTCCGTCGGAACTTTCCGAAGGCGGCAGACGGCTGTATTCAGAGGACGATGTAAAGCGGATGAAGGTCATCTGCTTTCTGCGGGACCTCGGACTTTCCATCGACTCGATCCGGCAGCTGCTTGCCGAGGAGGATCCGGGAAGCGTCATTCAACTGCTGCTCGATCAGCAGGAGACGGAACTGAAGGAAGAGATCACCGAGAGAGAAGAGAGACTGAAGAAACTTCAGGAGTTGAAGGCGGGACTGAAGAGCCTGACGCAGTTCTCCATAGAATCCATTGGCGACATAGCGTATATCATGGCAAACAAAAAAGAACTGAAGAAGATCCACACAGTAATGCTCCTGACAGGCCTGCCGCTTTGCATTTTACAGGTTTCATCCATTATCCTGTGGATCACGAAAGGCATATGGTGGCTGTTCCTTACATGGGCGGTCATTGCGGTCCCTTATGGTGTGATCTTCAGCCGCTGGTATTTCAGAAGAGTAGCTTATATTTGTCCGCAGTGCCACACAGTCTTTAAGCCGACTTTCAAGGAGGCATTTTGGGCATCGCATACTCCCGCGACACGAAAACTCACCTGTCCTTCCTGCGGACATCACGGTTTCTGCGTGGAAGTGGCGGCCGGATTGGAGGTGGCGGAAAATGCGTAATGTCAGGTTCAATAAGAAGGCAATGGTCATCTATCTGATCTTCACATTCGGACTTGCGTATATCATTCAGATATGCGCAGCGTCTCTTTATGAAAAGAACCGGGTGATCGGGCAGTTGGTCACCGCGGCGATGATGTTCGTCCCGGCACTCGGTGCAGTTCTCTCCGGGGCAAAACTGAAAGAAATGGGCTGGAAGCCGCAGATCAGAAAAAATATCAAAATTATTCTGATTGCATGGTTTGGTTCGATGATCCTGACTGTCGTCGGAGCCGTTTTGTATTTCCTGATTTTTCCGAAGCACATTGACCTCAGCGGGGAATATTTTGT
Organism: uncultured Eubacteriales bacterium; assembly: GCA_900314565.1. GTDB lineage: Bacteria > Bacillota > Clostridia > Lachnospirales > Lachnospiraceae > Chordicoccus. Next base: position 123,310 of record OMVU01000006.1, read on the forward strand.
GGCAGCAGGTGGCGCGGAAGCCCTCGAACAGATGAAGGCACAGGGGATTTCTTATTCAGTATATTTATTGATCACGTTAGTCAGCAGTATTTCCTATGCTCCGCTGCTGAACATGTTCGTCGCACTGGGCGAAGAAATCGGCTGGCGCGGATTCATGTATCCGCAGCTGAAGGCAAGATTCGGACGCAGGAAGGGATGGATCCTTGGCGGAGTGATCTGGGGAGCATGGCACTGGCCGCTTATCTGGCTGATCGGGTATGAGTACGGCGCTGCTGCGGGAAATCCCATCGGGTATGCAGGTTTTCCGATCACAGGCATGCTGCTGTTTTGCGTCATTACGGTCGGTCTGGGCATCCTGCACGATTGGTTATATGAAAAAAGTGAAAGTATCTGGGTCCCGGCGCTCTTTCACGGTGCGTTCAATGCAGCCGCTACACTTCCTCTGGCTGTGTGTCAGACGAATACCGGTTCTGTGAGACTTCTTGGTCCGGCCCCGAACGGGATTCTATCGGGACTGCCGATTTTGGCCGTCGCGGCGATTCTTCTGATCAATGCGGACAAAAGCAGGGGAAAGCTGCAGTAATCAGGCAGTTCCTGATTTCAGAGTAAATCAATAGTCTTTCCGGCAAGATACAGCGGAAGATTGGTGATTTCCCCATTTTTCCTATATCCGCACTTTGAATAGCGGAGAGCGTATAGAAGGTGATGGCTTAACGGAAATTTACACATAAATCTTGGATTTTGAATCAAAAATTACACATTTTTTTAAAAAATATCCTTGGACTATTCACTTTTTTGATTGACTGAAGAAATGATTTTCCCCACCTTTTTGGTGGGGATTTTTATTTTCAGAAGCTGGTATGATACATGTATGTTTCGTAAGAGAATTACGCAGCGTAAGACAAAAGCTGACAGCTATCAACTGGCAGACCGCCCATAAAAGAGACATATTTTGCCCGCGAATGCTTATTTGGCATGTGTGGCTGCAAAATAGTCATCCGAGGTCATTTGGTCAGACTTCAGAACTGTATTTGGGAGGAGGTTGACAATGCAGGGGAGGAAAAGTCTGGGATATTTTATTACCGCAAGAAGAAAACGCATGGGATTAACGCAGGCAGAGCTGGCTCATATGATGGGGGTCTCAAAGTCCGCTATAGCAAAGTGGGAAACGAATGGGGGGCTTCCTGACAGGGATAATCTGAAAAGGCTTTCGGAGATCATGAATGTATCTGTAGATGAGTTGTACAGGGTCATACACAATGCCGATGCGAAAGGCCCGGACATCAAATTCGATATTACACCGGATGTGATAGCAGCCCTCGAATCGTATGGATACAGGGTGATCAGAACGGAAGGTGAGACAGGGGGCCGGGAGTCGGGAAAACGATGAGAAGCAATTACCTGACAGGGTTTCCAGGCAATTGCGAAAGTCTATGCTTCATACAATTTCATTTCGCACAGAGTTTCGCAAGCGCCTGGATTGGGTTTCAGAAGAAAGGAGAAGAGTATGGCATTATGTAAGAATTGTGGGACTGAGATCCCTGAGGGAACAAAGTTCTGTCCCAATTGCGGAGCACCGACAGGGGACGGCCAAACGAACAGTGCTATGACAGACCGCGCAGGTGGTACAGGAGGTACCTATGAAACGGCGCAGCCGATTTCAGATAACGGGCAGGCTTCGTATCAGCAGGGGCAGCCGATTTCAGATAACGGGCAGTCTTCGGTTCAGCAGGGGCAGCCGGTCTCAGATAACAGACAGCCTTCATTTCAGAAAGGGCAGTATCAGCAGATTGGTCCCGGTTATGTAAAGGATGTGCCGGCTTCCGGAATCAATAAATACGGTAAATTCTTTGGTATAGCGCTTTTCATACTTTCGTTAGCGGTCTTTTTAACGGATCCGCCTTTTATCAGGATCATATTGTCTGCCGCTATTATTGCGGGAGCTGTATTTTGTATCTCCAGAAAATATAAACTGAAAGGATTCAGTATAGCGGCCATCGTATTCGCAGTCCTGTGCCTTTTCGGAGGAGTTTCACAGGCTAAAAACTACGGGATGTTCACGACTCCCCGTGTCGACAGCACTGCCGCCGGTGCCGGTGAGGGGAAGAGTGCCGATCACAATGCTTCGGGGCAGCAGGAAAAAACTCCGGCACCGACCGCAGCCCAGAGCAGTCCCGAGACGGATGCCTCTGCGCAGGGAAGCGGGAAAGAAGGGGCAGCATCCAAGGATACTTCACAAGCTGCGGCAGCCTCTGACACACCTGCAGAATCAAAGGCAGCAGAGAACACGGAGGGCACAGAGCAGACTCCGGGGGTGGATCCCGAACTCAAGGCTTTTCTTGACAGTTATGAGAAATTCATCGATGAGTATGTTGCATTTATGAAAACCTACAATTCTGATCCGGCAAATGCCCTGTCCATGCTGGCCGAATATTCCCGGATCATGGGCACTTATGCTGAATTTACTGAAAAACTGGCACAGTATGATGAAAATGAAATGTCCGCGGCCGATGCTGCGTATTATCTTGAAGTGACCACTAGATGTACACAGAAGATGCTGGAACTATTATCTGCTTCATAAAGGCGGGGTGGAGGACGACGTGAAGCGGAGTTACCATTCACGGATTGACCGAAACCCATTTTAAGCGCTCCGTTTGAGGGAGCGAAGCGGGGGAAGGTCATCTGCTTTCGGAGTACTGATATGTGCCTGCGTCGAGCACGCTCACGATTTACGCCCAGAGCGACGGCGAACGTGCCGGCAAGATTGTTTCTCATCCTTCCGGCGGTTCGGGCATCGGCGGCGGCAAAGATAATGAGAGCGGCGGCACTGTCACTATTAACGGCGGTGTCGTGAGCGCGAGCGGAAGTTATGGCATCGGCGCGGGCGATGGCGGCTCCGATGTCGCGGTCACGCTGGATTATACCGACGCCACAAAGAAAAGCATCAGCATCTTCGCCGATTCCTTCAAAGGAACGGTGACGCTTGACGATCTTGCTCCCTACGCACTCACTACAGCAGGAACGAAACCGGACGGAGTGACCGGCGCCAGCATCATGGTAGAGTTCGATACGGATAATACGCTGCGCATTACATTCAAGACAGACGGCAGCAAGCCGCTTGGCAGCTATACTTTCCTGCTGGATGGCGCGGAGAAGAAGCAGCCACAGAAACGAAGAAGGGCAGGAACGCAGAGGCGTTCCTGCCCTTTTACACATTTTTCTCAGATATCAGGTAGAAGAATACACATTTATCTCAAAAGTGATATGTGCCCGCCGTCAGCATCTTTGTCGATCCGTCAGGAAACCGTACCTTCGCTGAGCAGTTTGCCGGGATCTCTATGGTGTAACTGATCTCATCGCCTTTCTGCTCCCAGCGGGACAGGACACGCCCATAGGGGCTCAGCCAGTCTGCCTGTGCATCGGTAAATGTTCCTCCCGGGACCGGTGCGATCTCAAAGCTGTTTTCTCCGCATACACGAATCCCTGCGCAGGTGTCGAACAGCCACTGGCAGACCGCCCCGGGGGAGTAATGATTCTGGCTCAGCGTTCCCTCCCAGTTCTCCCAGACCGTAGTTGCCCCGTCCAGTACTTCGCCCAGCCAGCCGGGTTTTTCGGTATTCTCCAGCATCCTGTAGGCTGTTTCAGCCTCTCCGGCCTCGGTCAGTACCGGCAGCAGGAATGGTGTGGAAAGAAATCCCGTTCCGACCCGGAAGCGGTAGTTTTCTACCGCGCATTTCAGGCGTCTTATCGCTTTTTCTTTGGTTTCGCCGTCAAGCAGGCCCAGCGCCAAAGGCCGCACCAGTTTTGCCTGCCGGTCCGAATCGAGTTCTGCGAATCCGGCATAGGCTCGCTTTGCCCCTTCTGCGATTTTCTTATAAGGTGCGCTGCTTCTGCCGAGCACTTCTGCGATCTGACCTATGATGGTCATGCTGTAATAAAGATAAGCCGTGCATTCCTCCGGATGCCGTGCCTTTGCTCCGTATACCGGGTCACGAAACTCTTCAGGCTCCAGCCATTCTCCCAGATGGACGCCTTTTTCATAGATAAATGCATTATCCGGATTTTTATTTCCTTCTTTTTTATCTTTAAGGCCCAGGTTATGCTGAAGATAATCCGCATATTTTTCGATCATCGGCCAGGCTTCTTCCAGCTGCTGCCTGTCTCCAAAGCGCAGATAGTATCTCCAGGGCACCAGGTAGACTGCGTCAGCCCACCCTACGGAAACTCCGGTCGCTTTATACATCATATCTACGCCGCTGTAGGGAATGACCGCATTGATCAGACCGTTCGGATACACGTCGTCCGCCATATCCCGCAGCCACTTACGGAAGAACGGGGCGGTATTCATCAGGTACGCACCGGTGTCGAAAAAGATCTGTGCATCTCCCGTCCAGCCCAGACGTTCTCTGGTCGAGCAGTCCGTGGGGACATCAAGAAAGTTCCCTTTCATGCTCCAGCGGGTATTTTGGACCAGCTTGTTCACGAGTTCATTGGAGCAGGTGAATTTGCCGGTCTGCTCCAGATCGGAATACACTGCGATCGCTGTAAAGTCTTCCGGCCGGAAACGGACATTTCCCCTGATCTGCACATACCGGAAACCAAATACCGCAAAGCTTGTCCTGTAATGATCCGTTCTGCCGGAACAAAGGAACCGTATTTCCTGACGCGGTGTGGGGTTATTCTCCCCGCTCACCTGATTTGTCATCAGTTTTTTGATCAGACTCAGCTGATTCCATCCTTTGGCCGGGCGGCTTTCCTGGATACCGCTGAGATCGACGTTTCCGTTTTGATCCAGCACTTCTCCACATGTCAGAAAGAGCTTCTGTCCTTTTTTTCCGTGTACGGTGAATTCCAGATATCCGGCAATGTTCTGCCCGAAGTCCAGTACATTACCTGGCAGCAGCCTGGCCTCTAACCTTTCCTGCTCCCGCACCGGCACATTGTCGGAAGCCGTGATCATAGCTCCTTTCGGTCCGGACACGGTCATCGCCCGTCCATGATAAGAAGGCTCTTTGGATGCGTCGATCCATTCCCCGTCTTTCAGATCTGCAAAACGGATCGGTCCGTCATTGCTCCATTCCCAGTCCTCATCTGTGATGACGGTCTGCATGGTGCCGTCTGAAAAGAGCAGTTCCAGCTGCGCCATGACGCTGGTCTGCGTTCCGAATACATTTGTCACCCCGTACGCAGCTATACTGCCCCGGTACCAGCCGTCTGCAAGACGAAGTTCCACCGTGTTGTCCTTCTTCAGCAGATTCGTCACATCATAAGTCTGATACTGGATGCGCCGACGGTAATCCGTCATGCCCGGAGCCAGAATAAATTCCCGAAGACGGTTCCCGTTGATCGTCACATCGTATACGCCTCTTGCGGTGGCATACAGCCTCGCGGAGACAATTTCTTTATCAGCCGTAAACTTCCTGCGGAAACAATCCACCGGATAGCGGCGCTTTTTGTTCGGTCTGTAATTTCCGCTGATCCACTTTGCCGTCCAGTCTTCAGGAAGCAGAAGGCCCAGTTCGAACCGTGAGGATTCTGCTTCTCCGGCCTGACCGTTCTCATCCCACAGCATGACCGTCCAGGTGATCCTGTCCCGGCTTCGGAGCGGAAGACCGGAATACGGAATGTGCGTCATGGAAGAAGATTCTGTTTTGCCGCTGTCCCAGACGACTTCATCGTCCCTTTTTGCGACGATCTGATAAGCCGTCTGCCGGATTCCGCCTTCGCAGTTCCATGAAAAGCGAGGCCTGGCAATGCCCAGACCCAACGGTTTCGTCAGGTACTCTGTCTGCAGACGTATTGCTTTCATATTGATTTCCTTCCTGCCGGGCTGTCCGGCATCGTCAGGCTGTTTTTTCAGTGTTCTTTCCCGGGCTGCCGGGCTTCAGTGATCCTTCACGGGGATCTCTGCCTTTGCTTCCTGTTTTCCGTCCGTTACCCGGACCGTAAGCGTTCCTTCTCCGACGGCTCTCACGACAGCCAATGCACGGCCGTAATACGTGGTGAACGAGCCGCTGTCATACAGTTCCTCCGTTCGCGGATTCGCGCTCCCGAAAGCGAGCAGCTCGCCATTCTCCAGGGCGATATCCAGTCTGCGGTCTGCATTGGACTCCACTGAGTGTGCCGCATCCTCCAGAGTGACCGGAATAAATACAATTTCTCCGGCGGTAAGCGTTTGCTTCTCCGGGGCAAGAACGATAGAGAGAGCATCCTTTGCAGAACGCAGGCAGGCCTGTCCGTCTTTTTCTCCGGCTGTATTATAATGAACGACCTGAAGTGTACCCGGCCGGTATTTCACTTTGAAGATTGCTTTTCCGTTTTTGATCTTTTTCTGCCCGAGTTTTCTTCCATTCAGACCCAGTGCCACGCTGCCCTCTGACGCGTAGATTTCCACGACAGCCTGATTTCCTTCGCAGCCCTGCCAGCTCCAGGACGGTATGGAATTGGTTCCCCGCCACACGGATCTCGCAGGCTGAACGCCCGGATGATTGACCGGTCGTACGCTGATCACCGGATCCTTCAAAAGTCCCCAGGCAGCCTGTGCCAGAAAGATCTCGCCGGTCGGATTGCCGAGCAGGTCCAGTGCCCCTGCATCTGCCGAGATCCATGGGTAAGGTTTTTCGAAGCCCTTTCCATCCGGTGTATAGGCCCAGCCGCCGATTCCGACTTCTCCAAGATAATCCCATGCAGTCCACATGAAGTCTCCGACAAGATACGGATATTTTTTCACCATGCTCCAGTTTTTCCAGATGTCCTGGGGAAATGTCTCGCTTCCGAAAATCACGCGCTGCGGATGTGCTTTCCCCTCCAGCGGATATCTGCCGGAAGCGTAATTGTAGCCGGCAATATCCAGAGTATCCAGCACCGGTGTGGTGATAAGGTCTGCCTTTTTCCCGTTTGCCGCTTTGTTCATACCGGTTCCCACCATCATAGTGATCATATTGAACATGGTGGAGTTCATACCGCTCATTTTTTTCTGTTTATCCTGATCATCACGGCCTTCGTCTCCGTAAATGTCACTTCCCTTTGCGCTGCGGGTCAGGATCATCAGATTAATGCCACCGCTTACCGCACGGTTCGGATCGAGCGAATGGAACAGGTCCGTCATCTCTTTTGCAAGGATCTGTCCTTTTTCATGGGCGGGCTCGGAAACTTCATTGCCGATGGAGTACATAATGACACTGGGATGGTTAAAATCATGAGCGACCATATCCGTGATATCCTGCCGGTACCAGTCCGTAAAGGAAGAGGCATAATCATGCTTTGTCTTCAGGTGATACCACATGTCCCAGGTCTCATCCATCACGTACATCCCGTACTTGTCGCAGGCCTTAAGGAGTGCTCCTGCTGCCGGATTGTGGGAGGAACGGATGGCATTGAAACCCGCCTCCTTCAGCATGCGGACCCTGCGGTCCTCCGCTTCGTCATAGGTCGCCGCACCGAGAAGCCCGCTGTCGTGGTGAAGGCATCCGCCCCGAAGAAGTGTTTCCTTTCCGTTGACGAAAAGTCCCTGCGGATTCCATTCCACCTTCCGGATACCAAAGGTCTCTGTCACTTCGTCCAGGACTTCTTCACCGTTTCTGAGAACGGCCCTGCAGGTATACAGATCGGGAGTCTGATCGCTCCAGAGACGCGCGTCCGGAATGTCAAAAGAGGCGCTGTATTTTCCGTTTCCGATTTCTGCCGTGCCGGTGCACACACAGGCCTGATCCGGATCAAGGATAAAAATCTCTGCCTGCAGACTCCCGCTTTCTGCATCTGCTTCCGTCTCTATGTCCATGTCCACACGGATCTTTGCCGGATTCCAGGAGATCGTGGAAATCCGCACCCCGCGCCATGCAAAGTGTGTTTTATTTCCTGTGATCAGGGTCACGGGGCGGTAGATGCCCGAACCGGTATAATACCTTGAATTCGGCATCTGCGAATTGTCTGCAGTGACCACGATCAGATTATCCTCACCGGCCTTCAGATAAGGATCGATCCGTACGGTAAAGGGAATATAGCCGTAGGGCCTTGTACCTGCCTGTATGCCGTTTACGGTCACGACCGTATTCCGGTAAACGCCTTCGAACTCCAGTGCCGCATAGCCCTGATTCCAGTCCGCGGGAAGACTCCAGTTCTTTTCATAGACATAGACCCCACCCGGGAAAAATGCGCAGGCGCTGCCGGATGGTTCGCCGGCGCTGCGCTGCTCATGGATCATTGCGTCGTGGGGAAGCGTCACGGATTTTTTCCCGGCGACCCCCTGTTTTGAAAATATCCAGTCATTATTAAAACGAATCTTTTTCAAAGCTATTCTCCTTGTATGATAAGTCTGTACCTTGGCACTTGCGAAACTCTGTGCGAAATGGAATTGTGTGAACAATTCAAACAATCTGCACAAGCCTTAGAACTTCTTCATGAACGAAAGATGTGGAATGAGCAAATCTGCAAGGCCTCCGAGCACCTTCAGGCTGTTCTTCGGATATCGGGTCTGCGTGGTCCTGTCCACTGCGATCAGTCCGAATGTCTTTCCAAAACCTGCCTGCCATTCAAAGTTGTCCAGCAGTGACCAGTGAAGATACCCCGTGACAGGGATGCCGTGCTCCTTAGCTTCCATCACGGAAGCCACCGCTTCCCTTATGAATGCGCAGCGTCTTTCGTCGTCCGACGTGGCGATCCCATTTTCCGTAACGATCAGTTCGCCGGGGAAGTGCCTGGCGACTCGCTTCAGTACATTGCCGATGGACCGGGGGTAATCCTCATAACCCATCTGGGTCAGAGGCGCGGTTGCCGCCGGTTCTCTGGCTCCGTTTTCATCGACGATCTTGCGGGAGTAGTTCTGCACGCCAAGAAAATCATCGTCCCTGATAAAGGGGAGATACCAGCCGAAGTCCTCTTTCCACAGTTTTACGGCAGCGTCCTTTCCCGCTTTGGTGGGCTGATAATCAAAGAGGGAAAGTGTCAGTCCTACCTTTGTCTCGGGCAGAACTTCTTTGATTTGTTTTTTTGCCGCTATATGAGCTTCCATCACGAATCGCTCTGTTTTCTCGCTGCGCGGTCTCAGGAAAGAGTTGATCTTCAGAGGAGACGTATGGAATGCTCTGCCCTGCTCCAGCATCCCGATCAGGATGCTTTTCACATCAAGGCCGCTGCTCTGTCCTACCTGCACACCGCCCTCGCTGCGCCTGCCGGCTTTCATCATGTCCTGAATGACCTTGTGAAGCTGGATGCCCATGTTGGCCTCATTGATCGTGCAGATCCGGGGAAGGCTGTCTCCGAGCTGCTCTGCCACGAAACGTGCATAGCGTGAAAAATATCCTGCCACATCCCTGTTTCCCCAGCCTCCCTTGCTGATCAGCCAGGCGGGAGAGGAGAAGTGCATCAGCGTCACGACCGGCGTAATGCCGTTCTTATGGCAGCAGTCGAGGACCCTGCGATAGTGTGTGATCTCATCCCGGTCGAACCTGCCCTCCTCCGGTTCTATTCGAGCCCACTCGATACCGAACCGGTACGCGTTACAACCGGACTCTGCCAGCAGACGGATGTCCTCGTCATATCGGTTGTAATGGTCACATGCAAGGCCGCTCGGCTCAGCAAAATCGGAATGCCTTATATTTTCCATGATCCAGTAATCGGAATGTCTGTTGTTGCCCTCCACCTGATGCGCTGCCGTTGCCGCACCAATCAAAAAATCAGCCATGCTTTTCCTCCGTCAGTTTTTTTGCCATACGATAGACCCGTGTGGAGTTTTCTTTAAGCTGCCGTCTGTTCAGTGTGCCTTTTTTCAGTGCTTTCATTATGTTCTTGACGTCGCCCTTACAGCCCGGCATGAAGAGATCTCCCCCCGCTGCTGCCACGCGGTCTGACAGGGCGTTGCGGTATTTTGGATGCTGCACCTGCTTCATGCCGGCCACTACCCAGTCGGTCATCACGATCCCCTGATAGCCCCACTCCGCGCGAAGGATGTCCATGATCAGATCCCGCCGCTCGGAAGTATGGGTGCCATTGAGCAGATTGTATGAGGTCATCAATGCATGCGGCTGACTCTCTTTCACGCATATTTCAAAACCGCGGAGATATATTTCCCTCATGGCGCGTTTGGAAACCTGCGAGCTGCTCCCGGTCCGGTTATACTCCTGATTATTTACGGCAAAATGCTTGATTGTTGTGCCGCATCCGGGATGACTCTGCACGCCGCGTGTGATCGCAGCCGCAAATTTTCCGGAAACAAAAGGATCTTCCGAAAAATACTCAAAATTTCGTCCGCAGCGGATGTCCCTGTGAATGTTCAGCGCCGGAGCAAGCCACAGGTGGATGCCGAAGCGCTCCATCTCGTCGCCAACGAGATCGCCTAACTGCTCCGCAAGGGAAATATTCCAGCTCTGCGCGATGGCGGTCCCGATCGGAATGGCCGTACAATACTGTTCTTTTATGGGACCGGAAGGCTTTTTCTCCCTGGTCATCATTGCCATCACCCTGCGCTCTATGGGACTGAGCAGTTCCAGAATGGTCTCGGGCATCGAAGAGCCTATAAGGTGGATCCCCTTCTCGTCCTCCCAGTATTCACGGGAAAGACGCAGTCCCGCGGGGCCGTCTGCCATAATAAGCAGCGGAAGTCCGCGGACATGCGCAGTTTCGCCCGCCGCTCCGGCCACGGCAGTGCCTGCGCTTCCGATCATGCTGGCCATACCGCCTTTCGGATCGAAGAAACCGACATTCAAAATGGCGAGTTCCTCATCCGTCATCTTATCTGTGATCGGATCGATATCAGATTTAGTGTCATAATCGACGTATTCCGTCTCGAAGGATCCTGCAGAGATCGAAAGTATTTTTTCCGCAGCCGAGACGCCTGAAGGGGATGCAGGATTCCAGTCTTTAAAGTCCGGGGTCCCTAAAGACCTGCGGACTTTTTTCAACACCGCTGTTTCATCCAGCCTGAGGGTCACGGCAGGAGTTTCGCCCGCAAGTACCGTGTAATCTCCGGATTCCAGCACATAAGCCGAGGCTTTTTCGTCATAGGATGACACGTCCCTCAGATCGTAAGGAATGATGAGTGTCTGTTCCTCTCCCGGCGCAAGCTCCTTTGTTTTGGCAAAGGCTGCAAGCTTCCTGGGAGGCTGACTGAGTGTTCCCTGCGGACACGATATATAGAGCTGGACTGTTTCCCGGCCCGGATAGTGACCGGTATTTTTCACGGCTGCGGTAACGCTCTTTTCGTCTGCCGACCGGATCTCGGTCGAAAAATCCGTGTATCCGAGGCCAAATCCGAAGGGATACAGGGGGTTTTTCCCTGCAGAGTCAAAATAACGATATCCTACATAAATTCCCTCACGGTACCGGGTATCGTCCTGTTCGCCAAATTCACCGATCCGGGGATAATCCTCCCATGCAGTCCATGTTGTCGTCAGCTTTCCGGACGGGTAACTCCTGCCCAGCAGAAGATCCGCCAGGACCGTTCCCGTCTCCGTGCCCAGCTGGGAAAGCAGCAGGATATTTTTTACGTCAGCAACAGGGCCGAGATCCACGGGACCGCCAACATTGAGCACCAGCATGAACCGTTCGTAACGTTCATTCAGCCGCAGAATGTCCCGCCTTTCGGAATCCGTGAGCAAAATATCCCCTTTTACCGGGTTCCGGTCAGAACCTTCACCGGATAAGCGGGCCAATACGTATATTGCCGTATCGCCCACTCCGTCATATATAAAATCATGTTCCGGCTCAGGCATTACTGCGCCCATGCCCTCCAGAGGGGCAGGAACGTGCTTTTTCTTAGCTCGGCTGCGGATCTCCCGGACAAAAGACTTTCGTGCGGCCAGTACGATCTCGTCCCAGGTATCGAGCCATGGATTTGTGGTTATTTCAAACCCCGCCTTCTTAAGTCCTTCCTCAACGGTAATGAAATAACGTGAGTTTACTTCGCCGGAGCCGGTACCGCCTTTTATCGTACGGCGGGCTCCTGAACCGTAAAGCGCGATTTTTCCGGCTGATGAAAGCGGGAACATCCCGTCCTTTTTCAACAGCACCGTACATTCCGGTGCCAGACGGCGGACGATGTCCGCATGTTCTGTCTCATATTGATTCATTTTCATTTACTTCAACCCCTGTTCCTTTTCAAGTTCCGGAAGCATGCGATCGACCTTATAGAACATCATCATGATTGCGATTGCTGCAAATATGACTACCGGTACACCGCCCATCAGCACCCGGATCATCAGTTTCGCAGAATCCGGCTGCACGGAAAGGGCACCATCATAGCCACCCACATCCAGAAGGATACCCAGCAGTGCAATTCCGAAAGCGCCGCCGACCTTACCGAGAAAGCCCTTGATGGCTCCGATGGTTCCGTCCATTCTCTTGCCGCTGACATGGGCATTGTAGGTTCCGCAGTCGAGCATCATAAGATCTGTCATATAGGTGATCGGCAGCGAAGCAATACCGACAAAGACAAAACCGATCAGGACCGTGGGATAACTCGAGTAGCAGAAAAACCAGAGCAAGCCTGCGATAATGTAGGCAATACAGCCGACCTGCACCAGCATGCTCTTGGTCATTCTCTTCATCAGTGCAGGAAATACTGCCAGAAGAGGAAGAGTTACGATCGAAATGGCGGATGCTGTACTCATAAGCTTAATATTTCCCATCACGTGTGTAAAGAAATACGTGTTAATTCCCATACCGGTGACCAGCATATAGCCGAAATACATGAGTCCGACCATCCAGACATAGGGATTTTTTGCAAGCACCAAAAACGCATCTTTGAGCTTGATACCTTCCTGATCAGAGGCATCCTTTACCTCAACTGTCTCTTTTACAAAGAAGAAGCGAAGGATTCCGATAAAAGCCATCGGAACACCGATCAGGGCAATAGTCATGGTCCAGCCCGCCGGGGAAGTTGCGATTTTTGCCATCAAAATCGGGAAAATGATATTGACCGCCATGGAGGCAGCCATAATGACAATACCGCCGAGGCTGGCCAGCTTGACTCTCTGCTCATTTGTCTCAAAAGCGCGGATCATATACGGGTTCTGGGCAGCACTCAGAAGTGTGGTACATACACTGTTGATCAGTACATAAGTTACCAGCAGCCAGGCAGCTTTCACGCCCGAGGAAGCTGCGGGGGGGATCGCGTACATCAGGATCGTCAGGATCCATTCGATCACGATACACCACTCATAGGGTCTTCCTTTTCCCCAGCGGGTATTTGTCTTGTCTACCAGATAGCCCGCAAAGAGATCTGTGATCGCGTCAATGATCTTGCTTCCTGCCAGCAATCCTCCTACGACCGCAGGATTCATCTTCAGTGCATCCGTACAGTAGATAGTTACAAAGCTCAGGATAATAAAGTTGACTGCTGCCGAAGCCCCCCTGGTCTGCCACGCAAAAAATTTCCCTGCCCCGATCTTTCCATCCGTGTTCTGCTTTTTCGCTCTTTCCATGCCGTTCCATCCTTTCGATTGATTTGTGAACTTTTTTGAATTTAATGAACGCGGTGTTGATTAGTTATCTGTTTTTCATTATAATTAGTCAGGGATGAAACGCAATAATCAGTATTTTTTGTACTGACACTTTATGAACAGATACTCAGATTCTGTTGATTAACAGACGCATTTGAGAAAAAAAGAGAGGGATCCTTTCGCATGAAAAAGATAGATACGCGTGTACGGTACACGAAAGAAATGTTCCACCGGGCTCTGCTGAACCTGATGGAGACCAAGCCGATCAATAAGATCACGATCAAAGAGTTATGTGAGGCCGCTTCCCTGAACCGCGGTACCTTTTACCTGCACTATACAGAGCCGCAGGATATTCTGACGGAGATCGAAGACGATTTTATCGAGGAGAACATGTCTTTTCTGACGAGATATCTTTCTCCCGAACATGACACGGATCCGATGAGTCTCATGTATTCTCATATGTTAAAGAACCAGGATACCTACCGCCTCATCATAGGAAAGGGAAATGATACCGTTTTTCAGGAACGGCTGAAAAAGCTGGTGAAATCCACTGTTTTACAGGACTGGGAACGGGACAATCCGAACTGTAAAAGAGAAGATCTGGAATTTGTATTCGATTACGTATTTGCCGGTTCCATACGAATGATTCTCGGGCTGGATCAGGACGGAGAGCTTTCCATGAAGGAATTCGCGCACCGGCTGGACAGGCTGGGGCATTATGCGCAGCTCGCCATTCGGGAATTTCATTAAGGATGACGCATAGTTTTGGGAGGAGGCAAAGATGAATAAAGCCGGGACACAGAGAATAGAGACGGAGAGGCTGATCCTGCGGAGATTCACCTTAAAAGATGCCGTTTATATGTATTATAACTGGGCATCTGATCCGGAGGTCACGAAATATCTGACCTGGCCGGCACACACGAGCCTCAAGGTCACAAGAGATCTGCTTGAGGAATGGGTCCCCAGGTATGCGGACGGCGGATATTTCAACTGGGTCATCGAATATAAAGAGACGGGGAAGCCCATCGGCAATATCTCCGTAGTAAAGTTAAATGAGAACACGGAAGCTGCTGACATTGGATACTGCATGGGCAGAGCTTACTGGGGGAAGGGACTCATGCCCGAAGCCCTGATGGCAGTCGTGGAGTATCTTTTTGATGTTGTTGGGCTGAACCGCATTGCAGCCTGTCATGATGTGAATAATCCCAATTCCGGAAAGGTAATGAAGAAGGCCGGGATGAGATGGGAAGGTATTCTGCGTGCGGCAGGTAAAAATAATTGCGGAATCTGTGATGAAGCCTGGTATTCAATTATCAGGGCGGACAGGGAAAACATTTCTGAGCTCTTTATTGAGCTGGAGGACACGGAATGGCCGTTTGAATATACAGACCATGACCGGCTGACTGTCAGGGCGGTCTGTTTTGATGATGACGGGTTCTTCTATTTCAACCGGGCAGAGCTTGAAGATGATCATGGAACGGCAGCGCTTATTGAGATGGCCGGTGGCGGCGTGGAGGAAGGAGAAGATCTTCAGACCGCAGTCAAACGGGAGCTCAAAGAGGAACTGGGCGTGGATGCTGATGTGCTCTGCAGGATCGGGGTCGTCAGTGACTATTATAATCTGATCCATCGGCATAACATTACCTGCTATTTCCTCTGCAGGATCACATCATTCGGAGAGAAGGATCTGACAGAGGAGGAGAAGGAGGTCTTTCATTTATCCACGCTGAAAATGAAGTACGAGGAAGCGGCTGCTGAATACGAACTTCGGAGAGAGACCGGACAGGGACGGCTGATTGCCAACAGGGAATTGCCGGTGCTCCTGAGAGCGAGAGAGATAATTGGGCGTGAAGAGAAGGTGATTTATTATGGCAATTAAAAAATATGTTTTAGATCCAGATCAGGAACTGACTAATGAACAGATCTTAATGATCAGGGAAGCTGCGAAACATCCTGTTGTCACAGATGATAATCCTGAATTGACAGATGAGCAATTAGCATTGATGCGCAGAGTACATGAGAGCAGACGTGCAGAACGCAGGAGACAAAATGTTACTCTCCGCCTTACTCCGCAGGCAATTCAGAAAGCAAAAGCTCTGGGAAAAGGATACAGTGGAATACTAAGTCGAATTGTAGAAAGTATCCTGAATGATCCGGCGGAATTAAGTAAATATTTGTAAACGAAATCTGTAATAAAGTCTTGCATGTTGTATAGATCCATTTATAAAGCACTAAAGAATCCCTGGATATGACTTTCCTTCCGTACACAATAATTATATGAGAAGAATTAGTTCGGATACTGAAAAAGTCAGAGAGTAACGAAAGTATGTTAAGACTAAGACCATATAAGAACTGCGATGCAGATATAATAGCATCCTGGATAAAAAATGAATATGCCTTCAGACAGTGGTGCGCTGACCGATATGATCGATACCCCATCAGCGGAGCAGATATCAACGCGCATTACGCAGAATTTGCAGACGCAGACTGGTTCTATCCGATGACGGCGTTTGATGAGACCGGTGTCGTCGGACATTTGATCATGCGATTTACCGACGAAGAGAAGAGGATCCTGCGTTTTGGTTTCGTCATCGTTGATGTGAACAGGCGTGGTGAGGGGTATGGCAGGGAAATGCTTTCTCTTGCCCTGCAATATGCTGCCCTGATCCTGAAGGCAGAGAAAGTGACTCTGGGAGTTTTTGAGAATAATCCGGCAGCTTATCATTGTTACAGAGCAGCGGGATTTCAGGATGTGCCGACAGAACAGGCAGAATATTATCATGTTCTCGGTGAGAACTGGAAATGTCTGGAAATGGAGAGAACGCTGTAACGTAAATAAGGAGACCATCAGACTATGATGCTTAAGATTGCACTGCTCCAGCTGCTTCCCGGTGGAAGCTTAGCTGAGCAGCAAAATATAGGAACATCTGCCTGCAGAAAGGCAAAAGATATGGGGGCAGACATCGCCCTGTTCCCGGAAATGTGGAGCGACGGATACTTTCTGCCGCAGGAAGAGGGTGCCGTGGATGCGCTGGCCATAACGGCAGACAGTGAATTCATCTGCGCATTCAGAGAGCTTGCAAAAGAGCTGCAGATGGCGATCGGGATCACATTTCTTGAAAAGCACGACCCGAAACCGCTCAATTCCATTCTTCTCTTCGACAGAAAGGGAAATGAAAGGCTGCACTATTCAAAAGTCCATATTTGTGCCTTTGCCGACGAAACAGTTCTTTCACCGGGAGAAGTTTTTTATGTGACGGATCTGGATATCGGCAGAGGGACCGTCAAAATCGGGTCCATGATCTGCTTTGACAGAGAATTTCCGGAGAGTGCAAGGATCCTGATGCTGAAAGGGGCGGAGGTGATCCTTGCACCGAACGCCTGCCCGATGGAGATCAACAGACTCTCAGCGCTTCGGACAAGAGCATATGAGAATAAAGCTGCCATAGTAACCTGCAATTATCCGAAAGGGCAGCCGGACTGTAACGGACATTCCAGTGTCTTTGACGGCGTTGCGTGGCTGAGCGATGTACCGGGAGTGCGGGATATGTGCATTTTTGAAGCGCCGGAAGCGGAAGGTGTTTATCTTGCCGGGATAGACATGGATATGCTCCGGGAGTACAGAGAGCACGAGGTGATGGGGGAGAAATATCGGCATCCGGATAAGTATGGAATTCTGACGAAGGAGGGCTGATCTGTGGTCAGGGAAGCAAAACGGGAAGATTTGGATTCGCTGCTTAAGCTGTATTTGTTCCTTCACGAAGAAAGGATCCCTGATCATGACAGGCATCTGACAGAAACATGGGAGCAGATCCTTGGCGATCGGAATCATCACTTGATCGTCAATGAAGTCGGGGGGCAGATCGTATCCTCCTGTGTCTGTGTGATCATACCGAATCTGACAAGGAATGTTCGTCCGTATGCATTTATAGAAAATGTCGTGACACATGCTGACCATCGAGGCAAAGGCTATGCCGGTGAATGTCTCGAGTATGCCAGACAGATCGCTGAAAAAGAAAACTGTTATAAGATGATGCTTCTGACCGGTTCGAAGAAGGCCGGGACGCTTCATTTTTATGAAAAAACGGGATACAACAGCAGTGATAAGACGGCTTTCATCCATTGGATAGGGATGGACAGGTGATGCCAAGAAAACTTTGCAAAAAGGATTGACAAGTGAACTTGGCAATGCTATGATTCAATCATACCAAGTAAACTTGGCAATCCCCAAGGAGGTATCACCATGAAAAGAGAAGAAATACTGGCAAAAAGCCAGCAGGAAAACCACGGACAGGATATCGTCAATCTGGAAGTTTCGAAAAATGGAATGCATATCGGATGGGTCGTGATCATATGTTTGCTCGCAGCCGTAACGGTGGTCGACGCGGTGGTATTTGAACGCATGAGCAGCGAAGTATTCTTTGCCATTATGGCTTCGAACTCAGTCATCTTTTTCTACAAATATATGAAATTGCATCAGAAACATGAGCTCTTCGTTGCGATCGTTGATGCAGTCGCTGCGGCTGCTTTCCTTGTTTCATGGATCCTTCAGCTCGCAGGATAACGAGGTGCCATATGGACGATAAACTGATATTGAAAAACAGACTCAAAGAGATCCGTTATGAGAAAGGCCTGTCTCAGGCTGCTCTTGCAGAAATGGTAGGTGTGTCCCGGAACACGATCAGTTCCATTGAGACCGGTCAGTTCAGCCCGACTGCAAAGCTTGCGCTGATCCTGTGTATCGCGCTTGATAAACGTTTTGAAGATGTTTTTTATTTTTGATCAGTCGATGGATAAAGTACAGAAGAGGACTTGCTCTGATACCGGGATGCAAACTGACAGTGGAATTCGTGACGGATTTTTTCTGCAGAAATGCGCAAAAAGGAGCATCGAGGTTTTATATGATTTTAGCTAATTATCACACACATACGACACGCTGCAATCATGCGATGGGTACCGAAAGAGAGTATATAGAGACTGCGATTTCGGAGGGATTCAAAATTCTCGGTTTCTCGGATCATACACCGCAGCCATATCCGGCAGGTTACTGGTCAGGCATCAGGATGGACATGTCGGAACTGTATGACTATACGGATACTCTTGTGAAATTGAGGGATGAATACCGTGATGAGATCAAGATCCTCATAGGTTTTGAGGTGGAATACACTCGAAAGTATTTTGAGCCTTTGCTGAGAGAACTGGAGAAGTATCCCCTGGATTATATTATTCAGGGACAGCATTACATTGAAAAACAGCCGGCGCATTCTTGTGTTTTCAAACATGAGTAGTAGTTAGCCGGCAGAAAACATTTTTATTGACAGATTTATGGGGTTGCGAAGGGGTTCCTGTAATATATCTTATCGGAAGTTCCGTCAGGAACTC
>OMVU01000006.1:142174-142495 GCA_900314565.1 uncultured Eubacteriales bacterium
TTGATTATAGGAACCGCGTAAGCAGTTCCTATAATATGGCCTGAGAAAATCGATCTGTTCCAAGGCATATCAAAGGAAATTGATGTCGTGCGATGTAAGGTCACGGATGAGAACGAAGCAAGCAGAAACGGAACAAATGTTTGTATTTTTGTTGACATGTATCTCTGTATATGGTACGATATTTATATGGAAAATAATAAGGATTTTACAATAAATAGCGATCTTACATATGGTAGGGGATATGTCTATTCTCTGCAGTATCACCTCGTGTGGTGCACGAAATACAGAAAGAAGGTGCTCAGGGATGGGATCGACACGGAA
>OMVU01000046.1 GCA_900314565.1 uncultured Eubacteriales bacterium
GAGGGATAAATGGCCGGATGACCTTGACACTGCTCCATCCAGGTGCTACCTGAAATTACCTGGGATACCACTAATCCCATAAGAAAAGTGATTGACCCATTATTATGGACGGTGATCAGATTTGAGATATTTGGTACATCATACCCAGGCTTCCGAAATCCCCGGCCGGCAGGAGTATCTTTACGACATTTTTCACATGTATTTTCTTCCGCGTACCGAGGTGGGTTCTTATATACCCCTAATCCCCGTTGGGAAGTTCGACCTAGATGTTGTATTTATAACAGGGCATGCGAATTATGTGATGCAGTATTTGAACCTTTATATTGGCGATATTCCAGAAACAATAATTGTGGCAACGACATGCTTATCGCGGCAGCTGATGAAGTTCAAACGGAAAAAGCAGATATATGTTCCTATGTCAAAAGATGATTATTGTTATATCTACGATGGACGACCTTTTGGATTTTCTTTTGATATATCTGATCCGGAACTCGATTTTTACAATTCTTCCGGCGATTTTATCACAAGACTACAGTCATCATACCGTTTGTTATAAGGAGGTTTCAAATTGAAACTTGACATTTTAGATGCATATAACATTAGGGCAAGACTTAGCCCAAGCGTAATACTGCTTGGGCCTGTTGCCTTAACCATTTTTTTCTGTTTTGAAGGGCTTTATTCAACCGTAACCTCTGCCGTTACATTATGCATCCTACTCGCTCTAACTAATTACGTTCCAATCTTACAGCGACGTTTGGCACCACCCAACAAAGTTCCAGAGAACTACGCTGCAAAGTACCTACAACATGACGACACAACAATAGATCGCATCTCAAAAGATAGGTATTATAAAAAGCTCGCAAAATTAGAAAAATCCTTTTCAGGCTTTAGCACACCCACGTCTTCGCCAGAATTTCGCAATCTCTGTGAAAGCGCCGTGATATACCTTAGGAACAATACCCGCGATAATCATCTTGTACTTGAAGAGAATATCAACTGCGGCTTCTGTAAAAACATGCTTATAGATAAACCCATTGGAATTATTATCAATATTTGCCTTGCTCTGTTCACATGTATCTACTCTATCTCGACTTATGAAGCCTTGGAGTACATACCTGGTCGAAACATTCTCTCCTTTGGCATTAACATCTTTTTTATCTTATTCTGGATATTCGGCATTACAAAAAAGATGCTAGAGGAAGCCTCAAAAAGATATGCCTATACCTTGATAGCTGCTATCGATTCGATCCCAATAAAAAAGGATTAAGATCTTTTTGAAAACAAACTGGCAAGCAGGGCATTTGTCGGACAAACGTCCTTCTCATGCCAATTCCCTTCCGCCTCTGGCTCCAGGAAATTGCTTGTTGGGGAACTCCCCAATCCCCTTGAGATTGCCAACTCCGTTGTCAGGCTGCGCTGCCGTTCCGGCAGCTTTACAGGCATCGTGCTCACACGGAAAAGAGAAAAAGCCGCTGCAGGACATCAGTAAAAACCGACATCCTGCAACGGCATTGATTTACCCGATTTCTGCACCCGCAACTTTCGCACTCTTACCGATCGGCAGCCTTGCCTGCATTGCTTCCTTCTTCTTTTCCGCCAGCTCCTTCAATATGGAGAATGGCTTTATTTCCGTGATCCCCTGACCTTCAAATCTCTCCGGATGCAGGATCTTTTCAACTCTGTCAGAGACCGCCAGGTCATCAAAGACCACACCTTCCAGCCATTCCTTCGCTTCAGCCCAGCCTTCCATCTGCATCACCGCTCCTCCCTCTGAGAAGAACCGCAGATTGTCATCCGTACTTTCCATCTTATCG
The DNA here is from genome assembly GCA_900314565.1 of uncultured Eubacteriales bacterium. Classification (GTDB taxonomy): domain Bacteria; phylum Bacillota; class Clostridia; order Lachnospirales; family Lachnospiraceae; genus Chordicoccus. The sequence goes on from OMVU01000046.1 coordinate 1,815, forward strand.
AAGGAGTATCCGGCAGCCTCCATCGCCTTCAGAATGGTCTCCTTCTCCTGCTCCGAAAAAATGATGGGATCCTCATCGTTTACGAAAAGAAGATATTCCTCCGGGATACCTTCCCGTGTACCGTCGAATTCATAATCCCAGCTGGAATTGTCATCACGGACATATCCGGCGTCGCTGTATGTCCCTCCCTCTTCCAGGCGGACATCCCGGCCAAAGGCTTCATAGTCGATATATCTGGCCAGGGCTCCCATGCTCCTCGTGTCATAGATGCCGGCTTCCTCGACATAATAGTAGCCAAGATCCGAATCATCATGGACATCCGGAATGATCTCGAATCGATCAAGATTATAGGTGAGATTGATCAGACCGGTGATCCCGCTCTCCGGCAGCCCGACGCCGGATTCCAACACTGCCTTGTACTTATCCAGATCATATCTGTCCAGTTCTTCCAGCCGGGCACCGAGATAATTGATTGCTTCCAGGCTGCTGTATTCCCCAAGTTCCTCTGTGATCCCGTAAAGATCCGAGTCATAGTCTGTGATGAAAATCTCTTCGTAGGGATTGCCGAAATCATCTGCATGGCCGATGCCGATCCGGTCATAAACCTGTCGGATCTCCTCCGGCGTTGTCGGGAAGGAACCCCACTCTCCCACCAGTTCTCCTTCGTTATATTTTCCGAGATTCGTGACGAATGCTTTCAGTTCAAAATCGTTCATTCTGTTGTCCTTTCATCTTCTTATTTCTGTTTTTCCTCGCTTCTGTGGCGGGCTTCTTCAAGCTCTGTCCGGTGTTCCTCGCCATAGAACATTTCCACATTCTTCTGAGCCCGCAGCATCTCCTGCATCAGCTGTCTCGCCTCCCGGTATTCACGGTAATCCGCTTTCTTCCGGTTAAGCACCTGTGCATACTCTGCCCGGAGTTCCTTTATCGTCGGCACCTTCCCGTCGGCAGCATCAAAGGCGTCCTTCGCAGCCTTGTGCAGTGTGATTTCCGCGCGATGCTCCTCATAGAAAACCTTGCTGTATCCTGACTTACGGTATGCTGCATAAACCTCTTTTGTCTTCGCGTAATTCTGGATATGCTTCTGCATAGCCAGATTCTCCGAAAGCCGGGCCTCCGCTGCTTTGATCGCATCATTAAGCTCATGAAAATGCGAGACTACAGCATTCGTCTTCGGGAACGGCTCTTCCCGGCGCTTTGGCTTTCGGTGCATGCTCCATGGCCTCCTTTTTCTTCTCCCCAAGCTGTGACAGGATGGAGGGTCTCTTTTCGGCAGTGTCTCTTGCTTCGGCCTTCTTTGCCATCTCCTGCGCCAGCTTCCTGCCGGCGGTCTTTTCGGCAAGCTCAAACACCCTGTCGTTCTTGTCGTAATGGTAAACATTGTCCGAAAGCCGGTCAGCAGGAGCCACCTCATTCGCATTGATGGTCTGCACCATGGCCTCAAGCTCGTGATAATCCGTCTTGCCGTCATCCGGAAGCAGCAGCACCTCATGGATCGAAGACGGAAGTACGAAGAAATCTCCTCCCATCTTTTCTGCCGCCATGTCCATGAATCCCGGATACTGGATGACCGCAGCGCCCATATAGGCTTCCTTCGTGGTGGCAACCATCAGCTCCGGTTCTCCGGGCATGGGCGGATCCGGTTCCATTCCCATCATGGAAGCCATAACCTCCCGCATGGACCGCAGCGACGCCGGGTGAAGGATGGCGGCATTCTCTACAGCATCCTGATGAAACTGTTCCTGTGAGATCCCGTACTGCTCCATCATCTGATTGGTGACGATGGAAGTCATTCTCCCGCCATTCTTCTCACCAAGATCCAGGCGGTAGATCAACGCCAGGTCCTCAAGCTTCTCATGCGGGACATCAGCGAGCTTTTCTTCATTCCCTTTCTGCGGGATCAGTTCCGTCATCAGCTTCTGCTTCATCGCCTGATAATCCGACATGACTCCCAGATCAAACTGCGGCATGCGGTCCACCTGCTGCATGATGGCCTGCTCCGTCTCATGAAGGATATCCGAAAACGATCTCCCGGCTTCATGAGCCTCATAGGCCAGCTGCATGTTCATGTTCCCTTCCACCGGAGAATCCCCGTTCTTGAAGGAGATCCCCCGGTAGGATTCTCCCTGGAGCTTCTCCACGTCCCGGATCCCGATCTTTACGCCGGAATACTTATCCGGAAGCTCCGTGGCGAAATCGAACTCCAGATCCTTCTTCATCTGCTCCAGAAAAGCATCATACGTCATTCTCGTCTTTACCTCCTGTTTCTAAGTCTGTTTTTGGGCAACAAAAAAAGGGCGTCCACCCACTGTCTTTTACAACAGCGAATGAACGCCCTCATGTATTATTCTTTTGTTTTACAGCTCCTACACCCTTGTTTTCGCGGTTTCCGGGCTGTCAAGCCTGTGGGAAAAACCGCTTTGCAGCACTTTTAGCACCGGTTGGTGTAAGTTTGGTGTAAGTGTGTAAGATTCCGGCTATTTCCAACAATGAAGTACGTCATGTTTTTTCACTGCCGGAGGCCCTTGCAAAACCGTTTTTTAGTACAGCTTCGCGCCGGCCGGAATCGCCGGATCCACCATCAGCAGATGAAGCCTTTCCTCATCGCCTTCCTTGTGAACGGCACTGATCAGCATGATCAGCATGCCGCAGGAATCGATGCCCATCATCTTTCTGGGCGGCAGATTCGTGATGGCGATGCAGGTCTTTCCGATCAGCTGCTCAGGCTCGTAGAACTCGTGAATACCGCTTAAGATCACGCGTTTTTCGTCTGTTCCGTCATCCAGGATGAATTTCAGGAGCTTCTTTGATTTCGGGACTGCTTCGCACTCCAGGACCTTCACTGCACGGAAGTCGGACTTGGTAAATGTCTCAAAATCGACCGCATCTGTAAACAACGGTTCGATATTCAGATGCTCATAATCCGGTACCTTCACATCAAAGAGAGGCATCTTCGGGTCATTCGCATTCACTGCCGGTGCACCCTCGGGAGCTTCTTCGGCAGCACTCTCTTTGGTCTCGGAGCGCGCACCTTCCTCCTCACTGCCCGTCTTTAACGTCTTCATTGTCGGGAAGAGCAAGACGTCTCTGATCGTCTCCGCCCCCGTGAACAGCATGACCATACGGTCGATGCCGTATCCGATACCGCCTGTCGGCGGCATGCCGATCTCAAGCGCGTTGAGGAAATCCTCGTCCGTGTGGTTGGCTTCCTCATCGCCGGCCGCAAAAGCCTCTTCCTGCGCCGCAAAGCGCTCACGCTGGTCGATCGGGTCGTTCAGCTCGGAGTATGCGTTGCACATTTCCCATCCGTTCATGAACATCTCAAAACGGAGGACCTTGCCCGGATTCTCCGGATCCTTCTTGGTCAGCGGGCTGATCTCGATCGGATGTCCGGTCAGGAATGTCGGCTGGATCAGATGCTCTTCAACATATTCATCGAAGAAGAGGTTCAGGATATCACCGATCTTGTGGTGCGGCTCATAGTGGATCTCACGCGCATCGCAGAGCGCACGGGCTTCCTCGAGCGTCTTCACCTCATCAAAGTCGACGCCGGAATACTGCCTGACAGCCTCTGTCATGGTGATGCGGGCGAACGGCTTTCCAAGGTCAATGACATGGCCCTTATAGTTGAGCGTCGTCGTCCCGAGGACTTCCTGCGCGACGGTCCGGTACATATCCTCCGTCAGACGCATCATCCCCTCATAATCTGTATAAGCCTGGTAGAGCTCCATGAGGGTGAACTCCGGATTGTGCTTCATATCCAGACCTTCATTTCTGAAGACACGGCCGATCTCGTAGACTCTCTCGAGACCGCCGACAATCAGTCTCTTCAGGTAAAGCTCAAGGGATATGCGGAGCTTCTTGTCTTCATTCAGCGCATTGAAATGCGTGGTGAACGGGCGTGCCGCTGCGCCGCCGGCATTTTCGACCAGCATCGGTGTCTCGACTTCCATGAATCCGCGCTCATCGAGGTAGCGGCGGATCGCGGAAATGATCTTCGAGCGCTTGATGAACACATCCTTCGAACCCGGATTCATGATCAGGTCGACATAGCGCTGACGATAGCGCAGATCTGTGTTCGTGAGTCCGTGGAACTTCTCCGGAAGGATCTGAAGACTCTTGGAAAGAAGGGTGATCTTCTTTGCATGAATGGATCTCTCGCCTTTCTGCGTCGTGAAAACGAATCCCTCCACACCGATGATATCGCCCACGTCGAGCTTCTTAAATGCAGGATAATCCTCGCCGAGGTCATCGCGGGATACATAGATCTGAATATTGCCATCACGGTCCTGCACATTTGCAAAGGAAGCCTTGCCCATGACGCGCTTCTGCATCAGACGTCCTGCGATGGACACTTCCTTACCTTCGAAGGCTTCATAGTTGTCAAGTATCTCTTTTGTATGCTGTTCCTGATCGTACGTCACGATCTCAAAGGGATTCTTTCCCTCCGCAACAAGATTCGCGAGCTTCTCGCGGCGTACCTTCCTCAGCTGATTGAGATCCTGAGGTGCTGCGCTGTTTCCCTGATTCCGGTTTTCGGCCATGTGCGGTTTTCCCCCTTTATTACTATAATATAGGCTTTAGTCTGACATATTGGGTCGTGAGGCTCCTTGCAGTGTCCCCTCCAAGTATAAGTTTTAGTCTGATAATCAGGCGGGGAGGCACCTTGCGGCACCCCCTCGTTCTGTCTCAGTTATTTTTCGTTCTGGTGATCTCCAGGATCTTATAGTGGCTGATTTCTCCGTTCGCAAGCTCGACGGCGACAACATCCCCGACTCTTTTGCCGAGCAGCGCGCTGCCGACCGGAGACTCATTGGAGATCATTCCGTTAAGGCTGTTCGCCTCTGTGCTGCCCACGATCGCGAACTCAAGCTCCTCCTCAAATTCCACATCGTAGAGACGGACGGTGCATCCGACATTGATATCTGTCGTGCTCATCTCATCCTCAGCAACGACCTCGGCATTCTTGAGGATCTTCTCGATCTGCTCGATGCGGGCTTCGATGTCTCTCTGCTCATCCTTCGCAGCATCGTACTCGGCATTTTCGGAAAGGTCACCCTGCTCACGGGCTTCTTTGATCTTCTCGGAAATAGCCTTGCGCTTGTTGACCTTCAGGTCATTCAGCTCATCCTCAAGTTTCTTGAGACCGGCATAGGTCATAATGTTCTTTTTTGCGGGAGCTCCCATATCTGCCATCGTACTGCCTCCATTTACCTTAAAAATCACAAATGAGCGTGCTGACACATCCTGTTCAGCACGCTGTCGTAATTCGTAATTATATACACTTGAAAGTGCCTTGTCAAGAAAGAACGGTGAGCCTGCGCACTTGCCGAATGAACGGCGGGACTGTTCGTTTACTCCTCTGCCCAGGCATCCAGCACTTCTGTCAGTTCAGGAAGCGAAAGGACCGAATTGATCCTGCTCCGAAGTTTCGCCGAATTTCGATAGCCCGCCGTATACCACGCAATATGCTTCCGCATCTGAAGGATTCCGAGGTGATCTCCCTTCTCCGCCAGCTGCATGGCTGCGTGCCGGAGCATGAGGGCTTTTGCCTCACTGATCGGAGGCTTCGGAAGAAGCTCTCCTGTCTCTTTGTAGGAAATGCAGTCCCGGAAGATCCACGGATTCCCCCGCGCTCCCCGGGCGATCATTACAAGATCACAGCCGGTCTCATTCATCATCCGCTCCGCCTTCAGCGGGGAATCGACATCCCCGTTCCCGATGACCGGAACACGCACAGCCTCCTTCACACGGCGGATCACATCCCAGTCCGCCTGCCCGGAATAGTACTGCTCTCTCGTTCTTCCATGGACCGCGATCATATCTGCCCCCGCGTCCTCGAGGGCTTTCGCGACTTCGACGGCATTTTTCTCTTCCTCATTGAATCCTGCCCGGATCTTCACCGTGACCGGCCGGTCCGAGACCTTTTTCAGTTCCCGGATGATCGACGCCGCCTTCGGAATATCCCGCATAAGTGCCGATCCCTCATGATTGTTCACGATTTTCGGCATCGGACATCCCATATTCACATCCAACAGGTCGAACGGCTCTTCCCGGAGACGCTCAAATGCATACACAAAGCTCTCCGGATCCGGTCCGAAAAGCTGCATCGAGACCGGGTGCTCCTCACCGCTTATGTCGATGAATTCCAATGTCTTTTTATTTCCGTGACAGACCGCATTGGCGCTGACCATCTCCATGGACACGAGTGACGCGCCCATTTCCCGGCAGAGAATGCGGAAGGGCTGATCCGTCACGCCCGCCATCGGCCCGAGTACAAAGGGATTCGTGAAGGTCACATTTCCGATCCGGAACGGTTCCCAGTCAATGAACTTCATCTGTATCTGTCTCCATCACAGCCTGCAGGTCGATCCCTTCCGACGCCTTCTCCATCGGCTCCCCGAGCACGACCAGGCGGTAGAAGAGCGTCAGTTTCTCCATCAGCTGTTCCTTTTCTCTCTGCAGTTCTTTGATCTTGAGCTCTGATCCGATCTCATCGAACCGCTGATCTCCCTCCATAGAGCGGACGGTAAAATGCGGTCTCCGGTCCTCCTTGAAATCGATCGTCAGCACCCCGCCGACGTCCTCCGTGTACTCTACGCAGAGGATCTGGAGCTCATCCTTTACCGCACCCGGCAGCTTGTCAAACGCCGGATTAAAATAATATTTCTGCTCGTACCAGCTGGCACCGCAAAGCGTTACTTCCATATATCTGTCTTTCCTTCCACCAAACCACAGGTAAGATTATCTGCCATCAAGATGATTCAGACAGTCTCTTATTCTTCTGCCGCACACTGAACATGACTCTCTGCCATCCAAAAGATCCGGCAGCTTCTTATTCCTTCCGCTGCACATAAAAGTACAACTCTCTGCCATCCCGAAGATTGGAGAGATTCCATCTCGAGAATTCTGCTTCACAGATCAAACATATCCGTAGAGTCCTCTCACCGAGACCTCACCGGATGAGATCCGTTCCTCCGTGCCGTCTTCCCGCACGACGATCAGCGCGCCGGTCGCGTCGATTCCCTTCGAGACCGCGGTATAAGGTCCTTTCGGATCCTCGATCCGCACACGCTCTCCGCGGTTTACGAGCAGCGCATCGTACTCCTCTCTGAGCCCGAAGAGGTCCTCCGTCTTCTCATATAAAATGAAGTTCTCACGGAAATGCCGCAGCACTGACACAAGCAGATCTGCCCGGTCGATTTCCTGCATGTCTGCCTCGAGCCGAAGCGAAGTCGCTGTCGCTGAAATCCCCTCCGTGAACTCTGTCTGATTGACATTGATCCCGATCCCGATCACAACATAATCGATCTTCTCCGGATCCGCTTTCATCTCTGTCAGGATTCCGCAGACTTTTCTGTGATTGATTACTACATCATTCGGCCACTTGATCCCGACAGGAAGCCCTGTTGTCTCCCGGATGGCCTGCGCCGTCGACAGTCCCATGACCAGAGTGAGCGAAGCCGCATGGCGAGGCGCTGCATCGGGGCGGAGAAGCAGAGAGAAGTAGATATTCTCGCACTTCGGGCTGACCCAGGTCCTGCCGAGCCGGCCCTTTCCGGCGGTCTGCTCCTCGGCAATTCCGACTGTGCAGGCGGGCTCCCCGGCCGCCCCGGCCTCTTTCATCCACTCGTTGGAGGACCCGGTAGACTCCCGATACAGTATTTTTTTATAAAAGTCATCCGCACTCTCCTTCACGAGAAGCGAAGCGGCGCGGTCTGCCCAGCTGTCTTTCATTTTTCAGTATCCATTCTTTAAGAACGCCGCGGAGCCGGCATCAATACGCAACACGCATTGTGGGCCGGCTCCGACGTTCGTACTCATTTATTATTCAAGAACGCAAAGTGTTCTTGAAATCAGGAACACCTCGGAGTTCTTGCCACGCCGTAAAGTTCACTTGTTATGCATCGGCAAAAAGAGAAAGATCAGGCATATCACAGAAGCCGCAATAAAGAGCGCACCCGTCCATTTTTTCGCAAACAGCCGGTGCATCGCCACGAGCGTGTTGAGGAACACTCCGAGGATCAGCGTCATATTGATGAGGATCACTCTGTAATTCCAGAACATGACCAGAAGAATACTGTTCGTAATGATCGCGATCGTCAGCATCACCACGATCCAGAAATACAGGATTTCTTCAAGAGGCCGTCTCTTCCTCATTTACATATCCCTCCGGTCTTTCTGATCAGGAACGCTCCGACGTTCCTGCCTTATTTGCCGCCCTCCGGTCATGGCTGCTTTTCCTATACGCGGAACCTGCTCCGCTCCGGCCACGACTGCTTTTCATATGCACGGAACCTGCTCCGCTCCGGCTATGGCTGCTTTCCATATGCGCGGAACCTGCTCCGCTCCGGCCACGACTGCTTTCCCTATGCGCGGAACGCACTCTGTCCGGCGATCGCTGCTTTCCCTATATACGGAACTCACTCCATATTTCCGAGCGTTGCGACCATGACCGCCTTGATCGTGTGCATCCGGTTCTCCGCCTCGTCGAACACGACAGACTGCGCGGATTCAAAGACTTCCTCGGTCACTTCATTTCCCTTGACCGCAGGCAGGCAGTGCATGAAGATCGTGCTCTCCTTGCCCGTCTTCGCCATGAGGGCTGCGTTGACCTGATACGGGGTGAGCAGTTTGATCCGCTCGGCTGCCTTGGCTTCTTCGCCCATGGATGCCCAGACATCCGTGTAAATGACGTCTGCGCCCTGCACCGCGTCCACATCCTCCGTGATCGTGATCGTCGATCCCGCCTCTTCTGCATATCCGCGCGCAAGTTCGACAAGGCTCTCCTCCGGCCACAGCTCCTTCGGGGCGATGATCGTGAGGTTCACGCCCATCTTTCCGCATCCGACGAGGAAGGAGTTCGCCATGTTGTTGCGGCCGTCCCCGAGGAAGACAAAATTCTTTCCGGCGATCGTTCCGAACTTCTCACGCATGGTCAGAAAGTCCGCAAGGATCTGGGTCGGATGGAAGTCATCCGTGAGACCGTTCCAGACCGGAACGCCTGAGTATTTCGCGAGCTTTTCGACATTTTCATGAAGAAATCCGCGGAACTCGATCCCGTCGAACATACGGCCGAGAACACGCGCGGTGTCCTCCACGCTCTCCTTCTTGCCGAGCTGAATGTCTTCGACGCCGAGATACTCCGCGCGGCCGCCCTCATCCTGCGCGCCGACCGTAAATGCGCATCTTGTACGTGTAGACGGCTTTTCAAAGATAAGCGCGATATTCTTATTTTCAAGAGAATGTCCGTAGATTCCCTTTTTCTTCTTAGCCTTGAGATCTGCCGCAAGATCGAGAAGATATCCGATCTCCTCCGGCGTAAAATCCTTCAGCGTGAGAAAGCAGCGGCCGTGTAAGTTCACCATGATTTTTCCTCCTCACAAAACAAAGTTTTGCGTATTGACTTTGCAAAGATAATATACTTGAAAGCTTATTGCAATTTTCAGGAGGTGTCAACCTGAATATCCGAAAGCTCCCGTAAATTTGGCAATACGGGCTTCTTATAATATTGGCAATGTACCCCTCTCAATATCGAAAGCTCACCACATTAAGCGATGAGCTTCCGTCTGCATATCTCAACTCTGAAAATTACTCTCCCCGCTGCCGTCTTGCCTCATACATGAGGATCCCCGCAGCCATCGCCGCGTTGAGGGACTCGACCTTTCCGGACATTGGTATCTTCATCAGAACATCCAGGCTGTCCGAGAGGGCGTCAGTGAGGCCGCGGCTTTCATTTCCGATAAAAAATGCCGTTCCGCCGCGGAAGTCGAGCTCCGTGTAGGCATGCGTTCCGCGGAGATGGGCCGCAAAGGTCCTGACCTCTCTCTCCGCGAACCGTGCAAGAAGCGCGTCCATGTCGTCCACATAAAAATGCGGCACCCGATAGATCGCCCCCATCGTAGACCGGATCGTCTTCGGATTATAAAGGTCGACCGCCCCCTGTGTCAGGAAGACCGCATGAACTCCGGCGGCCTCCGCCGTGCGGAGGATCGTTCCGGCATTTCCCGGATCCTGGATGTTCTCGAGGACCAGAAAAAGAGGAGACTCCCGCATGAGGATTTCATCCAGGTCGAACTCCGGCTTTCTCTGTACAGTGAGGATTCCCTGAGGATTTTTCGTATCCGATATTCCCGCAAAGCGCTCCTCCCTGATGTCCAGGATCCGCTCCGCGGCCGGCGGGATCATCCCGATGAGCTCCGGGTTCTCCCGGGTGAACTTCGCTGTCGCGCAGACCGCGACGATCCTCTCCGGCGGTGCCTCACGGAAGAGGTTAATTCCTTCCGTGACAAAAAGGCCCTGCACATCGCGGGCCTTCTTGTTCTTTTCAAGATTTTTGATTTCTTTGAATGAAATACTCACCTTAAGATCAAAGCTCCTCGTCCTTGAGAGCTGCCTCAGACTTATAGTAATTGTGGGACAGGGATCCGCAGATCTCGATCTGATAATTATCGATATCTTTCTTCATCGCCAGTGCTTCGTTGATATCGAAATCGCAGAACTCACCTTTACAATAGCTTACGACTCTCTTTGTCTTGCCTGCCGCAAGAAGATCGACCGCCAGGCAGCCCATCGTGGACGCATAGACACGGTCTTTACAGGTCGGGCTTCCGCCTCGCTGCATGTAGCCGAGAATCGTAGCACGCGTCTCCATACCGGTCGCAGCTTCGATACGTCTTGCCATTGATCCGGAATGTCCGACACCTTCAGCATTTATGATGATGTGATGTGTCTTGCCGCGTCTTCTGTTGTCAATGATGTTGTCGATCAGCTTCTGCTCATCGTAATCATAGCGCTCCGGAAGAAGAACATCTTCCGCGCCGTTCGCGATGCCGCACCACAGAGCGATGTAGCCGGCATTACGGCCCATGACCTCGATAATGGAGCATCTCTCATGGGAAGAGGATGTATCGCGGACTTTATCAATTGCTTCCATGGCTGTGTTGACAGCCGTATCGAATCCGATCGTGTACTCTGTGCAGGCAATATCCAAATCGATCGTACCCGGGACGCCGACAACGTTGATTCCCTCGTTCGCAAGTTTCTCTGCGCCGCGATAAGAACCGTCACCTCCGATTACGACAAGTCCTTCGATACCGTACTTGTGGCAGACTTCGACTGCTCTCGCAATACCTTCCGGTGTGCGCATCTCTTTGCAGCGAGCCGTTCCGAGGACAGTACCGCCCTTCTCGATCGTGTCGGAGACATCGCTGGCCTTCATTTCCTTGATGTCTTCCTCCATAAGGCCTGTATAGCCTCTCTTAATACCATAGACGTTCATGCCTCTTGCAAGGCCATGACGCACAACTGCGCGAATCGCCGCGTTCATTCCCGGCGCGTCGCCACCGCTTGTGAGAACACCGATTGTTTTAATCTTTTTTTCAGCCATTGTATTGTCCCCCTCGGGAGTGTTTTTGCACTTTTGACTATGAATCCCGCACATTATTCAATATTTCTGTGCATGTTTACTCTATTATTCTAAAGCAATAGAAGTTACTTTTCAAGTGCTTTATGAGATTCGAGCTTTCCTCATAGCCCTGATTTTTACGTTTTCTGCACCGCAGATTTTCCTCATGAGCTCCGAGAGTTCCTCTGTGATCCGGATCCTCCTGCCGCGCGTCTCCTCCCGGTAGCTTTTGGTGTCTCTCAGGAACACAAAGACCGCATCATTTCCGTTCTCAGCGGAAAGAAGCAGTTCGTTCATCTCCTGCGCTTTTTCCGCCCATTCCTTCCTGGAGGAAAATGCAAGCCACATCTCCCGCGCGACCTCTGAAAATGCCGTCACTTTTTCGCAGATCAGCTTGCTCGGCCTGTCGTCCTCAGCGGAGACTCTTCCCTCAATGAGGACCTTGTTATCTTCGACGAGCAGTTCCCTGTACTGCTCGAACGGCTTCGGGAAGACCAGCACCTCGACCGATCCCACCAGATCCTCCACCGTGACAAAGGCCATGACCTTATTTGTCCGGGTATACTTGATCGTCTTTCCGGTGATCATTCCGCCGATGACCTGCCTGGAATCATTTTCAATCGTCGGCTCACTTCCGTCTTCCCCCAAGGTGAATTCCAGCGAGACGGCGGACGTGCAGCTGTTCAGGATATCCTGATATTCCTCAAGCGGATGGCCGCTCAGATAGACGCCGAGCACATCCTTTTCAAAGGCCAGGAGCTGCTCCCTGTCGAATTCGGGGACATTGGGAAGTGAGATTTCATAGGCTTTCTTCACCTCCGGAGCCATAAAGTCGAAAATCGACATCTGTCCGGCCATGTTCTCTTTGCTGTCTGCCGCGACAGAGTCGAGGATCTTCGGGTAAATGAGCATCAGCTGGTTCCTGCTGCCCGGCAGACAGTCCATGGCCCCCGCCTTGATGAGGTTCTCGATTGCCCGCCGGTTCAGATCTTTCCCGTACGTCCGCTCAATAAAGTCCTTGATGCTCTCGAAGGGTCCTCTCTGTTCACGCTCTGCGACGATCATATCGATCACGCCCCGGCCGATGCTCTTGATTGCATACATCCCGTATCGGATCTTCCCGTCCTCCGTCGTAAAAGGACCGTTCCCCGAATTGATGGAGGGAGGCAGGATCCGGATCTTCATTTCCCGGCAGTGCATGATATACTCCGAGCACTTATCCGGATTATCGATCACGCTTGTCATGAGCGCGGCCATGAACTCGACCGGATGGTAATACTTCAGGTAGGCAGTCTGGAAGCAGACCACCGCATAGGCTGCCGCGTGGGATTTATTGAACGCGTAGTTCGCAAAATCCGTCATCTCATCGAATATATGCTTCGCGACAGCTTCCGGGATTCCGTTCGCAACACAGCCGGGAACATTTTCCTCCGGATTCCCGTAAATGAAATTCCGGCGCTCCTTCTCCATGACAGAAGCCTTTTTCTTGGACATCGCCCTTCGCACAAGGTCTGACCGGCCGTAGCTGTAGCCTCCGAGGTCGCGGACGATCTGCATGACCTGCTCCTGATAAACGATGCAGCCGTAGGTCGGCTCAAGGATCGGACGCATCTCTTCGCACTCGTAGACCACGGTCTCCGGGTGATCCTTACCCTTAATATATTTCGGAATAAAGTCCATCGGACCCGGACGATAGAGCGCGATCCCCGCGATAATGTCCTCAAGCGTGTGCGGCTTCAGCTGCTTCATGAAGGATTTCATTCCCGCGGACTCGAGCTGGAAGACACCCTCGCACTTTCCGCGGCCGATCATTTCCATGACACCGGGATCGTTGTAGTCGACGAGCGAAAGATCCAGTTCTTCATTTTTCCCTTCCGCTGCATACCGGCGGTTCACGAGCTCCACGGCATCCTGGATGACCGTCAGGGTCCGAAGCCCCAGGAAGTCCATCTTGAGAAGCCCCAGCTCCTCAAGCGTCGTCATCGTGTACTGCGTGGTGATCGAGCCGTCCTGGGCTCTGGCAAGAGGAACATATTCCCTGACCGGAAGCTGGGAAATGACGACCCCCGCCGCGTGCATGGAGGTATTGCGCGGGAGGCCCTCGAGACGTTTCGCCATGTCGATAAGATAATGGACCTTCTCATCCTCCTCGTACCGGGTCTTCAGGTCCGGATTCATCGAAATCGCCCGATCCAGCGTGATGTTCAGCTCCTTGGGGATCATCTTGGCGATCTCATCCGCCTCCGAGTAGGGCAGGTCGAGGACGCGGGCTACGTCACGGATGACACCGCGGGCAGCCATCGTACCGAACGTAATGATCTGAACGACCCGGTCCCTCCCGTACTTCCCAACGACATAGTCGATGACCTCCTGTCTGCGCTCGAAGCCGAAATCCATATCGATATCAGGCATGGTCACGCGCTCCGGATTCAGGAAGCGCTCAAAGATCAGATTGTATTTGAGCGGGTCGAGGTCCGTGATGCCGAGCGAGTAGGATACAACGGAGCCGGCCGCACTGCCGCGGCCCGGTCCGACCGCGATTCCATGGTCCCGGGCAAATTTGACGTAATCCCATACAATAAGGAAGTAATCGACGAAGCCCATCCCGCGGATCGTGTTCAGTTCGTCCGTGAGGCGCTTCTCCACCTCCTCCGTCACGGGGTGATACCGTTCCTCTATTCCTTTCCGGCACAGTTCACACAGATAAGAATACGAATCGTACCCCTGCGGCACATCGTATTTCGGGAGCTTGCGCTCACCGAACGTGATCGTCACGTTGCACCGCTCGGCTATTTTTTCCGTGTTGTCGACCGCTTCCGGCACAAAGCGAAAGAGTTCCCGCATCTCATCGGGGGATTTCACATAGTACTGGCCGCCCTCGTAGCGCAGGCGGTCCTCGTCCATGACTTTCTTTCCTGTCTGAATGCAGAGCAGGATGTCATGAGAATCCACATCCTCCCGGTAAGTATAGTGACAGTCATTGGTGCAGACCAGAGGAAAGCCTTCCTCGTCGTGCATCCGGATCAGCTGGCGGTTGACGTGCCTCTGCTCCGGGATCCCGTGATCCTGCAGCTCGAGGAAAAAGTTGTCCTCCCCGAAAATCTCGCGGTACTCAAAGGCAGCTTTTTTTGCCCCCTGATAGTCCCCGCGCATGATTGCCTTCGGGATCTCGCCCGCAAGGCAGGCAGACAGGCAGATAATGCCCTCGTGATACGTCCGCAGCAGCTCTTTGTCGACGCGGGGCTTGTAATAAAACCCGTCGACAAAACCGCCGGAGACGATTTTCATGAGGTTCTCATACCCTTTATTGTTCTCGGCCAGAAGGATCAGATGATAGTATCGGTCCTCTCCTGCGGCACTTTCTCTGTCAAAACGGCTTTTCGGGGCAACGTAGACCTCACAGCCGAGGATCGGTTTGATTCCCTGCTTCATTGCCTCCCGATAGAAATCGATGCACCCGTACATGACGCCGTGGTCCGTGACCGCGCATGCTGTCATCCCGAGCTTTTTGACCTGGGATACATATTCCGATATTTTGTTGGAGCCGTCCAGCAGCGAATATTCCGTGTGGACGTGAAGGTGGGTGAACGGCATAGCGCCTCCTCCTTACGGAAATAATATGAGTCAGGCTCTTGCGAAACTCTGTGCGAAATAGAAAAAAGAGCTGCCGCTTCAAGGAATTGATCACTATATACAGCAGATGCACTGATAACGATCTGTCATATATAGCAAGTTCACTCCTCAATACGGCAGCTCACTCACCTGCTTTACAAAATGGTCTCATGCAGTCCCGTTCTGCTTATCCATTCGATTCCGTCGATTTTGCCGCCGGTTTTGTCGTCACGAACTGGAAATAGATTCCCAGCACGGCAATCACAGCCCCGATGATCAGCATGAAGATTCTTGCGCCGTCCACCGTATTGACCTGAGCAATCTCCGGAAGGAGACTGTTAATGATCAGATTGGCGATACTGAGACCGCCGGAAACTGCCGTGACAATGATAACGACCGGTCTCACGAAGAATATTGCCAGAATTGCGAGCACAAGAGCGAACAGGATCGAACCGATCCACATAAAGACCGGCTGAATGGTCGTGAATTCGCTGACGATCGACAAGATGATCGGGAAAAGCGAGAGAAGTATCATGACGAAAAGTCCGGCCTTATAGAGCCAGAATCCGAGGGCAGCCAATGCGACCGCGCACACGCAGATAATGACAATAACAGCCGTCGTGTTCGACAGATCGAACACTGCGCAGATCACGATACCCAGAGCAAATCCGATAAGAAATCCCAGAAGGGAAATGTAGACACGGAGCAGTTTATATCCGAAAAAAACATACAGCAACGCTATGACCAGCGCCGTGATGATGACGATCAGATTATTTTGCTCTATGATTGGAAACTGATTATAAAAATATTCTTGAAGTTGGTGCATCAAGTTTTCCATAGACGTCTTCTCCCCCTTAACATGTATCTGTTATCAGTTCCGGGCCGTCGCAGTCCGGAATTTATTTGTCCCTACTATTATAATACTACTATGCGTCCTTCCTCAATAACGATCTTTTTCTCTTTATATAATCTTCCGACCGCCCGCTTGAATGCCGCCTTGGAGAGACCGAACACCTCGCGGATCTTCTCCGGCTCGGCCTTATCGTCGAAGGGAAGGAGATCGTCATATTCCTCGTGGATCTTGAGAAGCACCGCCTCCGCGTCCTCTGCCATCTGCAGATAGGCTTTCTTCCCTGCAGCCAGATCCAGCTTTCCGTCTTCTTTGATATTGGTGACCCTGAATTCCCCCGTATCGCCCGGTTTCAGATCTGCCGGTGCTTCCCTCTTCGGAATCATCCCGGAGTACATTCCGTCGACAGCGATGAACACGCCGAAATTCGGCGCGACCTGATAGACCGTCCCGGAGACCTGGTCTCCGATCCTGTACGGCGGATCCTGTCGAAGATATGGATACAGCTTCATCGTCGCAGCAAGACGGCCGCTCTTATCGACATAGAGGGCAGCCAGCACCTGGTCGCCTGCGCGGACTCGCACCGTCTGCTCGTGGAAGGGCAGGAACAGGTCCTTCTCGAGTCCCCAGTCCAGGAAAGCGCCGATCTTCGTCACTTCCTTGACGCGAAGGCTCGCCACGCCGTGCAGGAGCACGAGCGGCCGGGTCGTCGTCGCGATGAGCCGGTCGCTGGAGTCCCGGTAAATGAAGACCGCGATCTCATCTCCCTCTCTGCATCCTTCCGGGACCTGCTTAGCGGGCAGGAGGACTCTCTCCTTCGGACCGGCATCGGGAGTTTCCCCGACGTAGACACCGAAGTCTTCCTTTTTGACGACGATCAGTTTTTGCATTTTTCCAAGTTCTATCATGATGAAACCTCCGGAATTCATCTGGTTTTACGCCGCTGTGCATTGAACGGTCATACATGTTTCTTTATTTATTCAAGAACGCCTCAGCGTTCTTGCCGCGCCGCGCAGGGTGTGAAGCACTTTCTTCTTTGCAGGACTGCGATCCACCGTGCCTAAGCATGCGTAACAATGCTCCAGTGGAGCATTGTGGAGCTGAGGCGTTTATCTCAGTGGAGGATTGAAACCCGCCATTTTAGACAAACAGGATATTGTTTTACCACCGTTTGCAGAAGCGGGGTTTTCCCACACTGAGATAAAGACCTGCCTCTGTCTGCTGCTTGTACGAGGCTTTTTACCGGTCCGGCAGATGCGCAGTGAACTTCTCCGGCTACAGAATGAACTGCATCACGGCGCATGGCCTGCCCATAAGCTCAAGCCACACTGTGTAGCCATCCTCATTCCGGCATACCTTTGGCTCGAGCAGGTCGCCGAGCACTGCCTGTTTCAGATATTGGACCCTGAGCTCCGTGACCCGGATCCCTGCCGGGAGATAAGCCAGCGCCATCTGAATATATTGTTCGTTGTTCACATGCCCGTTCGCATCGAGATTCGTCGCGCGGACCTTGAAGGGCTGCTTCGACTGTACATTCTCAGTCGGCGTCTTTATATGGCGCTGAAGCTTGGGAACGTCCAGCGGAATCTCCGGATCCACCCCATAAGACGTGATCTCGATCTCCGGAATGCGGATCGGCCGGCCGGCCTCGGTATCAAAATAGATCCATCTCGAGTCCGCCAGCGCAATCATCTCACCGTCCTCATCGAACATGGCAATGTTTCGATCCGCCTCAAATCCGCGGAATCGATAGGGCTGGGTCCGGACACGCACGACCTCACCGAGCTTCGGGTAGCGTTTTATGCGGATCTGCCAGACTGTGACCATCCATCCGTAATGCTCATCCCGCCAGGTGTCGGGTCCCCGATCCACCGAGCATGCATGCCCTACAGCACAGTCCTGAAAATAATTCACCAGAGCGTGCAGAGAGAGGTGTGAGTCCGGAGAGCACTCCGAGTAACGAATATTGGAAGAAAATTCATACATAAAAAGCCTCTTACATTTCAGTCGGAAGGCACTTTGCGGCGAGATATCCCGCATACTCCTCCCCGTCGACCGGCAGCGTGATCCGTTCACCCTTCCATGCAGACAGATATGCCGCATTTGTCAGGGCGAGGGAACCGATCCCGCTCCGTCCGGTCGAGATGAGCTCCTCCTCCCCGCGCACTGCCCCCGCGAAGTTCGTAAGAAGAGCGATATACTCTGCCATAGGAGCTTCCTGCCCGAACGGTTCGACAGACCGTACGATCCGAAGATCCCGCGCATCTGTCACCTGTGCATTCCTGCGGTAGAGATCGGAATCCTCGCTGTAGACCGCAAGCTTAATCTCATCGCCTGTCAGCACGAGTCTCCCCTTTGAGCCGGAGATCGTGAGCCGGTCGGCACCATCCGCCTCGCCGGTAGAGGCGATAAAGGTCCCGGTCATGCCGTCCGCATAGCGCATTACGATCGTTGCCTCGTCATCGACGTCAAAATGATTGTATTTTCCAAAAGGAATCTCTGCAAACACGCTCTCCGGCATCCCGAAGAGATACTGCCACAGATCAAGAATATGCTGACCCTGGTTAATAAGAAGCCCGCCGCCTTCGCCTGCCCAGCTGCTCCGCCAGGTACCTGACGCGTGATAAAACTCCGTCCGGAAATAGCGGGTCGATTCCATGAGGACCCTTCTGATCCTGCCGAGCAGTCCGCTCTCAAGGATCGCCTTGATCCTGACATGCTTCGGGATGAATCGCTGCTGGAACATGAGGGAGAAGAGAACTCCGTTCTCCTCTGCCTTTACGCACATCTCTTCCGCCTCCGCGGCGGTGACAGCGGCCGGTTTGTCGGAGAGGACATGCTTTCCCAGCGCGAAAGCGCGCTTTGCCAGCTCCGGATGTGTCTTGTGAGGCGTCACGATGAGGACCGCATCATAGAGATCCGGCTCCGCAAAGAGCGAGTCCGCCGAGTCAAAGATCCGCGGAGACTTGCTCCCTTCCGGCAGTGTTCTGAGGGTATCGGCAGCCCATTCCCTTGCATTTTCACTGCGGCAGACCATGGCTGTCAGCTCCATGCCGGGGATCCTGCCAAAAAGGATCAGATCCGCGTACTTGCGGCCCATGCCGCCGGTCCCGATCAAACCCATTCGAACAGTTTTTTTCGCTTCCATGCTGCACCTCCGTGACATGATCCATCTGCCCGCAGAAGCAGGCTGTCTTTTATCGGCTGTCCTGTCAGAAATACCCCAGTATCTGCTGCCACTTCTCCTGCTGTCTTCACATATAAACCGCTGCCCGACGCTTCCGGCAAGGCAGTTAACTGCACATTATGCATTTTACCAATCACTTGACTGCATATTACGCATATCACCCAGCAATCAGCTGCATATCATGCATATTGCCAATCAGCTGCATATCATGCATATTGCCAATCAGCTGCATATCATGCATATTGCCCAGCAATCAGCTACATATCATGCATATTGCCAATCAGCCAACTGCATATTATGTATATTATAAAGAAAAAATCTCAGAAAACTTTCGTCTTCTGAGATTTTCAGCTGGGCTACAAGGATTCGAACCTTGAAATGACGGAGTCAGAGTCCGTTGCCTTACCATTTGGCGATAGCCCAATATCTGCAACAAAGCTAATTATATAACACTCCTCATTCTTTGGCAAGCCTTTTTTGCGGCAAGTCAGATGCTTTTGTAAGCTTTTGCAAGCTTTTGTAAGCTTTTGTAAGCCATTTTTTTGGCCGATCGGATGTTTTAGCCCGCTGATCTTTTAGAGCTTTATGAACTTTACAGCTTTATGAGCTTTATGGGCTTTACAGCTTTAGAGCTTTAGGTCTCATTATGAGCGTTTATATAATTGCCATTCTCGGATCAGCCGTCTGAAGCAGTGTTTCAAATCAAGAACGCCTCGGCGTTCTTGCCGCGCCGCGCGAGGTGCGAAGCACCTTCCTAATTGCGCGGCTGCGATCCGCCGGAGGCTTTAATCTCTGACGAGGGTTTGTATCCCACGTCAGAGAAAAGTTTCACTTTGCGCATTCATCTCACGATTGAAATCACGAGAATTCTGCGTCAGAGATTAAAAAGATCATTAGGTACAGGAAGCATATATCTATCTGATATTCCCCAAGGATTTCTGCTTTTTTATGGCAATTTAGGTACAGGGGACAACTTTCTATCTGATGTTCCCCAAGGATTTCTGCCTCTCTGCGCCGTTTAGGTACAGGCAGCAGGTTTCCGTCAACTGTACTCCACATATCAGGCAGGGATATGGAGAACAAATACCAGAAAATTCACCTACGTACCTAATCTGCCGAATGACGACGCATTCTTATGGGGAACAATTCTTAGAAATTCCACCTACGTACCTAATCTGCCAAGGACGACGCATTCTTATGGAGAACAATTCTTTGAAATTCCACCTACGTACCTAATCTGCCAAAAACGACGCATTCCTACGGGGAACAATTCTTAGAAATTCCACCTACGTACCTAATCTGCCAAGGACGACGCATTCTTATGGGGAACAATTCTTAGAAATTCCACCTACGTACCTAATCTGCCAAAGACGACGCATTCCTACGGGGAACAATTCTTAGAAATTCCACCCACGCACCTAATCTGCCAAAGACGACGCATTCTTACGGGGAACAAATATCAGGAAATCCATCAACATGCCTGATCAGCCGAATAAGAGGGCTCATATTTACACGAAACAAACCATCAGGAACACCTCTCTGGTCTTCCCGATCCGGGTCCCGCAAGCGGGACCCGGACCGATGATCCTCCCGGAGGCACGCTCCCCCGGAGGATATCAGGAATAGCTGATATTTCTGTTCGGACAACGGAGGCACACCCCCGAAAGAATTCAGGAATGGTCGATATTGCTGTTCGGACAACGGAGGCACACCCCCGAAAGAATTCAGGAATGGTCGATATTGCTGTTCGGACAACGGAGACACACCCCCGAAAGAATTCAGGAATGGTCGATATTGCTGTTCGGACAACGGAGACACACCCCCGAAAGATATTCTTATACGATAAATTCGTCACTCACCGCCGGCCTGATCTTCCAGATCTGCACGCCGCTCGCGCCCTCCGCGCGGAAGAAGTGCTCCTCCTCCGTCGGGAAGACTCTGGATGAGAAGACCGCGTCGCCCTCGTTGACGAAGATCTCCACGGAACTCCGGTCGATAAAGATCCGCATGGTCGAAAGCGGGAACTCCGTCGGATGCTCGCGCATCTCCCCCTGGTCAATATTGAACCGCTTTGTAAGTCCGGAGCGGTCCACCGTGACCATCTTCCACGCAGCGTCATAGTAGATCATGATTCCGCCGGTCCCGTCTGCCTTCGTGAAGAGAGACAGCGTCATATTTCCTCCGTCGCTCTTTACGATCATCTCGCACGCCTCGGGAAGGATCCCGTCCGCCGGGTCTACCTCGTCGCCGCGAAGAGCTTCAAGCCCCGGAAGCGGGACCTGGATCAGACGGCGGTCACGGATCCTCAGCTCCCGCGGAAGGGTGAGGCATCCGGACCATTCATCCTCATCCGTCGGATAGGAAGAATCCGGAAGACCCATCCACGCGACCAGGATCTTGCTGGCAGGATCAGGACTGTTGTTGGCGCACTCCGCCGCATAGGAGTCGAAGCCGAAATCCAGGACATGGAATTTGCCGTCGGGGGTAAAGGTCAGTGTGGACCAGTCCATCGTCCCGAGAATATATCCGTTGTGGTTCGTCACATCCCCGCGGTGGATAAGCTTCATGTGCTGCGGGCAGAAAATGAGAACATCCTTGTCCCCGATCCGCTCAATTGCAGGGCATTCCCACATGCCGCCGAAGTCCTCGAAGCCGGGGACATTCAGCTTTCCGGCAAATTCCCATCCCTCCGAAAGAGATTTGGACCGGTAGATCAGCATGCAGCCTTTTTTATCCTTCGTCTGTCCGCCGTTGCAGATATAATAATATCCGGTCTCCTCATCAAAAAGGATCTTCGGATCTCTCTGATGCTCCGTGTAATCCGGATGCGGTCCGAAGAGAGGCTCGGCCTTCTTCTCGCCCGTATTATCATCGAAAAGCGTATACATGCAGGTGTATGGTATCCTCGTCCAGTCCGGATCTCTGTGATTACCGGTATAGAAAAGCTGCAGCTTGTCTCCTTCCGGCCAGGCAGATCCGGAATACGCACCCTTATTGTCGAGATCGCAGTCCGGTTTGATCGTCACGCCGACATTTTCCCATGTAATGAGATCGCGGCTTACGGTCTGATACCAGTATTTGAGTCCGTGGACAGCTCCCCACGGGCACCATTGATAGAATAAATGCCATTTCCCGTCGTGCCAAACAAATCCGTTCGGATCATTCAGAAGGCCTGTGACGGGCTGGATGTGATACGTCTGCCTGTAAGGCGTCTTCTTGATCCGTTCATACAGGTCTCTGATCTCCTCAGGACTTTTGAGGACACGGTAGCGTTCTTCCCTGCTCCAGTTCTTCATAGCATTCCCTCCGCAAAAATTCAATTCTCGCTCGCGAGAATTGGCGCGGGATTCGGGTCAGCGTAAGCTGACATAATACCCAACCGAATCCCTGCGCATCCTCGCGGAGCGTTTATCTCAGTGGGGGATTGTAACCCACTATCTCAGTGGGGGATTGTAACCCACCACTGAGACTGGCAGGATATTGTTTTACCCGCCGCTTGTAGAAGCGGGGGTCTTCCCCACTGAGATAAAAACACATCCCCGACCAACTTATCTTTTTTCGGCAAATAGCCTTTCGCCTCTTTTCAGCAAACAGCCTTTCGCCTCTTTTCAGCAAACAGCCTTTCGCCTTTTTTCGGCAAACGGCCTTTCCTCCGCGCCGGATCTAAACGCAGTCCGGCGCTGCTTTTCATTTCCCGGCAAAGACTTCTGACAGTGCACTCCTTTCCAGCGTTTTTTTCTAAGGCGCCTGCGAAATTCATTGAAAAAAACTCCGTTTCGCAGCTGCCCGGTCTTTTTTCACGAACTTTACTTCTGATCTTTATTATAACACGAACAGCCCCTGCAATCGACCTTGTGAGAAGAAATGACCTGTCAAATCCTCAATTCTTTTATGCAATCTGATGTATTTTCCCATATAATTACCCCGCCCTTTTTTGTATAATCACAATATATAAAGCAGTTTTGAACTTGACCACCATAACGCGAGGGAGAGTACTATGCGAAAAGATTTTATGTGGGGCGGAGCTACTGCCGCTCATCAGATTGAAGGCGCTTATGATGTAGGCGGAAAAGGAATTTCGATTGCGGATGTCATGACTGTCGGCGGACCGAACAAGCCGCGCCGGATCACAGACGGCATTCTTCCGGGAGAGAATTATCCGAACCACGAAGCGACCGATTTTTATCACCACTATAAAGAAGACGTTGCCCTGCTTGCCGAGATGGGCTTCAAAGCTTTCCGTACCTCGATTGCCTGGACCAGAATTTTCCCCAGAGGCGACGAGGCAGAGCCGAATGAAGAAGGACTCAAATTCTATGATGACCTGTTCGATGAGCTTCGGAAGTACAACATCGAGCCGCTTGTCACGCTGAGCCATTTTGAACTGCCCTGGGCAATCGTCAAAGAATACGACGGGTTCCTGAACAGACAGACGATCGATATGTTCGTCCATTTCGCGACTGTATGCTTCGAGCGCTACAAGGATAAAGTCACGTATTGGATGACATTTAACGAGATCAACAATCAGGCCGATCCGATCCAGCACCATATCCTGCAGGAAGGCGGCATCCTCCTGAACGGCAGGGAAAATGCAGAAGAGCTCATGTACCAGTCCTCCCACTACGAGCTGGTCGCCTCTGCAATCGCTGTCAAAAAGGGTCTCGAGATCAATCCGAATTTTAAGATCGGCTGCATGATCGGCTTCAATTCGATTTACCCCGCGACCTGCAAGCCGGAAGATAACCTCATGGCACAGAAGACCATGAATGAGAAATACTGGTGGACCTACGTCCACTGCAGAGGCGAATATCCGAAGTGGATCCTGAAGAAATTCGAGCGTCTCGGATACAAGATCGACATCACAGAGGAAGATAAGAAGATCTTAAAGGAAGGTGTCGTGAACTGGCTGACCTTCTCCTATTACATGAGCTATGTCGTAAAGGCAGATCCCGAAGAGAATCCGCATTACTACTACAACGACAAGTATTACGTCAAGAACTCTTATCTGAAGGCTTCTGACTGGGGCTGGCAGATCGACCCGGTCGGCCTGCGCTGGGCGCTCAACTGGTTCTATGACCGCTTCCAGCTCCCGATGTGCGTCGTAGAGAACGGCTTTGGCGCCTATGACAAGGTCGAGGAGGACGGATCGATCAACGATGACTATCGGATCGATTACCTGCGCTCCCATATTAAGGAAATGATCGCAGCTGTCGAGGAAGACGGCGTCGACCTGCTCGGCTACGAAATGTGGTCTCCGATCGACATCGTATCCGCTTCCACCGGTGAAATGGACAAGCGCTACGGCTTTGTCTTCGTCAACAAGAACAACGCCGGCGAAGGTGACATGTCGAGAAGCCGGAAGAAGAGTTTCTACTGGTACAAGAAGGTCATCGAGACGAACGGGGCTGATCTGGACTGAGAACTGATCCCGACCAGGGGATGAGCCCGACCGGGGGATGATCCCGACCAGGGGATGATCCCGATCGGGGGATGAACCGGACCAGCGGATGAACCCAACCGGGGAATGAACCGGACCAGCGGATGAACCCGACCGGAGGATGAACCGGACCAGCGGATGGCCCGGATTGAAATCTGAGCCGAACACACGCATAAAAAATCAGGACGGACTGAATCAGCATTGACTGCAGTTTAAGTCCGTCCTGTTTATTTGCCTTTCCTGTTCTCAGAGACTGCTCCGCAGCATGACTGTTCCGCGGCGCCTTTTTTTCTTTAACCTTCTGCTTTCCTGAACTTCGACGTCTGCTTCCCTGAACTTTGACGACTGTTTTCCTGAACTTAGACGTCTGCTTCCCTGAACTTTGACGACTGTTTTCCTGAACTTAGACGTCTGCTTTCCTGAACTTCGACGTCTGCTTCCCTGAGATGGAATCACCGGGAAGCTTTGCCCAAAGATCCTGAAGCCTTCCCTTATATATTGTCGGTTCAGGCCTTCCCGCCTCTGTCTTTCTTTTTTATCTGCAGATCCCGCTGAACAGCAAGGAGCGCATCACTGTATTTTCTGTGCGCCATAGCGGGGAATGCTTCCAGAAGACGACGGGATCCGAAAAATCTTCCGGACATAATATTCTCCTTCAGAGCGCCGGCCCTCTCCTGAAGTTCTCTCGTCCGCTGTCTCGTCTGATCTGCTTTGTCCTGCATTTTCTTCTTCTGTTTGTTTACAGCATCTCTCGCCTCATATTTTGCCAGCGTCGCCTGGACCCTCTGTTCTTCGATCGTCGTCTGTGCGCGCATGGTCCCCGTTGCGAGCTTTTCACTCAGCTCGTCGCTGACAACGCTCATGCGTCTCCTGACTTCATCCAGCTCCTCCAGCTTTTTATTGAGGCCTGCTACAATGAGGACCGTCACGACGAAGTCTGCCAGTAAGGTCACATACGATACTCCGAGGATGATCCAGCCTATCAAATCAGGAATATTCAGCACCAGATTTGCCATGGCAGGCTGGACCACACGGACGACCAGAAGGCAGGCCAGGCCCCAGATGAGACTGAAACGAAGGCATATGTATCCGCGAAAATTGAACGGCTCGTTACTGTAATCCCACCACCTCATGTGAAAAGCCACGTCAAGCAGCCAGCCGGCAAGAAGTTCCACTGCCGTCGCAAGAGCGACGCCGCACACGAACACGATCAGGATCCCGATGATATCATCTCCGCCGGTCAGCTTCTCTGCGGGGTAATGAAAAATATCCGGGAGCACACCGTCCACCACAGCAAAGACGGATATCGCCCCAAATCCGTAGACAGGGCATACCGGTCCGCACAAAAAACCTCTGTTGATGACTTTACCGACTGTGATCGCATGGAAAATGACCTCAATGCACCAGCCGGCAAATGAATAAATTAAGAAGTACCAGAAGATCTGGTAAATCGTCATTCCGGCAATCATACTCTACTTTCCTCCTGTATAAAGAACGCCTTGGCGTTATTCTTGACCGGTCCTGACTTCTTCCTTAAAGAACAGTCACAGTCACGATCATTATATTCTCTGAAATTTTCTGATTCCAGAACAGTCCCGCTGAAACTCTTCAGCATGAAGACGTCATTCTCCTGCCGTCCGAATCGCATCCGCTGCACGTTTCGAGCCCTGCTTCGCCGCATAACGGCACCATTTAAGCCCTTTCTCCGTGTTCGCCGGCACGTCGAGCGTTCCTTCCAGATAGGCGATGCCCAGATCCGCCGCTGCCTCGACGTCTCCGCGCGCAGCCCGGTCAATGAGGTTCATTCGCTGCTCCTTCAGAAGGAGCTTCTGTGCCGTCTCCCGCACCATTTCGAGCTCTTCCGTGAAGATGCAGTGCGGAATGGAATTTGACGTCACGAGCTCCACACACTCGTCAAAGTCGAACCATCTGACTTCCGAGACCTCGGACTCCTGAAGAATATAGGCATCCTCATCAGCGTCGCAGAACGCGAGAAAGACCCTTGAGACCTGATTGTCATGAAAGATCTCATTATGAAATGTTTTCTTAAATTCAAAGGATCTCTGTCCGCAGACAACAAGATCTTTCGGCTGCGCCTGCACTCCGAGCTCTTCATAAAGTTCTCTGAGAGCCGATTCCTCAAAATCCTTTCCCGCCGGAATATGTCCCGCGCTCGAGATGTCATAGCAGCCCGGGTGGGAGTCCTTGCTTTCACTGCGTTTCTGCAGCAGGATCTGCAGCCGGTCATCCTTTGTGCGGACGAGCCAGACATGGCTTGTGCGGTGACGGATCCCTTTCCGGTGGGCAAGGCTCCTGGTTACGGTGTAGCCGGTCGGCTGACCGGATTCATTGACAATATCAAATATTTCTTCCAAAATGATCTCCTCTTTTCCAATTAGAATCAGGCACTTGCGCAGGATATTTCTGTTATTTACAGCACAGAGCCTGTCCTTCATGCAGGACATTTCCAAGTATAGTCCTGTTGGGAAAAAAGCGCAAACTGAATACATACAATGTTCTCCACTATATTCAAGAACGCCTCAGCGTTCTTGCCGCGCCGCGCGAGGTGCGAAGCACCTTCTTCTTTGCGCGATGAAGAATAAAAAAAATTTGACAAACCCGCTTTTTTGGGATATAGTACGCGACGTAAGCTGAAAATACGTCTTTCGGGTACATCCGGAGATTCATTTTCTTCTATATTAATAGTGATCATCGGGTTCGCGAAGCGGTCCTGATGGTTGACTTCTCAGGCATCACATGAGATAAACATAAGTGAGAGAGTATAATAATGACAGGTATTGATATACATACATTGCGGCAGCGGCTGCTGTCGCGGATCGGCTTCGCGCCGGGAACCAAAGGCGCGGGCCCGGGAGAGAAGAAAGAAGGGGCTAATATGTCTGAAAATAAAACAATGATGCAGTATTTTGAATGGTATCTTCCCAATGACGGTCTCTGGTGGAAGCGCTGCGCCGCCAAGGCGGAAAACTTAAAAGAACTGGGCGTAACGGACGTCTGGCTTCCGCCGGCATACAAGGCAACGAAACAGGATGACGTCGGCTACAGCGTCTACGACATGTATGATCTGGGCGAGTTCGACCAGAAGGACACGGTCCGCACAAAGTACGGGACCAAGGAAGAATATAAGGAAGCAATACAGGCTTTTCACAACGCGGGGATCAACGTCTTCGCCGATATCGTTCTGAATCACAGGATGGGCGGTGACGAGCTCGAGGAAGTCACAGCTGTCACCGACAACCCGGAAGACAGGAACGAACAGATCGGCGACGAGGAGAAGATCCTTACCTGGTCGAAGTTCACATTCCCCGGACGCGCCGGCAAATACAGCAAGTTCACCTGGGATCACACGGATTTCACGGGCACGGACTGGGACGAGCGCACACAGTCGAAGGATGTCATTTACCGCTTCACGGGCAAGGAATGGCGTCCCGACACGGATCCGGAAAAGGGAAATTTCGACTACCTGATGGGTATGAATGTCGATATGGAAAACCCGGAAGTCATCCGTGAAACAAAGAAATGGATGAACTGGTACCTGAAGGAGGCCGGATTTGACGGCTTCCGTCTGGATGCGGTGAAGCATATCAGCTTTTCATTTTACAGGCAGCTGCTTGAAGATATCCGTGAAAAGCAGGGACGGGAAATTCCTGCCGTCGGCGAGTACTGGAGCGGCGACATCGGAAGACTTCTGTACTACCTCGAACAGGTCAATGACGAGATGAGGCTCTTTGACGTAGCGCTTCACTATCATTTCTTCGACGCGTCGCACGCGGGCGGAAATTACGATATGCGAAATCTGCTCACGGACACGCTGATGACGAGGAAGCCGGAAAGTGCCGTGACCTTCGTCGACAATCATGATACGCAGTTCGGTCAGAGTCTTCAGTCTTTCGTGGACGACTGGTTCAAGCCGCTCGCGTACGCAGCGATCCTGCTTCGTGAGGAGGGTATTCCGTGTGTCTTCTACACGGATTATTACGGAAATCCGGTACAGAACCGGCCTCCGGTCCCGAATCTCGGCAAGATGATGAAGATCAGAAAGCTCTATGCCTACGGCGAGCAGGTAGATTACTTCGACGACGAGCATGTGGTCGGCTGGGTACGCCGCGGGGACGAGCACTGGTTCTCCGGAATGGCAGTCGTCATGAGTGACAATGCGGCAGGAACCAAAAAGATGGAGATGGGAAAGAACTATGCCGGCGTCACCTTCTACGACGTGACGGGCGAGTGCCCGGATCCGATCGTCATCGACGAGGACGGGTTCGGCGAATTTGGTACGGAGGCCGGAAAAGTTTCCGTGTGGGTGTGCCGCGGGGCGTTTGAGAACCTGATCGTAAATGAATAAATTCCGCCGGAGGACTTAAACTCTGAGCGGGTCTGTATCCCATACAAAAGAGAAGTTTCGCTTTGTGAGCGTATCTCATGTCCAAAGACACGGGTATTGCGCGATGAAGAATAAAAAAGAAGGAGTCTTCCTTTCCGGCAGCACACCGGAAGGAAGACTCCTTTTCATTTACTTCAGCAGATTATCACATGTCTCAGCCTGCATACTTGTGAAGCGTCTCTCTTACAGAGCCCTCACCGGCAAGCATTTCTTTGAACATTCCCTCGATCTTTTCGGCAAGACCAAGCTCGACAAGATCCGATCCGAAGACCGCCTTGTTAGCGAGGATTCCCTTGAGCTGGCCCTTGTAGCTCTCCGGATCGTTCCAGACGACGTCCGCGAGCGCTGCCTGCAGATCGGCGAGCAGCGGATCATCACTGCACTCAAACTTCTGTCCCTTGTCATCCACACCGAGCAGATAGCGGAACCAGCCTGCGATCGCGAGCGGGATGCAGGTCAGATCCTCGACCTTCAGCGTATCGCTGGCTGCATAGGACTTGATCGTCTCTCCGAAGCGGATACCCACCTTCTGGCTCGTATCCGTCGCGATCCTCTGCGGCATATCGGGGATGAACGGATTCGGCAGACGGACCTTCACGACCTCGTCGATGAAATCGGCGGGACGAAGGATGCCGGGATCCGTCACGACCGGAAGGCCTTCCACATAGCCGATCTTCGTGATCAGGCCTACGATGTCAGCGTCTTTCATTTCCTTAGCAATATGATCATATCCGAGGACCACGCCGAATACGGACATCGCCGTGTGCAGCGGGTTCAGGCATGTCGTGACCTTCATGCGCTCGGTCATATTGACAACGTCTCTGGTCGTCATATAGACGCCCGCCTCCTCAAGTGCCGGGCGGCCGTTCGGGAAACGGTCCTCAATGACCAGATACTGGGAGACTTCCGCATTGACGAAAGGAGATACAAATGTCCCGCGGGATGTCTTGATGGGACCCATATCTTCCACGCCGCTCTCTGCGAGCATCGCCTCGACCTTCTTGTCCGGGCGCGGTGTGATCTTGTCGATCATGCTCCACGGGAAGGAGACGGTCTCCTCGTCCTTCACGTACCCGACGAATTCTTCGGTGACAAATCCCTTCTTCTGCCACTCCTCAGCGATCGTCACGATGCTGGCCTTCAGCTTCTCGCCGTTGTGGCTGCAGTTGTCCATGCTGACGACTGCGAGCGGGAGCTTCCCTGCGTTGAAGCGCTCAAGGAGCATGGCGCAGACAACGCTCATGGCATGTCTTGCATGCGCCGGGCCTTCCTCGATATCAGCGGCGACAACTTTCATAAAGTTCCCGGAGAGATCATAGATCGCATAGCCCTTCTCCGTGATCGTAAAGCTGACCATCTGGAGGGACGGATTCCTGAATATTTCCTTCATCCTGTCGAAGGAAGCGTCCGCGGAACTCACTGCGACGGACTCAGCGACAGCTCCCATTATATCCTTATCCATGGATCCGTCCGCGTGGAGCGTGACCACCATGCAGAGGTTGTCATACGGATGATAGCAGAGATTGATAATATCGTAATCGAACGTGTCGACAGCGATGATTCCTCTGTCCGCCTTTCCCTCGTTCAGGAGCTTCTGCTGGAGCTCGGCAACGAAACCGCGGAAAATGTTGCCTGCGCCGAAATGCACCCAGATCGGGTTCTCCTTTGTCGCAGCAGCCATCTTTTCCACGTCATATGCGGGAAGCGTGACGCCGGCCTTCTCCCAACCAGCCTTGTCGCTGAGGCTTGCAAGATTCATTTTCATAGTTTACTTCCTTTCTTTGCCCGCAGGCATTTAACGGATCCCGGACAGCTTATTTTGCCGCGTATGCATGTTTTCTTATTCTGTCGCGCGGATCCTCTCAATAAGATCCATATACTCGCCGCAGTACTGCTCATAAAGCGGTGCCACGATTTCCCGGAGCTTCTCAATATCCCCGTCAGAAAATTCAATCACCTCCGTGCCGGAGGATATGACCAGCGTTCTGGATTCCTCCTCCCGCTCCTGCCAGATCGTTCTCTCGTAGTCCGTGGCACTCCTGGCACATTCCCTGATAATGGCAGCATCCTCCTCGGAGATCTTTTCCATCGTCACCCCGCTCATAAGGACGAGTTCGGGGATCCTGGTATGACCGTCCAGCACATAATAAGGTGCCACCTCATAGTGTCCCATCGATTCATAGGAATTCCAGTTATTCTCCGCGCCGGCTACCCGCTCAGTTTCCAGAGCCTCGTAAACATCGTCGAATACGGTGATGACCGGTTCCCCTCCGATCAGCCGGATGAAATCCTGCATGAGTGCGGAATCCTGGACCCGGATCCTCTTCCCTGCAAGATCTCCGACGCTCCGGATCGGTTCGCTGAAATAAAAATTGCGCACACCCGCGTCATACCAGTTGAGCGGAACGATCCCTGTCCCCTCGAAGGACTTCATGAGCTCATCACCGATCTCCCCCAGAAGGACATTCCACATCTGCTCCTTGGAGTCGTAAAGGTAGGGCATCATGAGGACATTCGCCTCAGGATTATATTCCGTGAGCGTAGCCACGGACGCCCTCATAAAATCACATCCCCCATAGGTGAGCTGGTCGATCAGGTCCTCCTCCGATCCAAGCTCCGCGTCCGCATAGATCCGTATCTGGATCCGTCCTTCTGTCCGCTCATGCACCATGCGGGCAAAGAGGTACGCGCCCTGCGTCGTGGGATAGTCGTAGGACTGATTCTCCGCATAGATAAAGACAAATTCCGGGACCGTATCGGCTGTCAACCATTTTTGAAAATGTCCCTAAAAATATGTAACATTAGCACCGGATCTTTCCGGTGCTTTACTTTTCAGGGATTGCCTCGTGGATGATAAA
>OMVU01000074.1 GCA_900314565.1 uncultured Eubacteriales bacterium
GTCAGGCCGCATAAACACTGGACTACCGTGGTTTTGTCGATGATTCCGGGAAATCGACAAAACGGAGAAGAAACAAAACTATTTTGTCGATTTTGAAGGAAAAGAGTTTTGTCGATTATGAGTTTGGCAGGGGATATCAGTTAGACTACCCATGTGCCTCAGGAGAGGCGGAAAGGAGGAACAAACATGGGTGATCTAATGGAGATGAACCCGCCTGAGCAGGATCAGCGGTACGCTGTTTATTCTGTCAGGAACACGGCGGAGGATGGGCTGATCTACACGCGCTCCTTCATTGTGATCAAGAACGGTTACGGGGTGATCGTTCGTTTTACGCGGCTTCAGGAGTATGCGGGGGTGTACGTAAATGGGACATACCGGCCGCTCACATCGAATCCGGAGGCAAAGCTGTACTTCATATGCGGCATGCTGAATTACTGCCTGGTGGATCATGGTGCAAGGTTTGGGATCCGCCATGTGTTCAGCATCACCAGGGAGATGCTGGCAGAGTACTTTGACCATTACGCAATGGAGCAGCTCCCGGACGGACCCCACCACAGCCGCCAGAGCGTGGAACGGTGTATTTCAACCGTGACAGCGTTCATGGCAAAGCTGTCATCGAAGTATGGCGGATTCATGAAGGTCAGAAAAGCAGATCTTTATACGGAAAGAACGGTGGTGTCCAGGAAAGGAAAAATGGTGAAGCGGCCTATCCCGGCGTTCCAGGCGACCGGCATTGAAGACCATGACGGGACGTTCCGGGACATTCCGACAAAGGCGGTGGAGATTCTGCTCCCGATGGCATTCCGCTATGCCAAGGATATCGCGTTTGGCCTGTGCCTTCAGGCGTTTGCGGGGCTTCGTGCCGGGGAAGTATGCAATGTACGGCAGGAAACCAGCCCGCTCGGCCCTGGCATCCGGTTTGTTGAAGTGGATGGAAACGTCCGTGAGGTATCGATCGACCTCCGCCGGGAGCTCGCACTGCGCAGTGACGGCGCAGAGGTCGGGGAGATTAAGAAGGAGCGGGTGCAGCGTGTCTATCCTGCTTTCCGGGAAGCCTTCTGCAGGGCTTACGAACTTCATAAGGAGTACCTGCGGGGCGTGGAATTCGAAAAGGAATACGCCCCGATGTTTGTAAACAGCCGGGGGAAGGCGATGTCGTATGAAAGCTACCGGAAAAAGTTCAAGAGCCTTGTCAATGACCACCTGCGCCCGGCGTTGCTTGCAAGCGAGGATCCGGAGCTGCGTATCTACGGGCAGCTGCTCTGTGAGAACAGCCTGGGGACTCATTGCCTGCGGCACTGGTTCACAGTCCAGCTGGTCCTGCGCGGCGAAGATATCGGAAGCATCCAGTCCTTCCGCGGGGACAGGAACCCGGAAACGGCGTTCCTGTATCTCCAGAACAAGGGGGATCTTAACCGGGAACTGAAAGAAAGCAATGAAAAGCTGGTACAGCTTCTCATGGAGATCGGGGGTGAGGCTGATGTGTGAAGCTTTCTTTGCGGATGTAAAGACGATGGCGTCGGAAACAGGCTCCCTGTATAACGGCAGCCATGTCACGGACAGGGACGCCCTGCTCTGCTTCCTCGACAGCAACGGGTGGTTTGGCATGGATCCGGAAAAACCGCTGAAGGAGGCCGTGATGGCGGAAGGCAGGATCCGTTTATGGCTTCAGGCGTATAAGAGAACCGGGGAGGAAAAGACAGGAATGCTGCTGGGAGCCTTCCGGGAAAAGTATCCGGATACGGCACGCCGGCTGTCGGATTTTTTCGCGGAGAGGGGGAAGGAAAGTTATGCACAGGGATGGAAGTTCCTGGATTTCCTGCTCGCCGGCATTGACCGGGAGATTGCCCTGTATCCGGAGGAAGACCTCAGGGAACTGGTTGAAGCGGCCAACAGGAGCCTTTCGCTGGCCGATATGAAACTGCTGGCGGCTTTTCTCAAAAGCGGTGGCAGAAAAAGCCTGTCCTCATGGGAATACGAGTTTAAAAGCAGGCAGATCATAAAGGCGGACATCTCTTCCTACCCGCTCATGGACTTCAGCGTCATGGCATACACGATTTTCAACCCGGAAGCATGGGAGAAGGAGAAGTTAGTGGAGAAGGCGGCCGGGAACCGCAGATATGCAGACCTCTGGCTGTTTATGGCGCTGCACTTTGTCAGCGGTATCCGTACAACGGATATGAAACGTCTCCCGGTTCCTGCCCTCCCGTATCCGCCTGATGAGATGAGGCAGATGATCCTTGAGAAAAAAGCAGAGCCTGCAACGCTGCGCGGGATCGCGCAGGAAGTGCAATTCCGGCAGGAAATGCTGTCACGTAAACCGCATAAAGTACGGCGGCACGGGATGGTTGCTGATATAAAGTTCTTCATCCCGGAGAGTCTCCTGGAACCCATGGGGCTGATCATAGCGCTGTCCGTGTCATTCAGGGAAGACGGAGACCCGTTTGTACGGACAGGATGTGAACTGCAGGACATCCACCGGTTCTTTGGGGAAAGATTTGCCGCGGCGGTCGGGAAAAGGAAGCGGTTTTCTTCGCGGCGGGCGAATAAAGCGTACCTCCAGGGGATCGAATGGCTGGCAGATGACCGACCGGGAAGGCCGAAGGGATATATGATGGCGGCCCTGGCAAGGAGCCATAAAGGAGGGATCGGCACCCTGCCCGAAATCACGGATGTATATCTGAAGGACGCGAACTTCACAGGATACAGCCCGGAATTCATCCTCAGGGAGATGTTCGAAAGGGGGATTTTCGGGTTCATCCCCGCGATACTTCTGGAGATGTACCAGGGGGAAGCGTACAGGGAGCTTGGCGTAAGCGGCCAGACAGAGCTGATACGCGCTGTCGGGCTGTCCGCATGGCAGATCGAAAAGATTACTTCCGCCGTTTCCGCCTCTTTTAAAAAGGCAGAGGAGGTTGTGGAGGGGCTGTTCCGCAAAGGGGACAGGGAAATCCTGGCACAGTCACTGCAGAAGATCGCAGCCGGGGCTGCCCCGGGCAAACAGGAAGGGATGTCCTGTGTCCGGGCGGCGGCCGGTTATCCCTGCGACCGTGCCGCGAGGAGCTGCTGCATCGGCTGCGGCTGTGAAATCTATACGAAGTCAGCCACGCACCTCCTGGTAAGGGAATACGTCAGGATGAATGGGGAAAGGCTGTCTAAAACGGGCGCAGAGGCAGAAAAAAGCAGGATGATCCTGGAACATACGGTTGTTCCTGCGATCCTCCAGGTGATCAGCAGCATCCCGGAGCTGTACCCGGAGGCGGACATGGAAATGATACGGGACATGGTGGAAGGAGGGATCCGGGATGCAGATCGTATTGGATACTGAGGCAAGGGCAGACTATGTAAGGTACCGCCCGGTGACATGCCTCGATGCAAAGACACGCGAGAAGGCGGAAAACATCTTTGAGGATTACCGCAGCCGCGGCGTGATCACCGGCAGTTATTCGGATGATGCCTGGCAGGCCACGAACGAGATTGCCCGGACCACATATGATTTCAGGTTTAATGAGCTGATGTTCCGAAACTGCTGCGAACCCTGGGTCGGCTGCACGGCGGCATGCTATGGCGAGTGCCTGAGGGCATATGTCGTTTTCCTGATGGGGAAGTATACGCTCCCTTTTATCAGGGAAGTGCTGAAAGAATTGAAAGCATTGGCGGAAATGGATGCGGAGGAGGCTTTATGCCGGCCGGATGATGAAATGAAACCCCATGCAGCCGGCTTCCTGTCTATCCTGCCGGAAAGCAACGACATCCGGGACTATGTCATGGAGATGCTGGAGGAAGAACCCAGGAAAAAGAAGAAAAAGGAGCACAGGGAACTGGCGGATTTCCGGTATTTCCTGCGTTTCGACAAGTCCCTTCAGGAGTATTGGGAGTACGCAGACGACAGGAAAAAGGAGTTTTATTTCCCGGTGTACTTCTGGTGGAAGCTGACATGCGTGCTGCCGCTGCGGGCGACCGAATTCCTTGTCACGCCCAGGACCTGCGTTTCCATGAAGGAAGGCAGGTACACGATCACAATCCGGCGGACACGCCTGAAAAAAGGAATCCGCCGGATCGCATACCGGCTGGATGAGGATTATGAGCCGAAAACCTATGAGATCCCGGAAGAACTGTACCGTCAGATCCGGTGGTATCAGGAAGTGACGAAGGATAAGGTCCTTCCCGCAATCGGTACGCTCCTTGTCCCGGATCGGGAAACACCGTCCGGATATTTCACATACACCCAGATGCGGCGGAGGCTGATGAAGTTTTGCGGCGAGGTTTTCGGTGACGAGGCATACCCGGTACATCCGGGGGATACACGGCACCTTGCGATGATCAACCTGATGCTGTCAGGCGGATCCCCTGTGATCTGCAGGGAACTGGCCGGACATGAAGACCTGGATATCAGCTCCAACTATTATGCGAACATGTCCGCTGTCGTGGAAAGCAGCGTCCTGGAAATGTACCATGGCGGCTACAGCGGTACGTCAATGGAGGGATCGTTCCTGATCCCGGCGGCCGATCCGGCGGGCGGAGCCCGTATGGGGAAGGGCTGGTGCATGTACCCGGGGATAGAAGACGGTGACATGACGGGATGCCTGGACAGCTATTCCATTGACGGTACGCTGGGGAACTGCAGGGACTGCCGGTATTACAGGCCGGATGAACCGGGGATCCGCATGGATCTTGAGATAAAGGCGAAACAGAAGGTGGATGCCGATGCGGCTTATCTGTTCCGGATGATCGAGCAGGTAAGGAAAAGCCTTGGATATACGGAAACCATACAGGAAGCGATGCTGCGGCTGCAGGCGAGCGCGGGACGATACAGGGCGCTGCTGGCAGGCCATTATGAGGAGGAAGTGTGATGGGAAGACCAAGGAAACTGGAGCCGTCAGTGCTGGTGGCACTGGTGGATGGCTACTATGAAGAGAAGGCGGCGGGTAACGCGGCAAAAATCCGGTTCAGCAGCCTGGAAGCCTACGCGGAGGAAAAGGGGTATACCGTGAAATCGTATGATTTCAGCAGGTGCCGGGAAGCCGTGGTGCGTATTGAAGAACTGAAAAACTCTGAAGAGATGCGCAGGGAGGAAACCCTAGCGGCGGCGTATAAAAGCCTTGATGTCGAAGGACTCCTCAAACAGTGCACCACCGTGGAGGCACTGAAGGAGACCCTGATCAGGATGGATGGTTATTGGAAACGGACATATATGGAAGCGTCAGCGCTGATAACACGGGATCGGGCGTTCATGCAGGAAAAGGGAAAACTGGATGGGAAGATCCGTTCCCTGAAAGAAGAAAACGCCCGCCTTCAGGAAAACGGGAAAGAAATGCTGAAGGAAAACACTGCCCTGAAACGGGAGAACGTATATCTCAGGAGGATGCTCCGCACCTACCTGTATCCGGGAATCGCGAACCAGATCCTTAAGGAAAGCGGGCTTCCTGTCGAAGGGGAGAATGCAGTCAAGCCGGAAAAGTTCGGGGAACTGATTGAAGGAAAAAAACCGGATGCGTTCCGGGGACGGCAGAAAACGCCTGCCCCGGTGTTGTCGTGGCAGGAACGACTTCAGAAGGAACTGGAAAGGCAGGTGTCGCAGGATGGAAACCCCTGACATGGATTCAGGAAAAAAAGACCTGGCTTCCCTGTATCCGGAAATCGCTGCACAGTGGGATCCGGAGAAAAACGGGGACCTCTCACCGGAACAGGTCCTTCCGGGTTCCGGTAAGAGGATCTACTGGATATGTGAAGCCGGCCATAGCTGGCAGACGGCAGTCTATCACCGGACAGAGGGGCATGGGTGTCCCATATGCAGTGCCAGAGAGGCCGCGTTAAAACGGGGGATGAATGATCTTCTTACAGTAAGTCCTGAACTGGCAGCCCAGTGGCACGGAACGAAAAACGGGGCTCTTGGACCGGCTGACGTGACAAGCCATTCCGGGAGGAAAGTATGGTGGCAGTGCGGTAAGGGGCATGAGTGGGCGGCTTCGGTGAATGGCCGGCAGAAAGGACGGGGTTGTCCTTATTGTGCGGGGAACCGAATCCTTCTGGGTTATAACGACCTGGTGTCGATAAACGCACCGTTTCTTTCGGAGTGGGATTATGAAAAAAACGGGGAGCTCAGGCCGGAAATCTTCGGCCGTGGCAGCACCCGGAAAGTCTGGTGGAAATGCAGTGAAGGGCACAGCTGGAAAGCCGCCGTTTACAGCCGTACTTCGGGGAGTGGCTGCCCGTATTGCGCCGGGAATATCGTGGAACCAGGTGTAAATGATATCAGAAGCCGTGTGCCGGAATGGCTTTCCGAATGGGATTTCGAACGGAATGATACAGATCCCGGAGAAACGGCTGTGACAAGCGCTAAGAAAGTGTGGTGGAAATGCGTGAAGGGGCATGCGTATCTTTCCAGCCCGTCCTGCAGGATCCGCGGCCATGGCTGTGTATACTGTGCCGGAAAAGAGATTCTGCTGGGATTCAACGACTTTGCCTCCGGGTATCCGGAACTTCTTGAAGAATGGGATTATCGGAAAAACCGTGTTGACCCGTCAGAGATCACAAGGTTTACGCACAGTCGGGTCTGGTGGATCGACGCGAAGGGACATGAATGGATGGCTTCTGTGGCGAACAGAGCCGCCGGGAACGGCTGCCCGTACTGTGCCGGACGTAAGGTCCTTGGTGGCTTCAACGACCTGGCAGGCTGTTATCCGGAAATCGCCCTTGAATGGGACGATGAGAAAAACGGAAACCTCCGCCCGGCAGAGGTCACATCCAGTTCAAACAGACTTGTATGGTGGCGCTGCGGGGCAGGACATTCCTGGAGGGCGTCGGTGGCAGGCCGCACAGGCGGAAACGGCTGCCCTTACTGCGGAAACCGGAAGGTCTGGTCGGGGTTTAACGACCTTCTCTCATGCATGCCTGAAACTGCGCGTGAGTGGGACGTCCAGAAAAACGGCGGGTTGAAGCCGGATGAGGTTACGTTCCGCACTGGACGGCTGGTCTGGTGGAAGTGCGGAGAAGGTCATAGTTACCGTATGTCGGTTTATAGCAGATGGAAGGGAAAAGGCTGTCCTTATTGCGGCGGGACAAAGGTTTTGAGCGGTTTTAACGATCTCCGCACAGTAACACCATGGATCGCGGAGGAATGGGATGACGGGCGGAACGGAGATCTGAAGCCGGAAGATGTCTTTCCCTATACAAACCGGAAGGTCTGGTGGAAGTGTGAAAACGGGCATCATTGGAAAAGTACAGTAAACAGCCGACAGAAAGGCTCCGGCTGCCCGTATTGCCATGGAATACTCCCCAGGACACCGCACTTTATTTCGTAACAACTATATAAGCCCACTTTTGGAGCCATTTCCGAGATTCAGGGGATGGCTCTTTTTGATTGGAGGAACAGGTATGAGGATGAGAATACGCTCTCCCACTGATGCGCGGGAGAAATGAAA
The DNA here is from genome assembly GCA_900314565.1 of uncultured Eubacteriales bacterium. Lineage (GTDB taxonomy): Bacteria > Bacillota > Clostridia > Lachnospirales > Lachnospiraceae > Chordicoccus. The sequence continues at coordinate 7,425 of OMVU01000074.1, forward strand.
AACGACAAGCCCAAAAGACTTCACCACGAAAAACAAAGAAAGGAGAAGCCAAAATCGCAGTAAAGCAGGCCGACAAAAAACGGCTTGTTTTTCTTTTGGGTTTTGTCGGAAAACAGCAAATCTACAAAAAACAGCAAATCTGCGATTTTGGTTACATTCATTATGGCATTTTTCAACAGCGCAGTTGGCGTTCTTCAGACTCTTGTCATCGCACTTGGTGCAGGTCTTGGTATTTGGGGTGTCGTAAATCTGATGGAAGGTTACGGCAACGACAATCGTGCGACACGTTCGTAAGTGAAAAGCTTGCGCACAAAGTCGAAGGGCATTGACCCGAAAACTTTGGAGAACTGATATTCCGATTGGTGAAATGAGGGAGTAACGCCCTGAAGCGCCTACCTAATACTCCGAATGGCAGGAAACCATGCAACAGGTTTCCCCCAAAGATGTTATAGAGCTCGGTGAAGTCGGCAGAGAGCAGTCGTAAGTATGATTTTCAGACGATACACGAAAGCTGTCCAGCGGTGGATGGTGCTGCCTATATGCCGGGGTTCGGTTACCCATGGTCAGGATGATAGAGATATCTGACGAATTTCTGAATGTACGAGTCTAAACGTTGATACTGTCGAAAGGCAGTACACCTTTTACGGTGGTGTCCGTGGATAAGTAAGACTGGTTGTTATGAAAGTCCATGCATCGTTACAGGCGATGCGGTTATGCATGACCGGATACAGGCTTAGAGGAAAGACCTAAAGGTATCCAATGATAGGAATATCGGAACGTGGAAAGCTGGGAACATGGAGGCTGTTGCAGACCGATGAAGTGGTGGATGGGAATACCTTCGCGAGAGGGCAATAACCGTTCTTTATTCCAGTGAGAGCAGTGGCATGGTACCTGTGAAGCCGTGAACAAGTAAGCGGTGGAGGGACGGCCACAAGTCGAATTCAGTAAAAATCATAAAATACACAACAAACACAGCTTCGAGTATGACAAAGAAAATCCAAACTGGAAGGAGAGGATGCCTGTGCCCACTTCGGAGCAGCAAGAAAGGAAAAGTAAACAGAGAAAAATCCGCAATTCAGAGTATTACGACATGGAGTCAACCTTTGACCGTCTGTATGCCGAAAGCAAAAATGGAAAAACCTTCAATCATCTGATGGAAATCATTGAGAGCGAGGAAAACATCAAGCTGGCTTATCGGACGATCAAAAAGAATACAGGAAGTAATACGGCTGGTGTGGATAAGCGGACGATAAAAAGCCTCATGAAATTAAGTGAGGAAGAATACGTCCGCCGGATACGAAATCAATTCAGCAACTATCACCCGCGCCCCGTAAGGCGTGTGGAGATACCAAAGCCCAATGGAAAGATGAGACCGCTGGGAATCCCCACGATCATAGACCGCATTGTCCAACAGTGCGTTTTACAGGTCATGGAGCCGATCTGTGAAGCAAAATTCAGCGAGAATTCAAACGGGTTCCGCCCGAATCGCTCTGCTGAAACAGCGATTGCACAGTGTATGCGGCTGGTGCAGGTACAACACCTGTATCATGTCGTTGATCTTGACATCAAAGGATTCTTCGACAACATCAACCATACAAAACTGATCCGTCAGATCTGGGCATTGGGAATCCGTGACAAAAAGCTGATATGCATCATTAAGGAAATGCTGAAAGCGCCGGTCATCATGCCAAACGGTGAAAAGGTCTATCCGACCAAGGGAACACCACAGGGAGGAATCCTGTCACCGCTACTTGCAAATATCGTATTGAATGAACTGGATTGGTGGATTGCTTCCCAATGGGAAGAAATGCCAACCAAAACAGAATTCAAGATAAGAGAAAATGCGAGTGGCACAAAGATCAAGAGCCATTCTTACAGAGCTTTGCGCAGAAGCAGACTGAAAGAAATGCACGCGGTCAGATACGCAGATGATTTCAAAATCTTCTGTTCCTCTCATGAGGAAGCTGTCAGGGCCTATAAAGCCACAGAATTATGGCTGAAGGACAGACTGGGGCTGGATATCAGTCCTGATAAATCCAAGGTAGTGAACCTGAAACGGCAGTATTCTGAATTTCTCGGATTCAAGCTGAAAGTTCGTAAAAAGGGCAGGAAATATGTCATTCGGTCTCATATGAGCGATAAGGCGTACAAAAAGGCGCATGAAAAGCTATCCGAAGAAGTGAAGAAGCTGGCTCATTCGTCAGAAGAAGCACAGTTCATGCAGTTACAGAAATACAATTCTGTTGTTGCAGGACTTCACGAATACTACTGTATTGCTACAGAAGTATCTCATGACTTCGGAAAGCTTGCCTTCAGTATTAACAAACAGCTCAGAAACAGGCTGAAAGGCGATCTGTCCAAAACAGGATATCTCAAGGATGGGTTTATCAAGCGGAAATATGGAGAAAGCAGACAGCTGAGATTTCTTCACAAGCGGCCTGTGGTTCCGGTGGGATTTGCACAGCCCAAGAACGCCCAGCATAAACGCAAGGCGGTCAATAAGTATACGGTGGAAGGTCGTGAGTTGATTCATAAGAATCTTCAAATTGACACAGAAACAATGCTTTGGGTGATGCGTAATCCTGTCCGTGGTCGATCTATAGAGTATGCGGATAACAGGATTTCACTGTATGCGGCGCAGTGCGGCAAATGTGCTGTCACTGGGGAGACAATGGCTCCTCATGACATCCACTGTCACCATAAGCTGCCGGTCAGCAAAGGTGGAACCGATGAATATGCCAACCTGATTTTGATTAAGAAGGATGTGCATACCATCATCCATGCAACACAAGACCCAACAGTCGAGAGACTCCTGAAATTCCTTAATCTTGAACCAAAACAACTTGTAAAGCTTAACAAGCTTCGTGCATTGGCAGAAATGCCGCCCATTATTCTTTGAATGAAATGCTGTAACGAGGTGTGTAAGTTGTGTGCTTCATGTCCCAAAACTACTGAATTCGATGGAACGCCGTGTGCGGTGAAAGCCGCACGCACGGTGTGGAGCGGGGGAAAATCCTGAGATAATTTCAAGGGATTACCTATCGCTATCCGGCGCGAAGTCCCAGGGCATGAAGCAGCTGATGGCTGGCGGCGGTGTCGCTCTCATCGGCATCACCCTGGTGCCTCTTCTTTCCGGTCTGTTCGGCTGATCAAGCCGGAAAGGGATGCGGGATTCGTCCCGCATCTTACATAGTCGGTGACATCCTTGAGCTGCAGGGAGAATCGACTACAATGGAACTAAAGATAGGAGGGCTCTGCGATGTTTCTGATAAAACTGATTGGGAAAATACTCCTGCTTCCGGTGGTACTGCTTCTCGCTATCCTCCGGCTGCTGGTTAAGATAGGGATGGAGGTCTCGTCCTTTATCCTCGGTGCTCTCATGCTCATCGTGTTCGGCTGCATCATCTTTACCATCGTGCAGCACACCTGGAATTCCATGGCGATCCTGATTGTGATGGAAGTCTTTCTGGTCCTTATCACTGCCGGAACCGGCATAATCGAAGGCGTATTACAGATGGCGAGTGAGAGCCTGGGCGGTTTCATGAGATCATAAAAAACAGTTGACAAAAGCATAATTCTCCTATATAGTAGCAATATACTACCATATAGGAGATTTTTTATGCGAACAAACGGGGGTTTTCAGGTCTCCAAGATCAAGCAGTTGGGAGACCGTGTTTTTGAAAAAATACTGGCTTCTCAGGGAATAGAGGCATTTAACGGAGCTCAGGGCAGGATCCTTTATGTGCTCTGGCAGGAAGACGGTGTGCCAATCAAAACGATCTCAGAGAAGTGCGGTCTGGCAATCACTTCCCTGACGACAATGCTGGAGCGTATGGAGAAGTCCGGACTGATCATAAGACAGCAGGATCCAGGAGATAAAAGAAAGACCCTGCTCTTCCTTACCGATATGGCCAAAGCATTGAAGGATGATTATGATGCCATTTCTGACAGGATGAGCGAGATTTATTATCAGGGTTTTACGGAAGATGAGATCCGGACCTTTGAGGCTTGTCTGGAAAGGATCCGTCTGAACCTGGAAGGGTGGCAGCCGAAATGAGTGTCTGCATTAAAGACCTGATCAAAAATCTGAACCTGGTGGTCGGATGCCCCGTGGGCTGCGATTACTGTTATGCCAGAAACAACTGCCGACGGTTCCATATCACGGATGATTTCTCTGTGCCGGAGTACTACGGGCAGAAACTCCATCTGCTTGACCGGGAGAAACCCGGAAACTGGCTGCTGACAGGCATGAGTGATCTGTGTGCGTGGAAACAGGAATGGCTGGGTGCCACATTTGAGAAGTTACGTGAGCAGCCACAGCATCAGGCGATCTTCCTTTCCAAGCGGCCGGACCTGCTGAATATCCATACAGACCTGGAGAATGCCTGGTTCGGAGTCACGGTGACAAGAAGATCCGAGCTTTGGCGGCTGGATGCGCTGCGCAAAAACGTCCGAGCGAAGTATTATCATGTGACGTTTGAGCCGCTGTTCGATGATCCCGGTGAAGTGGATCTGACGGGGATCGACTGGATCGTTGTCGGAACAATGACCGGTCCCATGAAGAAAAAGGTCCATACTGCGCCGGAGTGGGCATACAGCCTGACAGAACAGGCGCACAGAAAGAATATACCGGTCTTTATGAAGGAAGATCTGGTTCCGATCATCGGGGAGGAACACATGGTGCAGGAGCTCCCCGAAGCAATGAATGAAGTTTTGGAGGAAGAGAAGGCATGGAACAGCCGGAGATCAAAGTAAACCATATAGAAACGAAAAGTGTAATGACGAAATCGAATACGCCGCTTGGCGGCTATTCGGTCAATCCATACGTGGGCTGTCCCCATGCCTGCAAATACTGCTACGCATCCTTTATGAAACGCTTTACGGGACATACGGAACCCTGGGGAACCTTCATGGATGTGAAGCACTGGCCAGCCATCAAAGACCCGAAAAAATATGCCGGTCAGAAGATTGTGATCGGCACGGTCACGGACGGCTATAATCCGTTGGAAGAAACGTATCAGAATACCAGGAAACTGCTCACGGAGCTGAAGGACAGCGGCGGCGATATCGTGATCTGCACAAAGTCGGATCTGGTGCTCCGGGATCTGGATCTTCTGAAGGAGATCAATAAGAACTGCCGTCTGACAGTCTCCTGGTCTGTGAACACGCTGGACGAAGCATTTAAGGATGATATGGATGCGGCTGCAAGCATCGGGCGGCGTCTTGCCGCCATGAAGGAGATCTATGACGCGGGGATCCGGACGATCTGCTTCATTTCCCCTGTCTTCCCGGGTATTACGGATATCGAAGCGATCTTTGAACGCGCAAAGGACCAGTGCGATCTGATCTGGCTGGAAAACCTGAATCTCAGGGGCGGCTTCAAGGCAGATATCATGAACTATATCGCGGAAAAGCATCCGGAGCTTCTGCCGCTTTATGAAGAGATCTACAACAGGAAGGACCGCAGCTACTTTGAGGCGCTGGAAAAGAAAGCGGAAGAAATGGCAAAGAAGCACGGCTGCCGGTTCGTAGACAATGAAACGCCTTATGAACGTGTTCCGAAGGGACATCCGATAATTGTTGACTACTTCTACCACGAGGAGGTCAGAGGAACGGAGAACAGCGGACAAAGAAGAACAAAGAACGGATAAAGAATAATCGATTTACATAGCCGGAGGCTGACACGCGAATCAGTCCCCGGCTTTTTTCATGCCCTTTTTCCTGCGGCATAGGTGCACATGCGCTGCGGGAGGAGGGCTTTTTTGTCTCTATCAACCCTATCACCCGCGTAATGCGGAACCCAAAAGGAGGAAAAAGTCTATGGCATTTTTCAACAGTGCAGTCGGCGTACTGCAGACGCTCGTCATCGCTCTCGGTGCCGGTCTCGGTATCTGGGGCGCTATCAACCTGCTCGAAGGCTACGGCAACGATAACCCCGGTGCCAAGTCCCAGGGCATGAAGCAGCTGATGGCTGGTGGCGGTGTCGCTCTGATCGGCGTCGTACTGGTGCCTCTGCTTTCCGGTCTCTTCGGTTAACCGGTAAAGGAGGTGCCAGCCCTTGGGAGCGCTATTAGA
>OMVU01000167.1 GCA_900314565.1 uncultured Eubacteriales bacterium
ATCAAAATTATCCTTTATCTAAAGCACAACCAATAGATAAGGGAGGAAAGGAAGATGCTCAGCATGTCCGATATCAATCATATCAGAGATTTATACCAAAGTGGCTATAAGATCAGTGAAATTCATAAAAAAACCGGTGCTGATCCAAAAACCATAAAGAAATACCTGGAGAAGGAGGATTTTTCGGACAACCCAGTTACGGTTTCGCCAAAGGCATCCATTCTTGATCCGTTTAAACCGGTGATCAGGCAGTGGCTTGAAGAGGACCGAAAACACTGGTGCAAACAACATCATACAGCACAGCGGGTCTACGACCGGCTGGTTGAGGAACAAGGTTATACAGGCAGCTATGAGACAGTACAGCGGTATCTGAAAAAGATCCGTAAGGATGTCCAGAACAAAGCTTCGCAGGAACTGGTCTGGGATCCCGGCTATGCTCAAGTGGATTTCGGAGAGGCGGATTTCTATGAGGACAACCGTTGCGTCCGCAGGAAATATCTGGTCGTTTCGTTTCCGTTCAGCAATGACTCCTATACTCAGCTCTTCTGTGGTGAAAACGCAGAGTGCGTCTGTCAGGGACTTGAGGATATCTTTACCCACATCGGAGGAGTTCCGCCGGTCCTGATCTTCGACAATGCTACCGGAGTCGGCCATCGGGTACATGACAAAGTCATCGAAACCGAGATGTTTAAAAAGTTCCGTGCTCAATACCGCTTTCAGGTCAGGTACTGTAATCCGGAATCCGGCTGGGAAAAGGGCAATGTCGAGAATAAAGTAGGGACGATCCGGAGAAACCTCTTTGTGCCAGCGCCACACTATCATGACATGGTCGAATATAACAAGACTCTGCTCCCAATGAATGAGCGCAAGGCTGCCAAGCCTCATTACAAGAAGTTGCAGCTGATCAAAGATCTCTTCAAAGAAGATCAGAAGCAGTTCCTGTCCCTTCCATCAAGGCCATTTGATGTATGTCGGTATGATTGGTTCAAGGCGGATGGCTACGGCAAGGTATGCATTGACGGAAAGCATTACTATTCAACCAAACCTGAACTCCATAATCAGAAAGTGTTAATCGGTATCAGAGCTCATTACATTGATGTTCTCGAGGAAAATGGTCAGTTGATCGTACGGCACCGACGTCAATACGGCGATGTACGGACCGACGTTTCTGATTACAGCACGACACTCAGTGTACTTTCCCGAAATGCCGGTGCCTGGAACAACAGCGGTATACGGAAGGAACTTCCGGATCCGCTCAGGGATTACCTGGACGGACTGGAAAAACCGGAGCTTAAGGAAAAGCTCAGACTTATGAGCGGGCTTAACGATGAGTATGGTTACAGAGCGGCTGTGGATGCCATGACTATGTCCCTTAAAAACGGAGATGTTAATTCATCCGATGCCACGATTATTGCGCAACGCATCACAGGCTATGGTATTGATACTCCTCCGGAGTCAGGACCATCTTTAGAAGTGTATGATAGGGCGTTTTTGGGTCCAGGAAGGGAGGATGAGGCATCATGATGACAGCAAAGGAACAGACCGGGATACTCGACGACATCAACGGTTACTGCAAAAAACTGTTTTTCACGGCAGCAATCCCAGAAATGTGCCAGACGGATGGTACCCCTAAGCAGATCGAGTATCTGCGCGATGCCCTCAAAAAGGAAATCGAAAATCGGGAGATCAATCACATCCACCGGCTGATCAAACGAGCCTGCTTCCCCGTTTATAAAACCTTTGATGGCTATGACTTTTGCCAAACCAAACTGCCTCCAGCTCTGGCAAAAGAGGATCTGTTAAATGTCTCTTTCATCGAAAAGAAGCAGAACCTGGTTCTCTATGGACCAGTGGGGCTTGGGAAGACACACATGGCAATCGCCGCAGGCGTACTGGCCTGCAAAAAAGGCTATAAGGTGCGTTTCTATACGGTGACTGAATTGGTTCTGAAACTCGCCGAGGCGCGAAAAAACGGTACGCTGGAGCGCCTGAGAACAACTCTTAACCAACAGGACCTGCTGATCCTCGATGAGTGGGGGTATGTGCCGGTAGATCGGGATGGATCCGAGCTGCTTTTTCAGGTGATATCGGACAGCTACGAAAGCAGGAGTCTGATTCTGACCACAAATATCGAATTTTCAAAATGGGGAGGCATCTTTACGGATGAACAGATGGCTGCCGCGATGATTGACCGTCTCGTCCATCATGGACACTTAATCATGTTCGACGGGAAAAGTTATCGGATGCAGCATGCATTGATGCGCCAGACAGTACCCCGGAATGAAGAAATCGTGTCCTGACAACAACAAGGAATTCCCTTTCCAAAAACAGGGAATTTTGATGACAATTTTGAGGATTACCTATTGACAATATACATTTATCAGTGCGGAACATCCCAGGAGCCTGTTCCGCGACAGTATCGCGACGGAATCCCTGGTCGCTGCGATTGATAACGCGAAATACGTTAACGCCCTAATATACGGTTACTACTTTGTCGAGACTCGAAGCAATCCTACAGGATATGCTGCTGATTTCTATGCACATGGTTCATGGACAGGAGATACCGGTACGGAGGCGGGAACTGCCGCACAGAGGATCTATTCCAGTGGCAGCAGTATTGATGCGGTAAACGAAGAGGCTCCGCAGCTTGTAGTCAAAAAACGCTGGCGTGGTGTGCCTGACACCACCGGATATCCGGAAATCAAATTCCAACTGTGGTGCGGCTATAGAGAGGGAAATGTTGTTACAGTCAACAGTAATCAGACCTGGCCGTATAAAAATCAGAATGGTGAGATTTACGAAATCACGCTGAATGAGGATAATGACTGGACATGGGTTTGCCCGGAGGATTTACCGGCCAAAGGTGCATCTCCGGATAATCAGACTTATTTTACGGATGTCGGATATTTTGTCAAAGAGATCCTGCCGGATCAGAATGACCGTACGATCGGCGGTACCACATGGAATTTCTATCAGTATGTCAATGATA
>OMVU01000121.1 GCA_900314565.1 uncultured Eubacteriales bacterium
TTCCACCGGAGCTCTCGTCAATGTGAATGGGAAACTGTACAGAGTGACGGCCAACATCGCTCACGGCGGAAGGATCATTCCGGGGAAGAACGCTGTTGAGACGACACTTTCAGACGCGATCAGCGCGCTGAAGTAAGGAGGAGATATGTATAACTTTTTTGTTGTAAGGATCACAAACAGGACCGACGGCACAGCCGGCAAAACAGTGAGGGAATATGAAACCGAAGCCGAAGCCCTCAAGGAATTCTTTCGTCAGGCAGGCCAGGCTGTCGACACGTCCCATCTGACGGACAGCGTCACTCTACTAACCAAGGAGGGATTCGAACTGAGGCACGAAGTCTTCATACACGAAGCGCCGGCAGAAGAGCCGGGGGAGTAACCATGTGGCTGGACCATATCGTACCGCCGCTGATGTTTCTCGCTGTGTTCTTTGTGGGCTATTGGTGCGGACGAAACGATTAACTGAGGTTAGTCAATACTTAGTTAAGGTTAGTTAATAACTTAGTCAACGATTCTAACGCGTTGGACGTGTTAAATATTAAGGAGGTAACCATTAATGAGCGGACCTAGACAGCCGATCGAGCTGGTCGTGGCCAAAGGTGCCAAGCACCTGACCAAGGCCGAGATCGACAGCCGGCGAAAAAAACGATTGAAACCTTCGGGTTTGGACGCTGCGGACATCTCATCTGATGCCGCAGCTGATTTTTTGAAAAATTAACCAGGGCGCCCTTCGGGGCGTTCTTTTCATATCAGAAGGAAAAAGGTCATGAGCTATATAACTTGGATCCCGATCGGGCTTAGCGTCGTGTCGGTCATCATCGCAGCATTAACATATTCGAGGAACGGCAAAAAAGACGATAAGGAGACCATCCAGAAAGAAGAGTCAAAGTTCGACGGGATTAAAGAGGGCCTTCTGAAGGCAAACATGAAGCTGGACACAGTGTGCGCCACAACAAATGAAACGCGATCAGACATTAAATCGATGAACAAAGATCTGATCAACATAGACAGAAGAGTGACGGGGCTCGAGACAAACATGAAACAGGTGTTTAAGGAACTCGACGAACTGAAAGAAGGGAGGACTAAGAATGGATAAGCAGTACTGGATCAGATGGGCAAAGGCAGCAGGCGTAAGAGCTCTCAAGACTGTAGCGCAGACTGCAGTCGCGCTGATCGGCACTAATGCAATCGGAATCACCGAGGTTAATTGGGTGGGAGTTGCTTCCGGAGCCGCTCTGGCTGGAGTCGTTTCCCTCCTGACATCCCTTGCAGGAATTCCGGAAGTAGATATGGAGCAGTAATGCGGAAGGCCCTTCGGGGCCTCTCTTTTTATTAGGAGGAAAGACAATGATCAGCATTAAAGCATTAGGTATGTATTCTTCCGATTTTTCGGGTGGCGAAACTCGCAACGGAGACACGCAGATTGCTACTGACGGGAAAAACTTCGATGTAATAGATGGTGGCTGCGACCGATATGCCACAAGATTAATTGCTCATCTGAAATCAATTAACATAAGGGACCCGTACCTGCACATCTCACATTGCCACTACGACCATCGCGACGGCATCGACAAGATCTTGTCTGATCCGTGGTTCAAGCCAAGAGGTTTGTACTGCCAGGATCCGGATTCTATCACGGGCCATAGTAGCGCGATCAGGAGCGACATCAATGCACTCCGGAAGATCATTGATAAAGCTAAGAGCAAGGGCATCCCGGTCATATATCTGGGCAATGAGGACAAGATCGAGCACGGCGAGATTAAAATCACCGTCTATAGGCAGTACCCGAAATACACGGGAAATTCTGACGCATATCTTAATGATGGCTCTCTGTGCTACTGGTTCGCAGCGCTGCGCTATCTCACTACTGGCGACGCCAGTATGTGGTGCGCATACAAATATAACCTCAACCCGCTGATCGTAAAGGGCGGGCACCACGGCAACGATATGTCGGCAGATGGTTATCTCAAGCCCTCTCAGATGTGCCCTTGGCTGTATAAACGCGGTTGCAGATTCTACTGGGATAATGATTTTTCTCTGAGTCTCACAGATTTTTTGATGACCGGCAGAGAGGACGCCATCAATGCCGGCATGACATTTATCGATATCCACGGCGATATCGACATGGTCTTTGCAGAAGGTAAAGTCACGATCAAGCACGCCGGTAAGACATACACGGCCGAAGTCCCATATCAGGGAAAGATGCTGAAAGCTTCCTGGGAAAAAGGCTCAAAAGGAATGTGGTACAGATATCCAGACGGATCGTGGGCGACGGGCTGGGCTCTCATTGACAAGAAGTGGTATTACTTTGACGCAGATGGCTGGATGCTTACCGGCTGGAGAGAACTTCAATGGAGCCAGAGCAAAAAGAAGAACAAAAAAGACTGGTTCTTCTTTGATCAGAAGACAGGCGTCATGCTCACCGGCTGGCAAGTACTCTTATGGAGCGGAGGGGTTAGCACATTCTGCTTCGACGAGAACGGCGTCATGCTCACCGGCTGGCACTGGCTCACCAAGGACGGTAAGACCGGATGGTATTACTTCGAGAACAGCGGCGCCATGCATACCGGATGGATCTTCGATGATGGAGCATGGTATTACCTCGGACCAGATGGAAAGATGGCCACTGGCTGGGTAATGTACAAGGGCAAGCGCTGCTACTTAGAACCGCTCAGCGACAAGACTCATATCCAAGGGCGCTGCTACGTCAATTGCAGAGCCACAATCGACGGTAAACTCTATAGCTTTGACTCTGATGGTTATGCCACAGAGGTCAAGACGTCGGGCACTGTAAGCACCGTGGCGCCCGGCACAAGAGTTATTGACGTTTCGGAGTTCCAACCCGATAACATTGACTGGAACAAGGTTAAGAAAAGTGGCCATGCAGTGGTCCTCAGAATGGGCTTGAGAGGGTCCATAAAGGGAACGCCGAGATATCGCAAAGTCGGATACGACTACCACTTCAAAATGTACGCCGAAGGAGTGATAAAAGCGGGGATCCCGTATTCTGTCTACTATTTCCCTACGCCGCTGAGCGATGAGGAAGCGGACCAGGAAGCAGACTGGATCATAATGAACGTGGCAGGCCTGAATCTGAGCATGCCGCTCTGGCTCGACTCGGAGAGAGTGGACAAAGGGGTGGCTAACGACATCAGTACGGCTACGAGGACTCGATACCTGAAGCGGATCACGGACAAGCTCGTGGCAGCAGGCATCCCCTGCGGTATTTATGCCTCTACTTCGTGGCTGAATAATCAGATCAACATGGGAGAGCTCCCGCAGCAGGTCCGGGATAATACATGGTGTGCCCAGTATGCCGCATCCTGCACATACGGCGGAGTCTATGCGATGTGGCAGTATTCCAACAAGGCAAGAGTTGATGGCATCAACGATGAGATTGATATTTCAGTGGTAAACCGGGAATTCAACATGTCTTGCAGGAAGACGGCACCAAAGGAAAATGCTCTGGCTAAGGACAACGTAAAGATATTCCCGACAACGAATCCGGTCAAGATCAGTAACTCCGGAAGTGACGAACATGGAAACTACAAAGGCGGCGCCGCCGGTGATCAGACAAGCCGCGAATGGCAGATCCGTGACTGGTATAATAGACCGTGGAACTGCGTGCTCCGCCATCCGGATCCTGCGGTAAGAGCGTGCTTGGCAGATCTGGCCACCAAGGCAGCAAATAACAACCGCATTGGTTATGATCAGTACCAGAGGCAGACATACTGGAATGAGCTGCAGAAGGTAAACTATGATCCTTCCAAGATCACCGTGGCGTGCGAGGCGGACTGCTCCGCAGGCGTGATCGCGAACATTAAAGCGGCCGGTTATATCCTCAACAGACCGGAGCTACAGAAGATTTCCTGCACCTATACGGGGAACATGAGAGCGGGACTGCAGGCAGCGGGTTTTGCTTGCCTCACGGACTCGAAGTATCTGACAAGCTCCGCCTACCTGGTGGCTGGAGATGTACTGCTCAATGATAAGCATCACACAGCCACAGCCGTAACAAACGGCATACAGTCAGACGGGAGTACGCCTAAGGCGGCGACCATGCCGCTCATCAAGAAGGGGAGCAAGGGCTCCGCGGTGCTTCAGCTGCAGAAGATGCTCAATGCCAAAGGATATAAACTCACAGAGGACGGAGACTTCGGAAGCAAGACAGAGGCAGCGGTTAAAGCATACCAGAAGGCAAACGGCCTCGAAGTTGACGGAGAAGTCGGCCCGAAGACATGGGGCGTACTATTCAAATAGGAGAAGAACGTTTTCTGCTAGCATACGTTTTTCGCATAAGAAACCCCAGAGGAGAAATCCTCTGGGGCTATTTTTAGTTATCTGCGATACAGTCCTAAGATCTCCTGCATCATCAGCCTTGTGTATTCGGGGCATTCCCTTGTCTCGGTGCACCAGTTGCCGAATGTCCGGCGGGGGATTGAGAAGTAGTCAGCCATCGCATTCTGGCTCATGCCGGCCATTCTGCAGATGTCCTTGACGGAGCGGGCCACGGCTGTGCGCTTCCGGAAGTTGCTGGGAGTGTCATAGTCGGATCCTTCGTAGAACTCACCGTCATCATCGACTCTGTATTCTTCGATACTGTAGTGCTCATTATCGGCGCCGATTCGGATCAGCTCTGCGGTGATCGCTTCCATGTTGTCAGCTTCGAAAATGTGGAAGTCTGTCGGCTCGTCGTTGGTGTCGTAGTTGTAAGGGATGTCTCTGATGGCGTACATTGTTTTCATAGTGTTCTCCTCTCTTAATCCTTATTAGTTAAGTGCTACGATCTGGCTCTTCGGGAACCATGTCGTCCATTTCTTTGCTACATATTCGTCTGTGTTGAGGTTCATTGTCTCAAGCTCAACCTGGACTGCTTTTGCGGATTCTTTGAGAACATTGAGGACAACCATCGTGATGGTGTCGTTTTCTGTATCAGCGTAGTATTTGCCCTGCTCAGTCTCAGCATATACAAATTCAGGTGCTCTGTTATAGACCTTCATCTCGTCGTATTTCTGATCTCCGATCCATCTCTTAACTGTGATAGTCATTGTCTTATCCCCCGTGAGTGCTTTGTTATTTGTTATTATTATAATATCACCCATTGGGTGATATGTCAATAGAAAAACACTCAATGAGTGATATTTATTTATAACGCGGAATTGCGCCGGCGCAAGAAAAATATAGGAATTGGAACAGAAATTGGAATGTGCTATGATTAAGCCGATATAAAAAGGCTTTACGACGGGTTCGATTCCCGC